>JBEKNK010000033.1:0-57140 GCA_049522915.1 Solirubrobacteraceae bacterium | reverse complement strand
ACCAGCACCGCCAGGACGACGCGCGCGAGCGTCGCGGCGCGAGCGTCGCTCGCCCGCGCGCCCGCCGGCGCGCTGATCACCGCCCTACGAACTCACTGCCGAGGGTGACGATCACCTTCGCCGGCGCGCCGGCCGCCGCCGCGACCAGGGCCGCGGTCCGCGCGTCGGCGGGGCCGACCCGCGTGCGGTTCGGGTCCAGCGCCTTCGCCACCACCTTCGCCGCAGCGAGGTTGCCCGGCGTGTAGCTGACGAGCGTGACGTGATGGCCGTGCGAGAGCGCGTTCGCGACCACTCCCTGCTTGAAGCCGCTGCGGGTCAACTCGCTGGCGGCGCTGCCCGCCAGCCCGGGCACGTGCGTCCCGTTCAGCACGGCGACGGTGATCTTCGACGGACTGAGTCCGGTGGCCTTGGCCGGCGTGCCGGAACTGAAGACCTTCGTGGCGATGAAGATCAGCACGAGGACGATCACGGCGCCCGCGACGAGCAGCCGCAGGGCCGAGCCCCGCGGGCGCGCGCCGGCGTCGTGGGCGTCCTCGCTCGGCGGAAGCTCACGGCGGCGGGTGGTGGTGGCGTCCTCGGCCGCCGTGTCCACAGCCGCGCCGACGCCCACGGGCGCGGTCTCCCCGACGGCGGCGGTGGCTCCGACGGCGGCGGTGGCCGCGACGGCGGCGGCGCGCGGCGCGGGCGGAAAACGCGGCCGCGCCCCGGCCGCGGTCGACGGAGCAAGCGCCCCCTCCTCCGGTCCTCCGGTTTCCTCGCCGGGCTCGCCGATCTCCCCGGCGCCCGCGGCTTCATCCGCCGCCGGCGGTTGCTCGACCGCCGCGGCGCCGTCGAACAGCGGGCTCGCGATCCTCTCAGCGGAGATCTCGACCGCTTCGCCGGAGGTGAACGGCGCGCCGACCGCAGCCTGCGGGCCAAACGGCGGGACGACCTCCGGCGGCGTGGCTCGCGCGACCCCGGCCTCGCGATCGAGCGTGGCGACGGTGCCCGCGTCGAGCGGCGCCACGGCGGCGGTCTCGGCGGTGTCGGGGCCGAGGTCGGCCGATCCGCCCTGGGTATCCGCGGGACCACCGAATTCCTGCGCGTCACCGACCGGCTCGGCGGTCGCGGCCGGGCTCGCGCTGAGCGGGATGGCTGCACTCGGCAAGGCGTCCCCGCCCGGTTCCGCCTGCGGTGCTCCCTCCCCGGCCGCTGCCCCGCGCCCATCCCCCGCCGGTGGGTTCGGGATCTCAGGAGAGCCCTGGACGGCGGCGCTCGGTGCTCCGCGACCGCGTCGGCGGGCTGGGGCCGGAGGCAGCGGGCGTGCGGGCGCCTCTGGCTCTGCGGCGTCGCTCTCGGGCGCCTCCGCCGCTGCCGCGGCGGCCGCCGCCATCGCGCCCGCCACGGTCGCCGCCGCGACCGCCCCCGCTTCGCCCGCCGTGGTCGCGGCCGCGGGATCGACGGCCGCCACCGGCGCACCCGGCGCGGCCGGGTTCAGTGCCCCGCCTGCGCCGACAGACACCCTGCGCACGCCCGGCACCGCGACGATCGCCGACGGCGCGGCGGCGGCCTCAGGCGAGCTCGCGGGCGCCGGCGCGGGCACCACACGTGCCGGTGGTGTGGGCGCCGGCCGGGGAGTCAGAGCGCGGGCGGGGGCGCTGCGGAGCCGTTCCTCCTGTTCCGCAAGCGAATCCGAAAGCCGTCGCATCTCGCGCGCCTGCGCGAAGTAGAGCAGGACGAGCAGCGCAAGCCCGATGATCGCCGCGAAGCCCGCGTAGGCGCCGATCGACTTGACATCGGACTGCAGAGAGAACGCGAGGACCATCAACGCGCGCAGTCTATGAGGACTCGATGACGACGGGAGCGTTGACGCGCAGCTCGGTCAGCTGAGCAACCTTCTCCGCCAGCCCGACCGCGTCGGCTTCCAGCACCAGCAGCGAGATCTCGCCGAAGATCGCCTCGACCCGCTCGATGTCCATCTGCTCGCGCCGGGCGAGCCAGATCTTCTCGGCCGCAGTGGCAACCGCCTGCTCGTAGGGGTTGAAGAGATCCTCCTTCAACTTCTCACCCGGCCGGCGCCCGATCAGCTCGATCGCGATGTCGACGCCGGGCCGCAGGCCGGAGAGCTCGATCATCTTCGTGGCGAGCTCGATGATCGAGACCGGCTCGCCCATGTCGAGCACGAACACCTCCCCGCCACTGCCGAGCGATCCGGCGCGGATCACCAGCGCAACCGCCTCGGGGATCGTCATGAAGTAGCGCGTCATCCCGGCGTCGGTCACCGTCACCGGTCCGCCGGCCGCGATCTGGCGGCGGAAGATCGGCACGACGCTGCCCGAGGATCCGAGCACGTTGCCGAAGCGCACGGCCATGTAGCGGGTCTCGGGGAAGTTGCGCTGGGCCGCGTCGATCGCGCACTCCGCCAGCGCCTTGGATGCGCCCATCACCGTCGCCGGCATGACGGCCTTGTCGGTCGAGACGAGCACGAACGCGTCGAGGCCGAGCTGCCCCGCGACCGTCGCGACGACGCGCGTCCCGATCGCGTTGTTGCGGATCGCCTCGACCGGATTTCGCTCCATCAGACCCACGTGCTTGTAGGCCGCCGCATGGAACACGATCGACGGCTGCTCGTCGCTGAGCACCTCGCGCATCCGCTCCTCCTCCTTGCAGTCGGCAAGGACGGGGGCGAGTGCCGACGGAGGGACGTGCCGATCCTCCTCCAGCTCACGCAGGATGTTGAACATGTTGTCCTCGGCGTGGTCGAGCAGGATCAGCCTGCGCGCACCCGAGCGCGAGATCTGGCGGCAGAGCTCGGAGCCGATCGAGCCGCCCGCTCCCGTCACCATCACCACCTTGCCCTCCAGGTAGGCGCCGACCTGGCCCAGCGCCATGTGCACCGGCTCGCGACCCAGCACGTCCTCGACCTGTACGTCGCGCACCGCGCGCGCAACGTTCACCGAGCCGGAGAGAAACTCGAACACGGTGGGCAGCGTGCGAACCGGGATCCCGCGTTCGCGGCACGCCGTGACGACGCGCCCGCGCAGCTCGCCCGGGGCCGAGGGAATCGCGATGATGACCTCGTCGGGCTCCGCGTCGTCAAGGATCGCCGGCAGATCCTGGGTCGTGCCGCGCACACGAACACCCTCGAAGCGAAGGCGCTGCTTGAGCGGGTCGTCGTCGACGAAGCCGACCGGGTGGAGCCCCAGATCGGCGTTGCGCGCGAGCTCCTGACAGACCAGCCGCCCGCCCTGGCCGGCGCCAACGATCAGCACGTTGCGCCGGTCGCGCGGAGCCGAGCGCAGCCCGGGCAGGCGGCGGTCGTTGACGGCTCGCGCGAGCACCCGTGCCGTGGTCAGGAACACCAGGGCCAGCAGGAAGTAGAAGACGACGACGGTGAGCGGCAGCACGATGGCGCTCTGGACGCCGCGCTTGTAGGCGAGAACCGGATGCGCCAGCGAGACGATCGTGACCAGCAGCACCGTGTCGATGATCAGCGCCCGCACGAGCAGCTCGATGTCGCGTTGACTCACGTAGCGCCAGCGGCGCTGATAGAGGCGCGAGAGGGCGAGGATCGCCGCCGTGCCGAGGATCACCCACGGCAGGGTGCGCGTGAACAGCAGCTTGTAGTTGCCGTGTGCCGAAAGCGACTGATCGAAGCGCAGCCAGAACGCCAGGTAGTACGCGAGCGCGACCAGCCCGGCGTCCACCACGAGTTGCGGCAGCGAGTGGCGATGAAGCGGGAAGGCCGCCGAACGAAGCCGTCGGCGCATTGCACCGATTGTAGGGCCTGAGCGGTCGACTCAAGCTTGCTCGCGCGCGGCGCCGAGCAGCAGTGCGGCGAGCACGGCGGGGTCGCGTCGCACACGCTCGCCGGCGGTCCTCGCACGCTTTGAGAGCTCGATCTGATCGGCGCGCTCGAGGCGCGCCATCCGCCCCTCAGCGATCAGGCGCTCGTCGACCGCGCCGAGCCGCCCCTCGAAGGTCGTCCAGACCGGCGTCCCGAGCGCCACCGCCTCGCGGTTCATCGTCCCGCCGGCGCTGATCACCAGGTCGGCGTAGGCGATCAGCGACTGCGCGTCGATCGCATGCTCGGGCACGATGAATCCCCCGGCCGCCAGCAGCTCCTCACGCTGGGCTTCGATCCGCGGCAGAACAACCGCCTGCGCTCCCTGCACCCGCTTGAGCACGCCGGCGAACAGCTCGTTCTCAAAGCGGTGGTAGAGCGACACGGCCGGCGGCGTGCGGATCACGACGATCGGCTCACGCGGGTCGAGACCCAGCTGGTCGAGCACGCCCGGGTCGGGCTCGAAGTCGGCGAGGTAGTACTCCTCCTTCAGACCCGGATAGGAACGCACCTTGCCCTGTGCGCCGTAGCGGTCAAGGCGCCCGGGGGGAATCGCGTCCGGGACGACGACGACGCGAGCGAGCCGGCAGTTGACGTGATGCTGCACGCTCGCCCACTCGTAGTCGAACATCGTCGCCGACGGGATGCGCAGCGCCGCCGCGGCGACGGTCACGTCGTTCGAGCCGTGCCCGAGCGCAAGCTGGAAGCCGCGCCCGCGCGCCCAGCGCGCCAGTGCGAGCGAGCGCGATGCCAGACCCCGTGCCTTCGCACCGAGCCCCGCGCCGCGGTGGCGGCCGATGACCGTCGGCTGCAGGCCGAGCGCTCGCGCGAGCTCCACGGTCTGGGCGAAGTCGCGTGCCGTGATCGATACGTCATGCCCGTCGGCGCGCAGGCGCGCGACGATCGGGCGCATCACCAGCGGGTGCGGGCTGTTGGTGAGGTCTACCCAGACTCGCATCGCCGTGCCCAACGCTACCCTTCTGCGGCCGTGTATGAGCTTGCGTCGGTCACCAACGCCCTGGTCAACGTCGCCACGACGATCATCAACGACCTCGGCTACCCGGGCATCTTCCTGCTCCTCGTCGCGGGCTCGGCGGGCATCCCGGTCTCCTCCGAGGCGGTCATGCTGTTCGCCGGCTTCGATGTCTACCGGGGCCATTTCACGCTGATCGCGATCATCCTCGTCGGCGTCCTGGGCGACATGGTCGGCGCAAGCCTGGCCTACGCGGTCGGCTACTTCGGGCGCATCGAGCTGATCCAGCGCCACGGCGCCAAGCTCCACATCACGCCCGAGCGCCTGCAGCGCGCGGAGCGCTGGTTCGATCGCCACGGCACCAAGGCGATCCCGATCTGCCGCGTCCTGCCGCTGGTGCGCGCCTACATGTCCTTCCCGGCCGGCGTCGCCGAGGTGCCCTACCTGCGGTTCCTCGCGCTCAGCGCGCTGGGCGGCATCCCCTGGATCGCCTTCTGGGGGATCCTCGGCCGCGCGATCGGCTCGCACTACCACACCGTTCAGAGCAACCTGCACTACGTGGACATCGCCGCGCTCGTGCTGATCGTGGCGGCGATCGTGTATCTGCTCGACCGCCGCCGCCGCCGCCGCCGGAGGAGACCCGTCGCGCTCTGAGCCGCCAACGCGAGCCGCCGCGCAGATCACGCCCGGTCAGGCCATCGCGCTCGGACTCATCCACGGCCCAGCCGAACTGGTGCCTATCTCCTCGTCGGGCCACACGACGCTGCTCGCCTGGCGACGGGGCTGGGATCACGACGCACTGGACCCTGCGGCACGCAAGCGCTTTGAGGTCGCCCTTCACGCCGGCACCACCGCAGCGCTGCTGATCCTCATCCGCCGCGAGCGCACGGCCGCGCTGCGCCGTGGCGCGCCCACCGCCAGTCCGATCGCGGTCGTGGCGATCGCCTGCATCCCTCCGGCGCTCGCTGGCAAGCTGCTGGAGCGCGCGATCGAGCGACGCCTCGGCACGCCGCCGACGATCGCGGCCGCCCTCGGCGCCGGGGCGCTCGCGATGGCCGCCGCCGACCGCCGCCGCGACCGGGCCCCGACCCGCGCCCGCACCGACGCCGGCCTCGGCGACGGCGTGGCGCTCGGCGCGGCGCAGGCGCTGGCCCTGATCCCCGGCGTGTCGCGCAGCGGAGCGACACGCGCCGCCGCCCGCTGGCGCGGCTTCTCGCGGGTGGAATCAGACGCGCTCGCCGCGGCCGTCGGCCTGCCGATCACGCTCGGGGCACTGGCTCTGAAGGGCCGCGAGGCCGCGCTGCGCGCCGATCGCTCCGAGTGGACGGCGCTCGGCGCCGGCGCGCTCGCGGCCTTCTCCTCCACGCTCGCGAGCTCCCGCCTGATCGCGCGCGTCGGTCGCGAACGCTCGCTGCTCCCCTACGCCGGCTACCGCGTCGTGGTCGCCACGGCGGTGATCCGCCGCCTGCGCCAGAATGCGAAGCGATGATCGACGCCTATGCCGCCGCCGGCGTTGACACCACCGTCGCCGAGGGCGGCGTGCGCGCGCTCGTCGATGTCCTGCGCACGATCGACGCCGGCCGCCCCTCGCGCTCAGCGCTCGCGCCCGGCCACTACGCCGCCGTCCTCGAGATCACCCCCGGCCTCGGACTCGCCCTTTGCACCGATGGCGTCGGCTCGAAGCTGATCCTGGCGAGCGCGCTGCGCCGGCTCGACACGATCGGCATCGACTGCGTCGCGATGAACGTCAACGACCTCGTCTGCGTGGGCGCCGAGCCCATCGCGATGCTCGACTACATCGCCGTCGAGCGGGTCGACGCCGCGGCGCTCGGCCAGATCGCCCTCGGCCTCAAGCGTGGAGCCGAGCTGGCCGGCATCGAGATCCCCGGCGGCGAGCTGGCCGTCCTACCCGAGCTGATCCGCGGCCACCCTAGCCCCCACGGCTTTGAGCTCTCCGGCTCGGCGATCGGCACCGTCGCGCTCGAGGCGATCATCACGGGCGAGCACTGCGCACCCGGCGACGCGCTGATCGGCCTGCCCTCGAGCGGCCTGCACTCCAACGGCTACACGCTCGCGCGCTCACTCGCCGGCGAGCGTCTGCACGAGCGCCCACCCGCGCTCGCCGGCCGCACGCTCGGCGAGGCGCTGCTGGAGCCGACGGTGATCTACGTGCGCGCCGCGCTGGCCCTGCTGCGCAGCGGGGTCCCCGTCCACGGCCTGGCCCACATCACCGGCGACGGGGTGCTGAACCTCAAACGACTGGCGTCCGCGATCGGCTTTGAGATCGACGCGCCGCTGCCCGTGCCGGGTGTCTGTGAATGGCTCTGCGACGCCGGCGCGATCGACGCGGCGCAGGCCTACCAGGTCTTCAACATGGGCTGCGGCTTCGTCGCCGTCGTGCCTGCCGACGCGGCGCCGGCGGCCGCCGAGCTGCTGGCCGCCCACCACCCCGGCGCGCGCGTGATCGGCCGCGTCACGGCGGAGCGTGGAGCGGTGACGCTGCCCGGATTGGGAGTCGTTCTCTAGGGGGCCGCTTCGCGGCCACGACGAGGATCGCCCGCTCCGGGCGGGCGCGATCACCCGCCGGGCCGGCGCTCGCGGGGGGCCACGCGCTGATCCGTTCCCAAGGGGCGCACAATAAGCGCGATGGGCACGACGCAGCAGACGATCGTGGGTGGCCGCTACCGGCTGGAGCGCCAGATCGGCGCGGGTGCCACGGCGCGCGTCTGGCTGGCGTTTGACTCGGTGCTCGAACGTGGCGTCGCGATCAAGATGCTGGCTGCGCCGATCGGCGGAGAGAGCGCGCACATCGAGCGCTTCCGCCGCGAGGCCCGGGCGGTCGCGCAGCTGCAGCACCCCCATATCGTCGCCGTGCTGGACTCCGGCGAGCACGATGGGATGCCGTTCATCGTGCTCGAGTACGTCGAGGGGGAGACGCTCAAGGAACGCATCCTGCGGGTTGGCCGCCTGACGATCACCGAGGCCGTCGCATTCGCGATCGAGGTGGCGCGCGCGCTGGACGCCGCGCACGCGCGGGGGATCGTGCACCGCGACGTCAAGCCGCAGAACATCCTGCTCGATCCCGAGGCGGGGGCCAAGATCACCGACTTCGGAATCGCCCGCAGCGGCGACGAGGTCGGGCTGACGCTCGGTGGTCGGGTGCTCGGCACGACCGATTACGTCTCGCCCGAGCAGGCGCTCGGCCACGAGGTGACCGGGCAGTCAGACCTCTACTCGCTCGGCATCGTGCTGTATGAGTCGCTGACGGGGAGCGTGCCGTTCAGCGCCCCAAGCCACATCGCGGTCGCGACGATGCACGTTCGCGAGGAGATCCCCGACCTCCAGCAACGCCGGCCACAGGTGTCGGCGGCGCTCGCCGCCGTCGTCGACCGGGCGACGGCCAAGCATCTCGCGCGCCGCTACGCGGGCGCCGGCGAGCTGATCGCCGACCTCGAGGAGGTGCTGGCGATCGAGGCGGTCAGGACGGCGAGCGCGCCGGGCCGCGAGGCCACGATCGTGCTGCGGAGTCTGCCGCCGCGCGCCGGCCGTCGCCTGCCGCTGCGCCTGCGCCATCCGGCCGCTGTCGCCGCCGGCGCCGCCGCCGCGATCCTCGCGGCGGGTGGGATCCTCGCCCTGCTGTTGGTGCACACCCACGCCGGCACGCCGGCGCCCGCGAACCTCCCCAACACGCCCGGAGAGAACCCGGTGCACCTCGCGCAGACGGCGGCGATCTCCTACAACCCGTTCGGCACCGGCCCCGAGGATCCCGGCACGGTCGGCTACGCGATCGACGGGAACCCCGCGACGTCCTGGCGCACGTCGACCTACAACTCCGGGGCGCTGCTCGAGTCGGGCGTCGGCTTCTACGTCGACGCCGCCCCGGGCGCCGCCGTCAACCAGGTCGTGCTCGAGACCCCGACCCCCGGCTTTCACGTGCAGATCTGGGGCAGCGACTACGTCCCCGCCTACAGCCCCAGGACGACCGAGCAGCAGGGCATCACGCCGGCCGCGCTCGGCTGGACCCTGCTCGGTCATGGGCTCGCCGCCACCCCCACCACGACGATCCCCCTGCACGCCGTCAGCGAGCGCCAGTTCTACCTGCTCTGGATCACCGACCTCGGACCCGACCGCCAGCACACGCCGAAGGACGTTGCGATCTCCGAGTTCACGCTGTTCCAGCGCGGGCACGCCTGAGCGCTCCCGCGGGTCCTCAGGACAGGTAGCGGCGCTCGCGCGCGTGGCGCTCCAGCGCGACGGCGCATAGCTCCTCGATCAGCTGCGGATAGGCGAGCCCTCCCGCCTGCCAGAGCTTTGCGTAAACGCTGGTCGAAGTGAAGCCCGGCATCGTGTTGAGCTCGTTCAGCAGGACCCGGTCCCCCTCGACGAAGAAGTCGGCGCGGGCGAGGCCGCTGCAGCCGGCGCGGGCAAACGCCTCCGTCGCGATCGCGGCGACCTCGGCGGCCGCCCCTTCGCCGATCCGGGCGGGCACGACGAGCGTCATCCCCTCCTCCTCGTACTTGGCGGCGTAGTCGTAGAACTCCGAGCGCAGCACGATCTCGCCCAGCGGCGAGACCCGCGGCGCCAGGTCGCCCAGCACCGAGCATTCCACCTCCACGCCGCTCGAGGCAGCTTCGACGATCGCCAGGGCGTCGTGCGCAAACGCGCCGTCAAGCGCCGCCGGCAGCTCGCCGGCGTCGCGTGCCTTGGCGATGCCGACCGACGAGCCCAGGTGCGCGGGCTTGACGAAGACCGGAAGCCCGAGCTCGGAGAGCTCCGCCAGAACCGCGTCGCGCTCCGCGCGCCAGCGTGTGTCGAGCACCCCCCGGTGGTCCACCTGTGCCAGCCCCGCCGCGCCCATCAGCGCCTTGAAGCGGACCTTGTCCATGCACAGCGCCGAACTGGCGACGCCGCTGCCGACGTAGGGCACGTCGAGGCATTCGAGCAGTCCCTGCACGACCCCGTCCTCGCCGTAGGGGCCGTGCAGTGCCGGGAAGACCACGTCCACCCCCAGCAGGCCGCCGGCCGGCGTCAGCTCCAGCTCGCGATCGTCGAGGCGCCAGCGGCCGTCGCGGGCGATCTGCACGGCGAGCACCTCGTGACCGCCCTCCAGCAGGGCGCCGCGCACCGCTGCCGCCGAGGCGAGCGAGACCGCATGTTCGGACGAGCGGCCACCACCGAGGACGGCGACGCGCATCAGGTCGTGCCGCTCGCGCCGGTCGGCCCCGTCGGGCCTGTCGGCGCGGCCGGGACGTACTCCTCTACAAAGAGGGTCACGGTCGTCCCGGGTGCCACCGAGGTGCCCCGTTGCGGAGACTCGGACAGGACGAGGCCGTTGTAGTCGCGGTTCACGTTCTTGACCACCATCGTGACCGACGGGGTCAGACCGAGCCTACCCAGCCGCGCACTCGCCGTGTACGCCGTTGCTCCGACGAGATTGGGCACGGTGACATTCGGCGGTGCCTGCGCGATCGTCAGCGTCACCGTCGAACCCTGCGGCGCTTTGCCCGACGCGGGCGACTGCGCGAGCACCGTGCCGGGAGCCGAGGACGAGACCATCCTGATCGGCTTGGCGACGACGAACTTGTCCTGCTGGAGCAGCAGCTTGGCGTCGGTGAACGGCTCGTTGACGACGTTTGGCACGGCGACGCTGGGCGGGCCGGTCGAGATCGTCACGACGACGAAGGACCCGCGCGACCCCGTCGCGCCCCCGGCCGGTGAGGTGGAGATCACCGTGTTCTTGGCCACCGTGAGCGACGGCTGCTTGACCGGCGTGACCTTGAAGCCGGCCGCCTGGAGCTGCTGGCTTGCGATGCTCGCGCTGAGATTGACGACGCTTGGAACCTGCCTGCTCGCCGGCGTCGCCGGGCCGGTCGAGATCGTCAGCGTGATGATCGAGTCGCGCGGGTCGCGCGTGCCTGCGCTCGGGGTCTGCGCCGTGACCGTGCCCTTCGGGACCTTCGACGGCGCGAACAGATATGACGGCGCGAGACCGGCTCCCTGAAGCACCGCCTGGGCGCTGGCCTTCGACTCTCCGACGAGGTAGGGCACGTTGACCTTGCTGACCGCGGCGTGCTTGTGCAGCAGTTCGACCACCAGCACGGCGATCGCCGCCGCCGCGACGAGCGCGCCGATCAGCACCCACGGCCAAACCGGGCGCCCTCGCGCGCCCGGCGGCAGCATGATCGCGCCGGGCGGAATGATGCCCGTCGTGTTCGGGTCCCAGTAGGCGGGAGCCGTTCCGTACACACCGGTCACCGGCCCGAGCGGGCCGATCGCCTGGGTCGTATAGGTCGCCGGGTGCGGGTACACGCTGGGCGGCATCACGACCGGCGCGACAGGGGTCAGCGCCGCGGTGTGCGAGCCGTCCTCCCGGCGCAGCCGCTCGCGCTCGTGCTCGAGCGCCGTGAGGAACTCGTCGGCGTCGGCGAAGCGCCGCTCAGGGCTCTTCTCGAGCGCGCGCATCACGATCGCGTCGAGGCTCGGTGAGATCGACGACACGAAAGAGCTCGGTGGGCGCGGGGGCTCCGACAGATGCCGCAGCGCGATCGCGACGACCGAGTCTCCCTCGAACGGGACGGTCCCAGTCAAGAGCTCGTAGAGCATGATCCCGATCGCGTAAAGGTCGCTGCGCGGGCTCACCGCCTGGCCCTGCGCCTGCTCGGGCGAGAGGTAGCGCGCGGTTCCCATGATCGAGCCGGTCTGGGTGATCTCGGAGGCGCCGGCCCGCGCGATGCCGAAATCGGTCACCTTGACACGGCCCTCGTCGTCGATGATCACGTTGTGCGGCTTGAGGTCGCGGTGGACGACGCCGCGACGGTGGGCGAAGCGCGCCGCTCGCAGCACCTGCTCGGTGATCTCGATCGCCCGCTCGGGAGTCAGCGGCGCCTCTTCGCGGACGATCGAGTCAAGCGAGCGCCCGTCGAGATACTCCATCGCGATGTAGTACGTGCCGCTCCACTCGCCGCGGTCGTAGACGCTGACGATGTTCGCGTGCGAGAGCGACGCGGCACTCGACGCCTCGCGCCGGAAGCGCTCGACGAACTCCTCGTCCTGAGCGAAGCGCTCATGCAACAGCTTGACCGCGACGCGGCGGCCGAGCTGGGCGTCGTCGGCGCAGTAGACCTCGGCCATCCCGCCCGAGCCCACGCGCGAGATCACGCGGTAGCGGCCATCGATCAGCGTGCCGGCGGCCACCTGGAGGGTCATCCGCTGCTCCCGATTCCGAGCGCCTGCAGCACGTCCTTGGCGATCGGCGCGGCGATCGAGCCGCCGAAGCCGTTCTGGTGCTCGAGTGTCACCGCGATCGCGATCACCGGATTGGTGACCGGCGCGTAGGCGATGAACCAAACCTGGCTGAGCGCGCACGCCGGCACCGCCGGGTTGGTGCAGTCCTGAGCCGTGCCGGTCTTGCCCGCGACCTTGACGCCGGCCAGCGCCGCCGCCGTGCCGGTGCCGTCGTTGACGACGTTCTCCATCATCACGCCCACCTGCTGGGCTGTCGAGGGCTTCATCACGGTGCTGTAAAGCCGGGGAGCGATTGTCCGCACAGTCTGACCGTCGGGGTTGACGATCGCCGCCGTCAGGTGGGGAACCATCAGGCGACCGCCGTTGGCCACCGCCGAGGCGACCATCACCATCTGCAGCGGCGTCACTTCGAGCCCGCCCTCGCCGATCCCGACGCGGCCGAGGTCGGCGCCACTGGTCAGCGGGAGATAGCCGGCACGCCCCGGGAAGCGCACGCCGCTCTCGGCGACCTCGTCGGAGGGAAGATCGATCGGCAGCCTGCTGTAGAAGCCGAGCCGATCCATGTAGGTCTGCAGCGTCGGCGCGCCGACGCCGAGCGCGACCTGCGCGTAGACGGTATTGATCGAGTTGGTCAGGGCGTCGCTCAGGCTGACGTTGCCGTAGCTGGTGCCGGCGTCGTTGGCCAGCGGCTGACCCGAGACGATGATCGGCGAGTTGCCGTTGATGATCGACTCGGGGGTGTATTTCCCGGTGTCGATCGCCGCGATCGCCGTGACGACCTTGAAGATCGAGCCGGGAGCGTATTGGGCCGCCGTCACGCGGTTGAACTGCGGGCTGTCGGGCGCGGCATTGATCGCGGCGAAGCCGGCGTGGGTCTTCACGAGGTTGGGATCGAAGCTCGGGCTGGAAGCGAAGACCCTGATCGCCCCGGTGCTAGGGACCATCGCCACGACGGCGCCCGGGCGCCCCGCGAGGGCGGTCTCGGCGACCTGCTGCGCGTGCTCGTCGAGCGTGCTCACGACCTCGTCGCCGCTCGTCCGCTTGCCCTCGAGCTGGTCGGCGATCGAGCTCTGCTGCGCCGGCGAGCCGGCCAGCACGCCGTTCTGGGACGCCTCCAGACCGGTGCGGCCGTTGGTGGGGTCGTAGTAGCCGATCGCGGCTGCGAACAGCGGGCCGAACGGGTACTCGCGCTCATACATGCCGTCGCGCTGACGGAGCGACTCCGCGAGCACCGTGGTCTGGTCGGCTGCGACGATCTCCCCCCGTTGCACGAACCGCTGCTCGAGGCCGGGCAGCGCGTTGTCGACATTGGCCTTCAGCGAGCTGGCGTCGAAGATCGCCCAGCGCGAGGTGAACGCGACCAGCAGCGCGAACATCACCAGGACGACCGTGAACAGTCGGGCGATCGGCTGGTTCACTGGCCCGCAATCCGATCGAGCTCGAGTTGGCTGACCAGACTCGTCGCCGAGTTCTGCGAGCGCAGCTCGTTGTTGAACAGGCGACCACGCTCGAGCGGGCTCAACTCAGCCGCCGTGACACCGGAGACGAAGTACTGCGTGTAGAGCCGCAGGCCTCCCGGAAGCGTGTACGGGATGCCGTTGTAGACCGTGACCTGCCCGTGGGAGTCGGTGCCGATGAAGTACACGGCCTGTGTCGCCAGCACGCCGGCGAGCACGAGCACACCGATGACCGCGAGCGCGGCGGCGCTTCGCCACGCCACACGCGCAAGACGCGGGCGCCGCCGCCGGCCGGCCGGTGAGCGCGGCATGCGCGGCGCGCGGCGGTGGAACATCCGCGACGCGCGCGCAGGCGCCCGCGGCTCGGCGGCGTCGCTGATCGCCGGCGCCCCGCCGCGGAGCGCTGGGCCGGTGGCGGCGCCCGCGGCCTCGTGTTCCACGGCGGTCGCGTGGCTCTCGGTCGCCGCAGTGGAGAGCCCAGGCGTATCAGCCACGGCCGCCGCCGCGTTCTCCTCCTGCGTCGCCTCCTGCTCGCCGGCGCCCGGGACGTCCTCGATACGAAACAGCACGACGGTGACGTTGTCGCGACCGCCCGCATCGAGCGCCGCGGCCACCAGCGCATCGGCCGCTGAGGTGATGTCGGGGGCATCGCGCAGGATCTCCCCCACCGTTGCCTCGGACACCATCGAGGTCAGACCGTCGCTGCAGATCAGGACGACGTCGCCGGCGGCGGCGCTCAGCGAGACGCTGTCGACCTCGACCTCGGGCTCGGGGCCGAGGGCGCGGGTGATGATCGAGCGCTGCGGGTGCTCTTCGGCCTCCTCCTCGGTCAGGCGGCCCTGGCGCAGCAACTCCTCGACGAGCGAGTGATCCTCGGTGATGCGTCTCAGCTCGCCGTCGCGCAGCAGGTAGGCGCGGCTGTCGCCGACGTGCGCGATCGAGATCTCGCTCGCCCCGACGTATGCAGCCGTCAGCGTCGTGCCCATCCCGGCACGGCGGGCATCGCGCTCCGACAGCGCGTGGATCTCGGCGTTGGCCTCCTGGACCGCGCGGGCCAGGCGCTCCGGGGCGCCGTCGGAGTCCTCGCCCGGCAGGCCGTCCGCGAAATGCGCGATCGCGAGCTGCGACGCGACCTCGCCGGCCTGGGCGCCGCCCATACCGTCGGCGATCACGAACACGGGGGCGCGCGCCAGATGCGCGTCCTCGTTGGTCGAGCGCTGGTGGCCGGTGTCGGTGCGCGCGACGTGTTCAGCGACGCGGATCATCACCCCTCCTCGTAGGTGAACTCGCTGTCGCCGATCCGCACGCGGTCACCATTGTGCAACGGCGTCGGGCCCGCCAGCAGCTCCTCGTTGAGGTAGGTGCCGTTGGTCGAGCCGAGGTCCTCGAGCACGACGATCCCTCCCTGGAAGATCAGCTGCGCGTGTCGCGAGGAGGCGAACGGGTCGTCGAGGCGGATCTCGGCGGCGTCGCCGCGGCCGAGCACGGCGCCCTCGTCGATGTCGTAGATCATGCCCGGCGCGTGCCCGGGCGCGCGCTCGACGACCAGCCGGGCCTCGCGCGCCGTGTGCGGTGCGGCGGTGGCCGAATGAAAGCCCGTCGACGCTTCGGACTGGGCCGCGGCGACGGCGCGGCCGGTGCGCAGATCGCGCGACGCGCTGCGCGCGACCCACAGCAGGAAGACGTAGAGGACGACCAGGAAGCCGAACTTCAACGCGACCGAGACCGGTGCGAGATTGGTCATCTTCGGGCCGTCCCCCGGGTCCCTCAGCGAACCTCGAAGATCAGCTCGACGGCGCCGAGCTCGATCACGTCGCCGTCGGCCAGCCGCGTCGGCACGCCAACCGGGCGGCCGTTCAGCCGAACGCCGTTGGTCGAGCCGAGATCGGTCAGCGTCCAGCCGTCCCGATCGGGGGTGATCTGGGCGTGGCGACGCGAAACCTCGTGCATGGCGATCACGATGTCGGCGTCGGTGCTGCGTCCGATCACGGCCCCGGCGGGGTCGACCGCCACGCGCCGGCCGCCGATGTCGACATAGGCCCGCGGCAGCACCTCGCCGGATAGCGCCTCCTGGATCGTCGGCGCATCGCGCCGGCGCGACTCCGGCGGTGGCGGCGAGTTAACCAGCTTGGCTTCGATCCCGCACTCACCGAGCGACAGCCGCTCGTCGGTGCGCAGCTGGATCTGCGGGCGCGAGGGAAGCGCAAGTCGCTCCGCTCGCGCGTGTTCGAGCAGATGGGTCGCGAGCTCCTCGATCAGGCTGGCCTCGATCGCCGCGAGGTGGCGCCGATCGGCCGGCGAGAGCCAGACGACATATTCATTGGGCACGACGGTGCTCGCGAGCGAGCTCTGCCGGTGGCGATCCATCTCGCGCACGAGCCGACGGGCCAGTTCGACTGGCGTGATCTCACTGCGAAAGGCGCGGCCGAAAGCCCCCTCGACGAGGTCCGCGATCTTGGTTTCGAGGGTACGGAGAACACTCATCGGTGCCGGCCATCCCCGCGCGCGCCGCGCGGGCAGATGCCATGCTACGCGACGTTCGGCGATTGGTGGGGGTCAGCGCGAACGCTGGCGCTGGCGAACGCGAGCGCAGCCGCGAGCGCGCCGATCAGCAGCGGGGAAGCCGGACTGGGCAGGCCGAGCCGAGACGCCAGCAGCATGCCGCCACCCGCCAGGATCGCCGCCCACGCCAGCGCCCCCAGCGCCCGCAGGCGCCCTCGCGCGCCGCGCACGAGCCACGGCAGGAGACGAGCGCGTGCTGGAACGCGGCTCCCAGCGACCCCTGCCAGGCGCTCCGCGGAGCCACCCCCGCGGGCGCGCCAAACAGCAGGCGGTGCCCGGACAGGGTCTCGGCGAGCGCTAGCCACCAGTAGGCCAATGCCGCCAGCGCCGCACGCGAGTGCGCGCGCCCGCCCAGGCGTGCGGCGAACACGGGCGAGCACGCCGCGAGGCCCAGAACGCCGAGCGCAGGCCCGAGCGCTGGCGCAGACCACAGCCACGGTCGCGCGGCCAGCAGCAGTGGCACCGGTGCGAGCGCGACGCACAGCACGAGCGCAGTGCCCGGCTGCCCGCTGACGCCCAGCCAGGCCAGCGCTGCCAGCGCGGCCAGCAGCCAGCCGACGCTCGGCGCGAGCAACACGATCGCGGCGACGGCGGCGCCGGCCAGGATCCCGGTTTCCGCGCTGTGCACGCGCAGGAGCGCCGTCAGCGCAACGCCTGCGACCGTGCCCGTGCCCGCGGCAGCGAGCAGCGAACGGCCGCGCGCGCTCAGCACGACGGGGGCGATGCGATCGGCGCCGCGGCGAGAGCCGTGCGCTCGCCGGCCCCGCGCGCTTCGCTCCCGCAGCGCATCGTCGAGCGCGGTACGCAACTGGGTGAGCGTGCCGCGGCTGGCCGCGGCCGGCGCGAGCGCGCGGTCGATCGCCGCGCACAGCGCCGGCGGAAGGTCCTTGCGCACGTGTGCAAGGGGCTCGATCTCCGTTCCCAGCCGCAGCGCCGTCGCCGCCACGGTCTTGCCGCGGAGCGGATTGGCGCCGGCGAACCCCTCGTAGAGCGTGAGCGCGAGCGAGTACAGGTCGGCGCGCGGCCCGGCCGCTCGTCCCTGCGCCTGCTCGGGCGCCATGTACTCGAAGGTGCCGATCACATCGCCGGTGTTGGTCAGCGCGTTCTCACCCGCCAGACGGGCGATCCCGAAGTCCGTCAGCTTCGCCGCCGGGCCGCCTGCGAGCACAAGCGCCGGAACGATCACGTTCTGGGGCTTGACGTCACGGTGCACGACACCGCGCTCGTGCGCGTGCTCGAGCGCATCGGCGAGCACGGCGCCGATCGCCAGCAGCTCGCGGTCGCTGACGCCCCCGCCGCGGTAGCGCTGCGCCAGCGAGCTGCCCTCGACGAGCTCGGACACCAGATAGTGCGCGCCGGCGTCATCACCGGTCTCGAACAGCTTCACGATCGCGGGGTGGTCGAGCCGCGCTGCCGCGCGTCCCTCACGTGCGATCCGCGCCCGCTCCTGGGGATCGTCGTCCTGGCGAGCGACACGCTTGACGGCCACCCGCTGGCGGCGCTCCTGGTCGCGCGCGATCCAGACCGTGCCGTAGCCGCCGGAGCCGATCTGCGCCAGCAGCTTGTAGCGACCCAGTACAAGGTCTCCGGGCGGGTAGGCGCGGGCGCTCCCGCCGGGTGCGGCCAGCGGGCGCGGGAGCGTCTTCACAGGCGCGCCTTCGCCGCAGCCACCAGCACTCCTCCCCGCCGCTGCGCGATGATGTGAAAGTTGCAGAGCACGCGTCAGCGCGCCGCGTGAGGTAATAACCCAGACGTAAACGTCCCGCAAGGAACCAACTTTGTCGTTCTTCGACGAGGGTGACGAGCCCCGCACCGCGATCAGATCGCCCAAGCCGCCGCCCCGCCGGCCGCCGGCTCGCGCACGCCGTGGCCCGACCGATGACCGCACCCTGCTGATACGCCGGGCCGGCGCCGCAGCGATCGTCATCGTGGTCTTGATCATCATCGTGCTCGCCGTCAGGGCGATCCTCAACCACCAGGCGATCGCCGGGCTGAAGAACTACAACGCGGAGGTCACCACAATCGTCAACGACGAGCAGAGCATCGTCCGCGGGCCCTTCTTCATGGAGCTGGACGGCGCCCTGGGCTCCTCGAATCCGAGCGAGGTGCCGACGACCCTGCAGCAGTACGTCAACCTCGAGGACGGCTACTACCACCAGGCCGAGGACTGGAGCGTGCCGGCGCAGATGGTCGGGGCGCAGACCTACTTCGTCGAAGCGCTCGGCCTGCGCTACGAGGCGCTGCAGGGAATCGAGACGCAGCTGCCGACGGCGATCGGCAACGGCTCGCAACAGACGCACGCGATCAAGCTGATCGCCGGCGAGATGGAGAAGCTGCTCGCCTCCGACGTGATGTACGCCGACCGCGTCGCGCCGCTGATCGAGCAGGCGCTCACGAGGGCTGGGATCAGCGGCCAGACCACGCCCGCAAGCCAGTTCCTGCCGGACGTCGGCTGGCTGGCGCCCAACAACGTCGCCCAGCGAATCCTCGGCTTCGTCCCAACCTCGCTGGGGGGCGCGCCCACCAGCGGTACGCCGGGGCACGAGCTGCTCGGGGTCTCGGTGCAAGCGTCGGACGGCACGACAACCGCGCTGGCCAGCGGCGTGATCAACAAGATCCCCTACACCTCCGCCGGCACCACCTTCGTCCTGAACGTGCTCAACTCGGGCACGATCACCGAGTACGCGGTGACGACCGAGATCCACTTCAAGAAGCTCGGGTTGTCCACGAGCTGCCTGACCAAGACGAGCCAGATCCGCAAGACGGTGCCGGGCTACACCTATCTCTCCTCGATCGTGATCACGCCGGCGACCTGCGCCAGCCCGAGCGACTTCATCAACGTGCCGCTGGACATGACCGCCGGCGTCGTGCCGCTGCCGGGCGAGACCAACAAGATGAACAACTTCCAGACCTTCCTCGTCGAGTTCACGCAGTAGCGGAGGGCGGTAGCGGAGGGCGCTCGCGCGGCGCGCGCGTTGCCGCGATCTCGCCTGGACGCCGCCCGGCGTGCCACCAGCTAGCGTTCCGGCGGTGGCGCTCGCAACGCAGGTCTCGACAACCGAGCTGATCGCGATCGTCGCGGCCGCCCTCGCGGTCCTCGCGCTGTGCGCCGCGCTCGCGCTGGCGATCTCGCTGCGCCGCCTGCGCGCCGGCCAGCGAAGGGTCCTCGGCGATCATGGCGATCGCGACCTGATCGCCTACGGCGTCGACCTGCAGCAGGCCTTCACCGTTCTGCGCGACTACGTCGAGGACGTCGGGCAGCGGCTCGACAAGCGCCTGGCGATCGCCGAGCAGCGGCTCGACGGCGCGATCACCCATCACGCGCTGGTGCGCTACGACGCCTACAACGAGATGTCGGGCCACCAGTCGCTGTCGATCGCGCTGCTCGACTCCAACCGTTCGGGCATCGTGCTCTCCTCGATCCACCACCGCGACAGCGCGCGCCTCTACGCCAAGCAGGTCTCCGCCGGCGAGCCCGAGCTGACGCTGTCGCCCGAAGAGGAGGAGGCCCTGCGCATCGCTCTCGCGCAGGGTCGGTAGTGCAGGCCGGGGGCACCGCCGGCCTGCGCGTCGGCTACCTGGGCCCCGAGGGCACCTACAGCCACCAGGCGGTGCTCGAGGCGCAGCTGGCCGGGCAAGCGCAGGCCGTCGGCCTGCCCACGCTCTACGACACCGTGATGGCGGTGCAGGAGGGAGTCGTGGACGCGGCGCTCGTGCCGATCGAGAACTCGCTCGAGGGGTCGGTGGACGTCACGCTGGACACGCTGGCGGGAGACGCGCACGAGGTCGCAATCGTCGGCGAGCGGGTGTCAGAGATCCGCAACTGCCTGATCGCGGCCGGACCGATCGAGCTGCAGGCGATCGAGACCGTCTACTCGCACCCCCAACCCACCGCTCAGTGCGCCCATTTCCTGCGCGGGCGCCTCGGCGGCGCGAAGGTGATCCCGACCAGCTCGACCGCCGACGCCGTGCGCAGCGTGACCGCCGACCCCGCGTCCCCGCATGCCGCGCTCGGCAACCGACTCGCCGCATCGCTCTACGGCGGCCACATCCTGCTCGAGGATGTCGACGATCAGCCCGGCAACCAGACGCGCTTCGTCTGGCTGGCGCGCCGCGAGAACGGCGAAGCGATCCGCGCGCTGGTCGGCGGGCACGGCGAGGCCAAGACCTCGATCGTCTTCTGGGGCGCGGGCGACGGGTCGCCGGGCTGGCTGGTCAGCTGCCTCGCCGAGCTCTCGCAGCGGGGAGTCAGCCTGACGCGAATCGAGTCGCGCCCGCGCCGGATCGGCCTCGGCCACTACATGTTCTTCGCCGACTTCGAGGGCGCGAGTGGGGATCGCGCGGTCGCGGACGCGGTGGCGGGGCTGCGCGGGCGCTGCCAGGAGGTCCGCGTGCTGGGCTCCTACCACAGCGTCTGAGCCCTCCGGCCCTGCTGGGGAGGCGCGATCGGAGGGTGGGGCCCGGCGACTCGCGACGCAGATGCAACCGCGTACCTCGGTCGCGACCCCGACGGTTCTCCGCCCGCGGCCGCTAGACTCGCGCCTGCGAGATGGGAACGGCTGTAATCCCACCACCAGCGAGGTCCGCGCCGCCCGGCGAGCACCGGCGGCGCGGGCTCGACGGTGGCCGGGTGCTCGTTTTGAACGCGACGTTTGAGCCGATCAACGTCTGCACCGTGCGCCGCGCGATCGTGCTGCTGCTGAAGGCCCGCGCCGAGGTGCTCGAGCAGGGCGCCGTCACGCTCCACTCCGAGCGCGCCTCCTTCGCGCGCCCGTTCGTGATCCGCCTGACGACCTACGTGCGCGTGCCGCGCGACGCCCACCGGCGCAAGATCACCCGCCGCGCGGTCTTCGCCCGCGACGAGTGGACCTGCCAGTACTGCGGCGCCCGCTCCAACCTGACGGTCGACCACGTGATCCCCCGTTCCAAGGGCGGTCCCTCGAGCTGGGACAACATCGTCGCCTCGTGCGCGCCCTGCAACCGCCGCAAGGGCGACCGCACGCCGGCGCAGGCCAACATGCACCCCCACCGCGCGCCGCGCCAACCGCGGGCCGAGATCTTCATCCACGTCTCGAGCCCGACGATTCCCGCGGCCTGGCGGGCCTACCTCCCCGCGCTCGCCTGAGCGCGCTCATCCGGCGCCGCCGGCACAACAACGCACGAGAGGCACCCCGGTCGAGGTGCCTCTCGCGCTTACAACGGTGTGCTGGACAGAGCCGCACAGGCGCGTTGCCGGCCCGTCGCGAGGACCGGGCTGCGGCGTGCCGGGGGGACGAGGTCCGGCGGCCTGTACGACGGTGGTCCGGGTTGGATTCCGCTAAGCGGGTCCAGCCAACTGTTCCGACCTAGCGGCCGGCCACCTCCAGAGTCCCGCAAGTACTGTCAGCCAATTGAGGACCACCTCCTTTCTCTGGTGCCAGCAGAGTAGCGAACCGCGATGACGGTGGCTACCCACCGGCCGCCAAAGCGGAGCGACGGCCGGCTTGGTGCCGCAAACTGCGATCGGGGCTGGCCTACTCGCCGTGCGGATCGTCAGCCGCGCCGTGCGGATCGTCAGCCGCGCCGTGCGGATCGTCAGCCGCGCCGTGCGGATCGTCAGCCAACCCACCCTCCGGATTGCCGGCAACCCCGTCGGGCAGCTCACCAACGGGATCGCCTGGCTGGGCGCCATTGCCAGGTGGTGGCGGCGACGCCGCCGCCACCTCCTCATCGGATTCGGCGACCAGGGCGACGGCGCTGACGGTGTCGTCGTCCTTGAGGTTCATCAGCCGGACTCCCTGCGAGGCGCGGCCGTAGCGGTTGATCCCGCGCACCGGCGTGCGCTGGACCATGCCCCCCGCGCTGATGAAGAGCAGCTCCTCGTGTTCGCGTACGACCAGCGCGCCGGCCAGCGCCCCCTTGTTCTCGGTCAGCGTGATCGTCTTGACACCCATCGTCCCGCGGCTCTTGCGCGGATAGTCGCTGAGCGCGGTGCGCTTGCCGTAGCCGTTCTCGGTCACCACCAGCAGCTCCTGGTCGTCGCTCGCGACGTCCATCGCGAGCACACGGTTGCCGGCCCGCGAGACGTTCATCCCCTTCATCCCTGAGGTGTCGCGCCCCATCGGGCGAATCTGGGATTCGTGGAAGCGCGCGGCCTGGCCCGAGCGAGAGACCACGAGGATGTCGTCTTCGCCGCTGGTTCGCCGGACCGCGACGAGCTCGTCGTCCTCGCGAATCTTGACGGCGATGATCCCGTCGGCGTTGATCGGCGTGTTGTAGGCGCCGAACTCGGTCTTCTTGACGATCCCCCCCCGCGTCGCGAAGACCAGGTAGCGGCCCTCGCTGTAGTCGCGCGTCGAGAGCACCGACTGGACGCGCTCCCCTTCGCGCAGCGGCAGGATGTTGACGAGCGCTCGGCCCTTCGAGGTGCGCGAGGCCTCCGGCAGCTCGTAGACCTTCGAGCGGTAGACCTTGCCGCGGTTGGTGAAGAACAGCAGGTAGTCGTGGGTCGAGCAGATGAACAGGTGCTCGATGAAGTCGCCGTCCTTCATGTCCATGCCGCTGACGCCGCGCCCGCCCCGGTGCTGCTGGCGGTAGGTGTCCAGCGGCAGCGACTTGATGTAGCCGCTGCGGGTGATCGCGATCACCATCTGTTGGTCGGCGATCAGGTCCTCGATGTCGATGTCGCCCTCGACGGCCGATATCTCGGTCCGCCGCTCGTCACCGAAGCGCTCGCGGATCTCCAGCAGCTCCTCCTTGATCAGTGCGAGCACGCGCAGCTCGTCGCCGAGGATCGCCCGCAGCTCGGCGATCCGTTCGAGCATGTCCGTGTGCTCCTGCTTGATCTGATCGGATTCGAGCGCGGTCAGTTGCGAGAGGCGCAGGTCGAGGATCGCCTGGGCTTGGATCAGGCTCAGTGCGAAGCGCTCGATCAGCTGCTCGCGCGCGCGCTCACGATCGTGTGAGGCGCGGATCAGTTCGATCACGGCGTCGAGGTGCTCGAGCGCCGTGAGCAGGCCCTCGAGGATGTGCGCGCGCGCCTCGCGCTGCGCGAGCTCGTGCTTGGTGCGCCGCACGATCACCTCGCGCTGGTGCTCGACGTAATGGTGAATAACCTGGCGCAGCGAGAGCGTCCGCGGCACGCCGTCCACCAGCGCGACCATGTTGACGCCGAAGGTCGTCTGCATCGGCGTGTGCTTGAAGAGCTTGTTCAGCACGACCTTCGGCAGCGCGTCGCGCTTCAGCTCGATCACCAGACGCATGCCGCGCTTGTCGGACTCGTCGCGCAGGTCGGAGATCTCGGAGATCTTCTTCTCCTCGACGAGCTCCTTGATCTTCACCATCAGCCCGTTGTCGCCGCCCTTCTTCACCTGATAGGGCAGCTCGGTTACGACGATCGCCTCCTTGCCGTGGCTGAGCGGCTCGGTGTGGGCGCGGGCCTGGACACGCACCCGGCCGCGACCGGTTTCGTAGGCCTCGCGGATGCCGCTGCGGCCGAGGATGATGCCGCCGGTCGGGAAGTCCGGGCCACGCACGTGGGCCATCAGATCCTCGCTGGTGACCGACGGATTCTCGAGGAACGCGACCGTCGCGTCGATCACCTCGCGCAGGTTGTGCGGCGGGATGTTGGTCGCCATCCCGACCGCGATGCCCGAGGAGCCGTTGACGAGCAGGTTGGGGAAGCGCGCCGGCATCACCAGCGGCTCCTGGTGCTGGCCGTCGTAGTTGGGCCCGAAGTCGACCGTGTCCATGTCGAGGTCGCGCATCATCTCCGTCGCGAGACGGTCGAGCTTGGCCTCGGTGTAGCGCATCGCGGCCGGCGGGTCGTCGTCCACCGATCCGAAGTTCCCCTGGCCGTCGACCAGCGTGTAGCGCATCGAGAAGTCCTGCGCCATGCGCACGAGCGTGTCGTAGATCGCGCTGTCGCCGTGCGGGTGGTACTTGCCCATCACCTCGCCGACGATGCGCGAGCATTTCGCCCGCGGCCGCGTCGGGCCCAGGCCGAGCTCGCTCATCCCGTAGAGGACGCGGCGATGGACCGGCTTGAGGCCATCGCGCACGTCCGGCAGCGCGCGCGAGACGATCACCGACATCGCGTAGTCCAGGAACGCGGTGCGCATCTCGTCCTCGAGCGCGCGCGGCTCGATGTTGCCGCCGGACAGCACCTCACCGGCCATCGTCGCTCACCCCCCCGGCTGCGATCAGCGCCGCGACGGCGCGCGCGCGCTCAGACATCGAGGTTGGCGACGGCGCTGGCATTTGACTCGATGAAGACGCGGCGGGGTTCGACCTGGTCACCCATCAGCATCGAGAAGACGCGGTCGGCCTCGACGGCGTCCTGGATGTTGACCTGCGCGAGCGTCCGGTGCGCGGGGTCCATCGTGGTCTCGGCGAGCTGTGACGCATCCATCTCGCCGAGCCCCTTGAAGCGCACCACGGGGACGTTCTTCTGCGAGATCGAGAGCACCGCTGCGCGCAGCTCGTCGAAGGTCAGGGCGATCTCATGGGTGTCGGCGAGTTGGACCTCGAACGGCGGCTGCCCGGCGAATTCGGTCAGCCGGCGGTGCGCGGCCACGAGTCCGCGGTAGTCGGCGGAGTCAAACAGGGCACGGCGCAGGTACTGCGTGCGGGTGAAACCCGTCCGCCGCTCGGTCACGCGGACCAGCAGCTCGTCGTCCTGCTCGCTGATCAGCTCGGCGATGTGCACCGAGGCGCCATTGGTCGCCTTGGCGAGCAGCGCGACGACGTCGGCGGCGTTCTCCGCCCCGGCGTCGAGGATCGCGGCCTGCGTCACGAAGCGGACCACGTCCGCCCCGTGGACGGAGCGCAGCGAGGTCGAGAGGCGCTCGTACTGGCGCACGTCGCGCACGAGCTTCTGCCAGCGCGCCTCGGTCAGCTTCAGCGCGTTGCCGCCGTGGTCGGTGATCTCGAACTTCTCGAGCTTGTCGTAGACCAGGATCTCCTCGAGTTCGGATTCGCGCTCGATGTAGCGCTCGCGGCGCCCCTGCTTGATCTTGTAGAGCGGCGGCTTGGCGATGTACACGTACCCGGCCTCGATCAGCTCCTGCATCTCGCGGAACAGCAGCGTCAGGATCAGCGTGCGGATGTGGGCGCCGTCGACGTCGGCGTCGCACATCAGGATGATCTTGTGGTAGCGGGCGTTCTCGATGTTGAACTCCTCGCGCACGCCCGTCCCGATCGCCGTGATCAGCGCCTGGATCTCGGTGTTCGCGAGCACCTTGTCGATGCGGCTCTTCTCGACGTTGAGGATCTTGCCGCGCAGCGGCAGCACGGCCTGGGTGTTGCGGTCGCGGCCCTGTTTGGCGGAGCCGCCGGCGGAGTCGCCCTCGACGACGAAGAGCTCGGCGAGCGAGGGGTCCTTGACCGAGCAGTCGGCGAGCTTGCCCGGCAGGTGGGTGTTCTCGAGCGCCGACTTGCGCCGCGTGAGGTCTCGCGCCTTGCGGGCCGCCTCGCGCGCGCGGGCCGCCTGGATCGCCTTGCTGATCGCGGCGCGCGCCTCGGTCGGGTTCTCCTCAAGGAACTCGGCGAGACCGGCGTTGACGATCGACTCGACGAAGCCGGCCATGCCCGGGTTGCCGAGCTTGGTCTTCGTCTGTCCCTCGAACTGCGGGTCTCGGAGCTTGGCGGAGATGACGGCCGTCAGGCCCTCGCGGACGTCCTCGCCGGCGAGGTTGTCGTCCTTCTCGCGCAGCATCCCGTGATCGTTGGCGTACTTGTTGACGGTCCGCGTCAGCGCCGAACGGAAGCCCGTGAGGTGACTGCCGCCCTCGTGGGTGTTGATGTTGTTGGCGAAGGAGAAGATCGACTCCTGGTAGGAGGAGTTCCACTGCATCGCGACCTCCACCGCGCCCTCGTCGCTCTCGCCGGCGAAGTAGATGACCTTCTTGCCGACCGGCTCCTTGTTCTGGTTGAGGAAGCGGACGAAGTCCTCGATCCCGCCCTGGTAGCAGAACTCCGCGCGCTCGCCGGCGCCACGCTCGTCGAGCAGCGTGATCCGCAGGCCGCGTGTCAGGAATGCCGTCTCGCGCAGGCGCTCCTCGAGCGTGTGCATCGTGAACTCGACGCTCTCGAAGATCTCGGGGTCGGGGTGGAAGGTGATCGTCGTGCCGGTCGCCGCGCCCTTCGCCAGCGCCGCGCCCTTCGCCAGCGGTCCCTGGGGCGCGCCGCGCGAGTACTCCTGCGTCCAGACGAAGCCGTCGCGCCGGATCTCCGCGACCAGGCGCTCCGACAGTGCGTTGACGACCGAGACGCCGACGCCGTGCAGGCCGCCGGAGACCTTGTAGCCCTCCCCCTCGCCGAACTTGCCGCCGGAGTGAAGGACCGTCAGCACGACCTCCAGGGCCGGGCGTCCCTCCTTCTCCATCACCGCGACGGGGATGCCGCGTCCGTTGTCGCTGACGGTGACCGAGTTGTCGGAGTGGATCGTTACGTCGACGGCGGTGCAGAACCCGGCCAGCGCCTCGTCGACCGAGTTGTCCACGACCTCGTAGACCAGGTGGTGCAGGCCGCGCTCACCGGTGGAGCCGATGTACATGCCGGGTCGAAGTCGAACCGCTTCGAGTCCCTCGAGAACCGTGATGTCCTGGGCGTCATAGTCGGCGGCGCTGCGTTTCTTGCGGTCAGGCAAAGATCCTCAATTACGTGGCAAAGCCCCGGTCGGCGTCCTCGCGAGGTCGCTCCGGGGCGCTTGTACTTCGTCTACAGAACAATAGCACAGGGGGGTGTCGAGAAGCCGCCCCGGCCGACCATAAAATCCCTGCTAAATGGCCTAAAATGCGCTGTTCGCCGGGTCCGTGCGGCAGCGCAGCGCGGTGATCGCCGGACGCCCGAGCGCAGCGCTCAGGCGGGCGGCCACCTCAGGCCCCATCAACTCCATCTCAGCGGCCCAGACGGACTCGTCACAGACGACCTCGAGCACGCCGCCACGCTCCGCGAGGGGGGCGCAATGCGCGGCGACCGCCTGCCCCACGCTCGCCGCCCAGACCGCCTGCACGGCGGCGAGCACGGTCGGCGGCTCGAGGCTCGCGGTGAAGCTCTCAAGCGCCGTCGCCAGCGGTCGTGGCGCGCGACGCCTCACGGAACCTCGATCCGCACGACGTCGGCGGCGTCCCAGCCGGGAACGTGCTCGAGCTCGGTCGCCGTGACCACACTCTGGCCGCCACGGCGCAGCTCGCCGGCCAGGCGCGCCCGGGCGGCGACGTCGAGCTCACTCATCACGTCATCGAGCAGCATCAGCGGCGGCCGCGCGCGCTCGGCCGCGAGCGCGTCGCGCTCGGCCAGCAGCAGCGCCAGCAGCGCGAGCCGCTGCTCCCCCTGCGACCCGAAGGCCCGCAACTCGCGCCCGTCCCGCGCCAGCAGCAGCTCGTCGCGGTGGGGCCCGTGTGTCGTGTAGCCGCGCGAGAGGTCGGCGTCCAGGCGCTCGGCCAGCTCGCCAGCGAGCTGCTCCGCACTCTGCGCCGACGATCGCCGGCGATAGCTCAAGCTCGCGACACCGCCCAGACCGAGCTCCAGGGCGTGTGTGGCGAAACCCTCCTCGATGCGTGCGCAGGCCGCCGCCCGGTCGGCGGCGAGCAGGACGCCCGCCTCGGCGAGTGTCGCGTTCCACGAGCTCAGCGCTTCACTGCTCGATCGCCCGCCTCGCACCCGGGCGAGCAGCGCGTTGCGTTGCGCGAGCGCCTCGTGGTAGGCCCGGCGCGTCGCGGCGCGAGCGGGCCACAGCGCCGCGACGAACTGGTCCAGGTGCGCACGGCGAAGCCCCGGTCCGCCCTTGACCAGCTCGAGGCGATCGGGCGAGAACACGCTCGCGAGCGGCCGGTGCGCGACGCCAGCCAGGCGCTCCACGGGCGCGCCGTCGCTCGTCATCCGCTTGAGCTCGCCCGGTACGAATCCGATCGCCAGCTCGTGGGGGCCGTCCTCGTCGCGCCCGGACAGCACGACGCGTGTTGAGCCGGCGCCGAAGCGCGGCAGGTTTCGCTCGTTGGTGGTCCGGAACGAGCGTGCCGTGCAGCCGAAGTAGAGCGCCTCCAGCAGGTTCGTCTTGCCGGCGCCATTGGCGCCGTAGACGATCGTCAGGCCGGCTCCGAGTTCGAGCTCGGCGTCCTCATACGAGCGGAAGTCGCGCATCGCGATGCGCTCGATGCGCATCGCCTCTCACGTGTTGAGGCGAATTGGCATAACAAGGTAAACAAATTCACTGCCGTCGGCCGATTCGATCAGCCCCGGCCGCAGCGCGCTCGTCAGTTTGATCACCACGTCCGCAGAGTCGAGACTCTCGAGGCCGTCGCGCAGGAAGTCGGCGTTGAAGCCGATCTCGAACGGCTCACCGGCGAACGGCACCGGCAGCGCCTCACGCGCCTCGCCCACGTCGGGGGTCTGGGCGGAGATCAGCAGCTCACCCTCGGAGAAGGCCAGCCGCAGCGGCGCGTTCTTCTGCGCCAGCAGGCTGACGCGCCGCACGACGCCGGCGAGTTCCTCGCGGTCGACGCGCAGCTCGTGGTCGGCGCTGTCGGGGAGCAGCAGCTGGTAGTTGGGGAACTGCCCGTCGATCAGCCGCGACGAGAGCACCGCGCCGCCGATCGTGAACACGATCTGGTTCTCGGTTCGGCTGATCACGATGCCCTCGGCCTCGCTCTGCTGCGCGATTCGCACCACCTCGGCAAGCGCGCGTGCGGGGACGTTGGCCTCCAGCGGTATCGCAAGCGGCTCGCTCAGGCGCGTGGTCTTCACGCTCAGGCGATAGGAGTCCGTCGCGACCATCCGCAGCTCGTGGTCGCTGGCGGAGACGAGGATTCCCGTCAGCACGGGGCGCGTGTCATCACGCGAGGCCGAACGGGAGACCTGCGTCACGGTGTCGATGAACGGGGCCGCCGCGAGGGTGATCGCGCCGTCCCCCCCGGCGGCTGGCAGGTGCGGAAAGTCCTCATTACGGAGTGTGCGCAGGCGGAAGGTGGAGGCGCCCGACACGATCTCGACGTCCGCCTCCGCGGCGCGCAGCTGAAGTGAGACCTCAGGAGCCGACAGTGAACGCACGACGTCGAGGAGCAACCGCGCTGGCAGCACCACGTCGCCGGGAGCGTCGACGGACGCGGTCAGGGGCAGGCGGAGACCGACCTCCATGTCGGTGGCGCGCAGTTCACAGAGACCCTCGTCGGCGTGCAGCTGAACGCCCGAAAGCGCCTGCACGGCGCTGCGTGTGGAGGCAACCCGGGCGGCGGTCTGCAGTTCCTCGAGGAAGTCGGTGGTGGAGAGTTTTAGGTGCATCTGCAGAGACTGTCTTTCACGTTGCAGTAGTAGGGGCTGTGAAGATCTGGATTGGCGCCAATGCTCGCAGGCGACGGGGACGGCGTGTGTTGGCAGCCTGTGCGCAGGATGTGGACAACGGCGGTCAGCGTTCGGCCGTCAGGACCGCGGTGAGGGCCTCGATGTCGGCATAGGCCGGAGGCGAGACGGCGATGTGGGCGGCGACGCGTTTACAGGCGTGAAGGACGGTCGTGTGGTCGCGCCCGTCGAAGGCTCGCGCGATCGCCGGCAGCGAATGCGTTGTCAACTCCTTGCACAGATACATCGCCGCCTGGC
The DNA here is from genome assembly GCA_049522915.1 of Solirubrobacteraceae bacterium. Lineage (GTDB taxonomy): Bacteria > Actinomycetota > Thermoleophilia > Solirubrobacterales > Solirubrobacteraceae > Palsa-513. The sequence goes on along the minus strand of JBEKNK010000033.1, from coordinate 27,505 downwards.
GGGGCCAGACGACACGTTCGGTTCGCGAGCGCGACAGGAGCTCTGCACGGCTGAGGCCGAAGTGCGCGCAGGTGGCCTCCTGCACGGCGTCGATCGAGGGGGAATGCATTGAGGTCAGCGCGACCCCGAGCCGCGCGAGGACATCGGAGGCGAGCGCATCGTCGAGCTCGCGGCCGGTCAGGGAGCCATAGGCGACGAGCCTGATCAGTGCTCCCTCGAGCGCGCGGACGTTGGTGGTGACGCGAGTCGCGAGCAACTCGAGCGCCTGGTCGGTGATCGCGACGCCGTCATGGGCTGCGCGTTTGCGCAGGATGGCGATCCGCGTGGCGAGGTCGGGCCGCTCGATGTCGGTCACGAGGCCGGCGGCGAAGCGCTCGCGCAGGCGGTCCTCGAGGTCGCCGAGGTCGCCGGGAAGGCGGTCGCAGGTTATGACGAGCTGACTCCCTGCGTCGTAGAGCGCGTTGAAGGTGTGAAACAGCTCCTCCTCGCTCCGCGCCTTGCGCTCGAGGAACTGGACGTCGTCGATCAGCAGCACGTCGACGCCGCGGAAGTGCGCCTTGAAGTCCTCGAGATTGCGCGCCCCGAGCGCCTGCAGGAAGGCGTTGGTGAACTCCTCGGCCGTGGCGTAGCGCACCGTCAGCCCACCGCCAAAGGCGTTGACGTAGTTGCCGACGGAGTGCAACAGATGGGTCTTGCCAAGGCCGGGCGGACCGTAGATGAAGAGCGGGTTGTAGGCCTGCGATGGCATCTCCGCCACCGACAGCGCCGCCGCGTGGGCGAGGCGGTTGGAGGGGCCGATCACGAACTGCTCAAAGGTGTACTTCGGGTTCAGGCGCTGCTCGAGCGCCGGTCGCGAGCCGGGCGCCGGCGGCGAGCTCGTGCCATGTCCGGCGACCTGAATCGCGACGCCGCACCCGAGCACGGACCGGGCTGCGCTTTCGAGCGCGCCGCCCAGGCGCTCCGAGGCCCAGGCCGAGATCTCGGGCGGGCCGTCCAGCACGAGCGTCTCGCCGTCCAGTGAGACGCAGCGCAGCGGCTCCAGCCATAGCCCGTAGGTCCGCTCCCCGACGCTCGCGAGCAGCGCCCCCTGGATCTGCTGCCAGACGTGATCGAGCTCTGCAGTCACGACGTGCGAAATCCTCCGCGTGAGGGCTTGGTGCCGCGTTTAGAGGGGATGGCGCTGCGCTGCCCCGGGGGCGCGGAATATACCAAGGCCTGCCGGCCCCCCCGGCCGTCAGGGCGCATTTGGCGACAAAAAGCGGGCGCTCGCTATACTCGCGATCGGGTCATGAAGCGCACCTACCAGCCCAAGAAGCGCAAGCGCGCACGGGCGCACGGCTTCCGTGCGCGGATGCAGACGCGGGCCGGCAAGCTCACGCTCAAGCGCCGCCGCGCCAAGGGCCGCAAGCGCCTGACGGTCTGAGGCGTGGCCGAGCCGGACCACGGCGTCGCTGCCCGCCGGCGAACCGGGCGACTGTCGCGCAGCGCGGAGTTCGATCGCGTCTACCGCCAGGGCCGCTCCGTCGCGAACCGCTATCTCGTGCTCTACGCCTTCCCGCGTGGCGGCGACGAGCCGCCCCGCGTCGGGCTCTCGGTCGGGCGCAAGGTCGGGGGCGCCGTCGAGCGCAACCAGCTCAAGCGCCTGCTGCGCGAGGCGTGCTCGCGCCAGGCGGAGGCCCTGCCGGCCGGTCACGACATCGTGCTGGTCGCTCGCGGGCCGGCCCGCGAGCTCGGTGAGAGCGCCGGACTGGCCGGGGTGGACGCGGCGCTGGCGGAGCTGGTGGCGAAGGCGCCGGTGACGCCGTGAGGAGGCTTGGCCGCGAGCTGGCCGTGCTGCCGCTGGCGGTCTACCAGCGCCTGATCTCGCCGCTGCTGGGCCCGCGCTGCCGCTACGCCCCGAGCTGTTCGGACTACGCGATACAGGCGATCCGCGAGTTCGGCATACTTCGCGGACTCGTGCTCGCCGGCTGGCGGCTGCTCCGCTGCAATCCGTTCAGCCACGGCGGGCTGGATCCGGTGAGCGCGCAGCGCCTGTTCCGTTCCGGGCGGGCCAACGCACAGCGGGGTTGAGAGTGACGCCGATGATCCTTGCCAACGTAATCGAGAGCGCGTTCGGGCCGCTGATCTCGTTCTTCCAGGCGATCCTGGTCGCGATCCACAGCGTGATCGGCGGCAGCTGGGGCTGGTCGATCATCGGCCTCACGCTGCTTGTGCGAACTGTCACATTGCCCCTGACGGTCCGCCAGTTCAAGGGCATGGCGCAGCTGCGCGCCCACGCCCCGGAGCTCGCGAAGATCAAGCAGCGCTACCCCGACGACAAGAAGCGCCAGCAGGAAGAGACGATCAAGTACTACAAGGAGGCCGGCGTCAACCCGCTCGCCTCCTGCCTGCCGCTGTTGCTGCAGGTCCCGGTCTTCATCTCGCTGGTCTACATGCTGCGCACGGATCTCAAGAAGCACATCTGCGGCGCCGCGCTGAAGGCGAACGGCATCACCTCCAGCACGGCGATCGGCAAGGCCAACTGCAACACGCTCACGCACTCGAAGGTCGCGAGCTTCCTCTTCATCAACGACATCACCTCGAAGGCTGCGGGCGTCGTCCTCGTCGTGCTGATGGTCCTCTACGTCGGCACGATGGTCTCGACGAGCGTGATGATGTCGGTCGGCAGCGACCGCAATCAGCGCCTGATCTCGATCGCCCTGCCGGTGGTCTTCGTCGTCTTCGTGATCCAGTTCCCGGCCGGCCTGCTGGTCTACTGGATCGCCACGAACTTCACGATGATCCCGCAGCAGTACTTCATGTTGCGCCGCTACGGCCGCCCCAACGTGCCGGTCAAGGTCGAGAGCAACGGCCGCGGCTCGCCCGGGGTGGCGAAGGAGGCGATCAAGAAGCCGTCGGCGCCGCCGCCCTCGGCTCGCCCGCGCAAGAAGCGGTCGGGACGGCGCCGGTGACCGTCGACGACGACGAGCTGACGCCCGAGGAGGAGCTCCGCGAGCTCCTCGAGACGCTCATCGAAGCCTTCGGCTTGGACGCGGAGGTCGTGCTGACGCAGTCCGACGGCGTCCTCTGTGGCTCGGTCGAGGGTCCCGGAGCCGAGGCGCTCGTCGGGCCCGACGGGACGATCATCGAAGCGGTGCAGCACCTGGCTCAGCGGATCGTGCTGCGCGGCGCGCCGGGACCGCGGGTGGTCGTCGATGCGGCCGGCTATCGCGAGCGACGCGAGGACGCTCTGCGCGCCGAGGCCGACCGCGTGGCCGATCGGGTGATGAGCGAAGGACGCGAGGTCGCGCTGCGGCCGATGCCCGCGGCGGAGCGGCGTTTCCTGCACGAGTACCTGCGTGAGCGCGGCGACGTCGAAACCCACAGCGAGGGCGATGAGCCGCGGCGGCGGCTGGTCGTCTCGCCGGCCGGCTGACTTCTTATGGGCCGGCTTCGCCGGCTCGGGGTTTCACGTTTTTCTCGACGGTGAAACAACATCCGCCGTCGTTGCGACACTGCAACGGTGGACGAACTCAGCGCCTTCGACCGCGGAGTCGTGGTCGGGATCCTGATCGGGGAGGGCTCGTTCGGCGGCGACGGCAAGCAGCCGCAGGTGACACTGCGGATGCACGTGCGCCACGAGGCGCTCTTCCGCTGGCTGATCGCCCGCTTCCCACGCACCCGCCTCTACGGTCCCTACGGCCACGGCGGACGCAGCTACTACCAGTGGATGGCGCGCGGCGTGGCGCTCGTCGAGGACGTCCTGCCGCTGCTCGAGGACGGCGTGCGAGACGACCTCGACGGCTACGCGGCCGGCCGTCTGGACGAGATGCGCGAACGTTACGCCGACTACATCGCGCGGATCCGCTCGTGAGCGCCGCGACCAACCGCCCGCATGCGCGCCCTCTCCGTGAGCGCCGCGACCAACCGCCCGCATGCGCGCCCTCTCCGTGAGCGCCGCGACCAAACCGCTGCCGTCCGAGCCCGCTCCGTGCGCGCCGCGACCAAACCGCTGCCGTCCGAGCCCGCTCCGTGAGCGCCGCGACCAAACCGCTTCCGTCCGAGCCCTCTCCGTGAGCGCGGCGACCAAACCGCTTCCATTCGAGCCCTCTCTGTGAGCGCTGCGACCGAACCGCTTCCGTTCGAGCCCTCTCTGTGAGCGCCCCGCAGACGCGCCTGAACGAGCTGGCGGAGCGCTGGGATCTCGACGGCGCCCAAACCGCCGCGCTGGCCCGCGCGCTAGAGCTGTTGCTCTCGGACCCGCTCGCCCCGAGCGCCGTGCGGGGCGTGGCCGCAGTTGACGTCCACATCGCGGATTCGCTCAGCGCGCTCGCACTCGAGCCCGTCAAAGCTGCACGCGAGATCGCCGACCTCGGTTCCGGAGCCGGGTTTCCCGGGATCGCCCTGGCGGTGGCGCTGCCGCGAGCTCGGGTCGCGCTGGTGGAGAGCGCTGCGCGCAGGAGCGAGTTCCTCACTCGCATGTGCTCGTTCGCGGGCGTCCAGAACGCCCGCGTCGTCCACGCCCGAGCCGAACAATGGCCCGACGGCCTTGGTGCACACGATCTTGTCACCGCGCGAGCGCTGGCGCCGCTCGGCGTGGTCTGCGAGTACGCGGCGCCGCTGCTCGCGCCGGAGGGGACGCTGGTCGCCTGGAAGGGAGCGCTGGGCGCGGCGGAGTCGGCGGCCGCGCTGCGAGCGGCGGCGCAGCTGGGGCTGCGCGCGGAGGAAGTGGTCCGCGCTGCGCCATATGCTGGCAGCGTGTCGCACCATCTGCACGTCTATCGCAAGGTGGCGCCGACGCCGCCCGGGTATCCGCGGCGCGCGGGAGTCGCCCGCAAGCGGCCGATCGGTGGGCGCTGAGCATGTCGGCCGCGCTCGCGACCCTGCCGCTGCGCCCGGACGCCCCCGCGCCGCTGCAGCACGCCGTTCAAACCCCGTCGCCCGCTAGGTTGTCGAGTGTGACGATTTTCGCCGTTGCCAATCAGAAGGGCGGGGTCGGCAAGACGACGACGGCCGTCAACCTGGCCGCCTGCATCGCCGGCGCCGGGATCCCGACGCTGCTCGTGGACCTCGACCCGCAGTGCAACGCGACGGTTTCCCTGGGCCAGCCTCGCACGCTGCGCCCAAACGCCTACGACGTGCTGTGCGGCTCCTGCTCCGCCGCCGACGCCGTGCACGAGACGCCCGTCGATCTGCTCTCGCTGATGCCGGCGGCGGTCGCGCTGGTCGGCGCGACGGTCGAGTTGCCGGCGATCGCTGGATCCGAGCGGCGCCTGGCCGACGCGCTCGCGCCGCTGCGCGAGCGCTTCGCCTACGTGTTGATCGACTGCCCGCCGTCGCTCGGCCCGCTGACCGTGAACGCCCTCGTCGCCGCCGAACAGGTGATCGTGCCGGTGCAGACGGAGTACTTCGCGCTCGAGGGCCTGGCGCAGATCCTCGAGACGATCAGCCTCGTCAAGCGCGAACTGAATCCGCGGCTGAGCGTTGCCGGCCTCGTCCTGACGATGCAGGACGACCGCACGCGCCTCGGCCGCGACGTCGAGCGCGACGTGCGCGATCACTTCCCGGGGTTGGTGTTCGAGACGGTCATCCCGCGCAATGTGCGGCTGAGTGAGGCGCCGAGCTTCGGCGTGCCGGTGACCCTCCACGACCCCTACTGCGCCGGCGCCGAGGCCTATGTTTCACTCGCCCGCGAGGTCGCCGCCCGTGGCCGCTAGCATTTTGCAACCGCCGGCAGCGAGCCCGCCCGCCCAGACGCGGCAGGCCTTTTGCGAGGGTAGTGTTTTGCAACCACCTGGCTCCGGCGGCGAACGAAAGCTGCCGCGAGATGGCGAGCAGAGGTTGCCGCGAGATCACGAGCGGAGGCTGCCGCGATGAACTCCACCCGCGGCTCCGATGCCTGGCCGCTCGGCGGTGGCGCTTCCCGGGGGCGACCGCGCGGGATGGGGCGCGGCCTCGCGGCGATCATGGCGGTGTCGACGGACCCCGGCAGCGAGGTGGAGGAGTTTCGCCAGGTCGCGACCGAGCTGATCTTCCCCAACCCCCGCCAGCCCAGACGCCATTTCGATGACGCGGCGCTCGCCGGCCTCGCCGCCTCGATGGAGGCGCGGGGAGTGCTGCAGCCGGTCCTCGTGCGCCCCCTGGACGAGGCCCACTTCGAGTTGATCGCCGGGGAGCGGCGCTGGCGAGCCGCGCAGCTCGCGGGGCTCGAGACGATTCCCGCGCTGGTGCGCGCGCGCGACGACGCCGAGTCGCTGGAGCTCGCGCTGATCGAGAACATGGCGCGCGAGGACCTCACGCCGGTCGAGGAGGCGCGCGCCTGCGCCGCGCTGGTCGAGGAGCTCGGACTCTCCCGCGAGGAGGTCGGACTGCGGATCGGCCGCAGCCGCGTCGCCGTCTCGAACCTCGTTCGCCTGCTCGACCTGCCTGACGAGGCACTCGAACTGCTCGAGCGCGGGTCGCTCAGCGAGGGCCACGGCCGCGCACTGCTGATCGCGACCGACCACACGGTTCGCCGCCAACTCGCCCGCACCGCCGCCGCCGAGGGCTGGTCGGTGCGCGTGCTCGAAGAGCGCGCACGCGCGGCCAACCATGAAGGCCTGCCGGAGCTCCAGCCCAGGCGCGCCGGCGCCCGGGAACTGCACCCCGACCAGCTCGACGCCTGCGCGACGATCGGCGAGGCCCTCACGAGCGCCCTCGGCGCCGACGTCCACGTCGCGGTCGCCCGCGGCGGCGCCTACCGCGCCGAGCTCACCTTCGCCTCGCCCGAAGAGGCACTCGAACTCGCCGCCCGTCTCAGCGCCGGCGGCGGCGACGGCGCGTAAACACCAGGTCAGCCGGCCGCGGCGAGCGCCGGCGCGGACTCGCCGAGCAGCTTTCGCAGGGCATCCGGACTCATCGGACGTGCGAGCAGGAAGCCCTGCGCGTAGTCACAGCCGAGTTCCACGAGCCGCTCCTGCTGGGCAGGTCGCTCGATTCCCTCGGCGACACAGCCCAGACCGAGGACGCGTGCGAGGCCGATCATCGCCGCCGCGAGCCTCCCCTCCTTGTCGTCGGCGTCGACGCTGTCGATGAAACGCTTGTCGATCTTGAGGAAATCGATCGGCAGGCGCCCGATGTAGCTCAACGACGAGTACCCCTTGCCAAAGTCATCGACGGCGATCCGGACGCCCAGGGAGCGCAGCGCGTTGAGCCGCTCGATCGCGAGGTCGGTGTCGTCGATCATCAGGCTCTCGGTGATCTCCAGGACGAGGCTCTGCGCGGGCAGTCCGGTCGATCGCAGCGCGTCGCGCACCTCGTCGACGATCTCCGCCCGCTCCAGCTGCTGAGCCGAGATGTTGACCGAGAGCGTGCGTGCGCGTGCATGCGGCGCGATCTGCTCGAAGGACACCGCGTCGGCGCACGCATGCTCGAGAACCCAGCGACCGAGCCCGATCATCAGCCCGGACTGCTCCGCCACGGGAATGAACGTGACCGGCGAAACCGTACCTCGCTCGGCGTGCTCCCAGCGCAGCAGTGCTTCGTAACCGGCGATCTCGCCCGTGCCCAGGTCGAAGACCGGTTGATAGGCCAGCGTCAGCTCCTCCGCGGCCACGGCCGCCCTGAGATCCGCGCGGAGCGCGAGCTGGCTGACGACGGCCTCGTGCATCTCGGGCTTGAAGTGGCGGTATCCATCGCCGCCGGCGGCCTTCGCCTGGTACATCGCGACGTCGGCGTCGCGCAGCAGCTGGTCGACCGTCGCGACAGATCCCGGGTCGCTGCTTCGGCGTACGACCGCGATCCCGATGCTGGCGGGAATGGTGACCTCGTGGCCGTCCAGCCGCAGCGGCGCTCGCACGGCCTCAAGCAAGCCGTCGGCGATCTCCGAGACAACGGTCTCATCGACGACGTCCTCGAGCAGGACTGCGAACTCGTCGCCGCCAAGCCGCGCCACGGTGTCGCCAACGCGCAGAGCCGACCGCAGGCGCGTCGAGACCGTTCGCAGCAGACGATCGCCGGCGGCGTGGCCGAAGGTGTCGTTGATCGCCTTGAAGTCGTCGAGGTCGAGGAATAGCACGGCGAGCAGGCGGCTCTCGTCGCGACGGCGCATCAGCGCGTGTTCGACGCGGTCATGCAGCAGCGCCCGGTTCGCGAGCTCGGTGACGGGGTCGTGGAAGGCCTGGTAGGTGAGCTGTTCTTCGAACTGCTTGCGCTCGGTGACGTCGCGGAGGTTCACGACGATCCCACCGACCGTGACGTCCGCTGCGAGATTGGTCATCCGGCACTCGGCGTGCAGCAGGCGACCGTCGCCGTGGCGGATGCGACACTCGAGCGTCTCCGAGCTCTCCGGCGGGCGCGCGAGTAGGCCGGCCAGCGCCGGCCCAACCAGCGGACGGTCCGCTTCGACGACGTAGTCAAGGAATCGCCGACCCACAAACTCCGCGCAGCCGTAGCCGAGGACGCCGCTTATCGACGGACTCGCGTACTCGACGGTGCTGTCGGGTGCGAGGACCAGGATCACGTCCGCCGAGTGCTGAACCAGTGCGCTCAAACGTGCCTCGCCCTGCGAGTGCAGCACGCTCGCGGTGAGCGCAGCGCTTTCGAGCGCAAGCCCGACCTGGGCTGCCAGCGACTCGAGACTGCTCTGTGTCGCACTCGAGGTTCCCGCCGCGTCCAGCAATGCGATGGCCCCAACCAGTTGCCCCTGAGCCAGGACCGGCACGGCAAACGCCGGCGTGAGCGCGGGTTCCTGCCCGCGTGGTGCGAATTCTGCGGGAATCTCGACCGCGGCGCGCTGGGCGAACTGGTGGGCAACGTGCTCGGGCATCAGCGTCAGATCCAGCCGAAGCTCTTCGCCGCTGCGCGGCTCTGCTCCAACCAGCCATCTGCGCGCGTCGCCCCTCTCGCCCCGCAGCATTGCCGGCCGCGCGCCGGCTCCTGCGAGCGTCACCGCCGCATCCTGCGCCGCACGCACTATCTCCTCCGCGCTCGTGGCGGTGACGAGCGCTTCTGAGGCCCGTCGCATCGTCCGCTCGCGCTCTGCCGCGGCCTCCTGGGCGCGGGCAAGACCGATCATCCGCACAATCACGAGTACGAACAGCACGATCGCGCCGCTGCCGGCGACGACTGCGGTCGAGCCGGAACTGCCACCGGCATTGACGACGACGATCACGGGAGCGATCAACGCGGCCCCGGCGATCGCGAGGATCCGCCCGGGCGTGAGCCGCAGCTTGGGCTCGGCCACCTGCGAGACGGTCGTCATCGAGGGATGCAGCGCAGCGGCTCCGAACAGCAGGTGCGCGGCGATCCAGCCCGCGGCGAGCGGCACGCCAAGACTGGAAACGTTGTGCAGCAGGCTCCACCCGTAGCCCGAGTCGGCGGCGAGCACGACGACGAGCGCGGCGATGATCATGTAGTAGGCGACGCTGCGGCGGCCGGCGCTGACGGCCAGACGCACCGCGATTCCGAGGATCAGCAGGTCCGAGAGCGGGTAGGCGATCGCGACGAGCTTCGTTCCCAGCGGCAGCGCGCTGTTGTGTGCCAGCGGGGCTATCAGGAAGATCCACGACAGCAGCGCAACGCCGATCGTGACCACGGCCGAGTCGATCAGGCTCGTCCAGTCACGTCCCGGATTACGCTGGCGGATCAGCAGCAGCATCCCGGCCGCCGTCACCGGGTAGCACGAGAGATAGAACACGTCGGCGATCGAGGTGTTCGGCAATGGGACGCCGAAGAGGGCCATGTAGTTGTAGGCGAGCACGTCGCCTCCGACGAACAGAACCTGCCCCAGCGCGAGCACGGACCAAGCCCAGCGCGCACTCGGCCGGTTCATGCGGATACCGATGACCATCGCTACGACGCCGCTGCAACCGATCGCGTTGTACACCGGTCCCTCGTTGGCGAAGCCGACGAGGTAGGCGACCGTGAGCGGCGCTATGAGCGCCAGATATATCCACCAGGCGTGGCGCGAAAAGCGCATCTCGGTGCGGCTCCTCAGCGCGGCGCCAGTGCGCCGATGTGGAGCTGCCTACCATGCATCGGCACCGCTGCGCCATAACAAGAGGAACCGCCCGTGGCGTCTGGCGCGGCCGAGCCCCGGATCGCGGCCCAGGAGCGACTCCCGGCTCGCTTCACAGCTACCGGCCGAACCGCGTGTGAGTTGCCGCCGCGCGTGCCCCGGCCCCGACCTCCCGGCGGGTCCGCCTGATCCCGCTGCTCGCCTCGCCCGGCAGCGACTGGCGATAAGATGGCCCGCCTTCGGGCGAGGGCGATTAGCTCAGTCGGTTAGAGCGCTTCTCTGATAAGGAAGAGGTCCCAGGTTCGAGTCCTGGATCGCCCATTCGCCGCGGCCGGCTTTCGGCAAGGTCTGGGCTGAACCGCGCGGCCGCCTCAGAAGCCGGGGGCCGGGAGCAGGATGTGGTGGCCCTGGGTGATGACGTGCCTGCGCAGGGGGTGCGCGTAGGCGATCGCGATCACGCTGTCCTTGGTGACGCGTACGTAGGTTCCGTCGCAGCGATCCTGGGTGAGCCAGATCGTGCCGCTCACGCCGGCCGAGCCGTAGCGACCCTTCGTCGTGTAGTCGCCGTGGGCGTTGCCCCACAACTGTCGCACGACGCTCGAGGGCTTCTTTCTGGCCGCCTTTGCGAGACGTGCGTCCTGGCCGCTGGACGGTTTGGGGCAACCGGCGAAGCTGCCGCCGGTGAGGGTCAGGACGAGGGTGCCGTTCGCGGTCTGGGTGAGGACGAACTCGCCGCCGTAGAACTGGCCTGTCTCCGAGGCGCCGCCGGCCAGCGCGACCGTCAGCGAGACGCGCCCGTGGCGCGTGTCGACCGTCGATCCGAGCGGTATGGCCGTGGCTGCGGTCAGCGGCACGAAGGTGGTGCTCCCGGGCACCTTGATCAGGACCGTGCCGCTGATCGGGGTGGCGTCCGCCGTCTGGCCGAGCGCCGGCGGCGGCGCGCCGGCCGCCGGCGGCGCCTGGACCTCGCCCGTCGCCGCGCTGCTGGCCGCGGCGCTGCCACCCGCGTTGGAGGCGGTGACGCTCACCACGAGGCTGTCGCCGACATCGCCGGCGCCCGGGGCGTAGGTGCTGGCCGTCGCGCCGGCGATATCGGCGCAGTTGGCGCCCGCGCCGTTGCACAGCAGCCACTGGTAGGCGTACGCGGTCGGGGAGTTGCTCCAGGTGCCGGTGCTCGCCGACAGCGTCTGGCCCACCTGCGCGGTCCCCGAGACCTCTGGCGCCGCGGTGTTGGCGGGCGGGGACGGCGGCGCGGGCGGGGCGGGTGGCCCGCCGGGCTGGCCCGCGTAGGCGAGCTGCCAGCTGAGCACGTCCTGCTCCGCGTCGTAGGAGCCCGTCGCGGCGGTGAAACCGGCGTAGGTCGGATTTGAGGCCCCGAGCAGGGAGGCGAGGTTGACCGCCGCGGACAGGGTGGGCGACGCGGGCTCGGTCGAATTCGGGCTGAGGTACACCGAGATCTCACCCGCCGTGGCGTCGTAGTCGATCCAGGCGAAGACCGGCGCGCCGTAGAGCGGGATGCCCGACGGCAGCGAGGCGGTGCAGGGAGAGGTGGGCGGCGAGACGACGGTCGCGCAAGCGAGGTAGCTCGCCGGGTTGCCGTTCTCGGTGATCCCGACGTGGTCGTCACCCTGGCTCACGGGGGGGGCCCCGGGGTCGCCAGGGTCGCCGGTGTAGATGTCGAATTCGACCGCGAGGCTCGGCGAGATCCCCTGGTAGCCAATCGCGCCGCCGAGGGTGGCGTTGCTCACCGCGGTGATGCTGTCGCTCTGAATCAGGAAGGCGATGCCGTCGGCGGGATAGACGCTGTTCGAATTGCTCATCGAGAGCTCGAACGAGGTCGAGAAGGACTGGGTCGGGTCGACCGGTGTGGTCGAGTATGCGCTCGCCTGTTCGCCCGGCGTGGCCGTCGTCATCTCCAGCTCCGACCCGTTCTGGGTCGCAAAACCGTTGAGCTGGAGCCCGGCCACGCTCGAGAAGTTCGGGTAGCTGATCGGCGAAGCGGCGCCGACGGGCGTCGCCGCCAGCCACAGCGACGCGGCGGCGGCGGCGAGCGCCGCCACCAGCGCCCCGCGGGCAGGCCGGGTCGGGGTCCGTCTCGCGCGTCTCCCCATCGCCGCACGGTATCCGTTTTGCGACCGAGATGGTGGTGAAAAAACGCTCCACACGGGCGAGCGCGCGGCCCGCCCGGTCCGGTGCCGGTAATGGTGAAAGCCCATCCCAACGCGACCGGTGGTCGACTAGACGACGATCCTGAACGCGCGCTCCGACGGGCTGGAGTGCAGACCCGAGTCCGCCAGCGTTCGCAGGTAGAGCGTGTAGCTCCCCCTGCGCAGTCCCCGGTAGGTCTTGGTGAGAGTGCAGGTCGCGTAGTGGCGCTGCTGGGCAGCGCCGGTCGCATGTCTCACCAACGCGCACTGCAGCGCGTCACCGGCCGGCGGCTTCGCGAAGGTGAAGGTGACGCGGGCACCGCTGATCCTCACGCGCTCGACCGCCGGGGGGGCCGGCGGCGGAGCGCTGGCGGTCCCGCTTGGCACGAGCGGAGCGGTGGGGACCGGGATGAAGGTTGCGCTGAGCGCTCCCACCGTGTCCTCCGCCAGCGCCGGCACCTCGCACACCACGGCGGCGCCGTCACACTCGCCGCTCCAGCCGGAGAACTCCCAGCCGGCGGCCGGCACCGCGGTGTACTCCCCGCCGACGATGTCATCGGCGCACGTTCCGGGGCAGGCCGCCACGGTCGTGGCGGCGTCGAGCACGGCGCCCGAGCCGGCGATCGACAGTTGCAGATAACCCTGGAAGTCGAGCGTCGCCAGCGCCGGCGCGAAGCTTGCCGTGACGTTCTGCGCCGCGGTCATCGTGACGACGCAGACCCCGGTGCCGCTGCAGCCGCCGCCCGACCAGCCGGTGAAGGACGAGCTCGAATCGGGTGTCGCCGTCAGCGTCACCGCGGTGGCGCTGGGGTAGGAGTCCGCGCAGACGAACCCGCAGAGGATCCCGCTTCCGCTGACCTCGCCGGAACCGTCACCGGCGACTGACACATTCAGGGTGAACGGCCCGGCCGGCGGCAGTGGCGTGCCCACCAGCTCGTTGCCGTCGGCGTCGACGGCAACGCAAGTCGCCCGTCGGGCGGATCGCCGCCGGTGACGTCGGTCAGGCTCACCGACCACGGTGTCCCGCCACCGGTCGGGTCGTTTGCCGTCAGCACGCTCCCACCGCCGTCAACGGCGACGCACAGCGAAACCGACACACATGACACCGACGTGATCGCCGCAGTGTCGCCGGCGGGCGTGGCGGTCCACGCGCCGGTGGCGACCGTCGGGTTGGGTGTCACGAAGATGGCGCCGCCCGCGCCGACGACCACGCACACCGTGCTCGCCGCGGCGCACGAGACGCCGTCCAGGGCGACGCTTCCGTCGACGTTCGCGACCGCCCAGGTGCCGTCGCCCGGATCCGAGCTGCTCGCCACGTTGCCCGCGTCGTCCACCGCCACGCACAGCGTGCTCGACGCGCACGACACACTCTCCAGTGCGTTGCCGGGATCGACCGCCGCGCTCTTCCACGTGCCGCCGACCGGGTCGGTCGACCACAGGACGTTGCCGGCGTCGTCCACCGCCACGCAGAGCGAGGTCGAAGGGCATGACACGCCGGTGAGTGAATTCGTGCCGTCGATCGCCGACACCGCCCAGGCGCCCGCCCCGCCGGCCGGGTTGACCGAGGTGACGGCGTTGCCGGCATCGTCCACCGCCACGCACTGCGTGCTGGACGGGCAGGCCACGCCGTTGATCGTGTTGCTCCCGTCGACGTTGGCAGGCTGCCAGTCGCTCGCGCCACCACCGGCGTCGGTGCTCGAGAGCACGTCACCGGCGTCGTCGCCAGCGACGCACAGCGGCTCGGACTGGCACGACACCGACTCGATCGTGGTGCCGCTGCCGTCCACGCGCGCGACCGTCCAGTCGCCGGCGTCGCCGGTCGGGTCGGTGGACGCCACGACGTCGCCGTCCGCGTCGACCGCGACGCAGACCGCGTCGAGCGCGCACGAGATCGCCCGCATCCCGCCGAGCGCCGCCGTGTCGACACCGGGAACCAGCGTCCACGCCGACGGGCCGTCCTGCGGGTCGCTGCTCGTGAGCAGGTTGCCGGCGGTGTCGAAGGCGAAGCACAGCGTGCTCGAGATGCACGAGACGGCCTGCACGTCCTGGCCCGGATCGACCTCGGCCGGCGTCCACGCCGAGGCGCCGCCGGTCGGGTCGGTCGACGCCAGCACCGAGGCGGCGGCGACCGAGCCGGCAGCGGCCGACTGCAGACCGGTTCCGACACAGAGAATCGCCGACGGACACGAGACGCTGCTGAAGGCGTCCGATCCCATCTGCGTCAGCGTCCAATCGCCGACGCCGCCGGTCGGGTCGGTCGAGGTCACGAGATTCCCGGCGCCGTCGGTCGCCGCGCAGAGCACCGTCGGCGCCCTGGCGCAGGAGACGCTGGTGAGCCTGCCGCCGCCCGGATCGACGGCCGCGACCTGCCACTGCGCGGCACCGCCCGACGGATTCGTGGACGTCGCGATGTTGCCGGCGGCGTCGACGGCGACACACAGTGTCGCTGACGCGCATGAGATGGCGTCAAACGCCATTCCCGGAATCGGCGTCACCGTCCAGTCGCCGGCGCCACCCGCGGGATTGGTCGATGTGAGCACGTTCCCACCGCTGTCGGCCGCGACGCAGAGGGTCGTGCTGGGACAGGTGATTCCCACCAGCGAATTCGACGCGCTCGTGTCGACCTGCGTCAGCGTCCAGGCGCTGAATCCGCCGGTCGGGTTGGTGGAGGTGAGCACGTCGCCGCCCGGGCCCACACCGACACAGAGCGTCGTCGACGGGCAGGAGATCCCGCCCAGCGCCGGGCCCTCCGCGTAGGGCGGTTGGTTGTCGATCGACACCGGTGAGGACCACGAAAAGCCGGCCGCGCGGGCGGCGGCTGGCGCCACGCCCCAAACCGCCAGCGCGCAGGCAGCCGCGGCAAGCAGACGCAGCACACGCGGTGAGCGCCGCCGGGGAAGGCCGTGCGGACTCATCGGGGCGCTCGCGTCGCCGCCGTCCCGTAAGCGCCCAGCGCACTCACTGCCGCGATCATCGTGCTCACCATCCCTGGAGAATCCTGCGAACGGGCATTCTTGCACGCATAAACGCGCTTTTACATGCCCCCGGGCGCGACGGTCACGCGCCCGGGCGCGGGTGATTTGCCCTGACGGCTCAGCGACGGCGAGCTGGCCGACGGCGTACGCGGCGGGGTCAAGCTCACGGCGGCCGAGATGGAGTCGGCCATCACGGCCAAGGAGGCCGCCGGCCTCCTGACCATGGACAAGAAGATCTAGACGCCGGCACCAGCGAGGCGGGTCCGACCGCGGTCCGGATCCGCCCCGCGCGCCGCAGGCGACCTCGGCCTCAGAGCAGAAAGCGGCCGTAGAAGCCGGCCAGATCGTCGCGGTAGGCCGCGTCCTCGTGGCAGGCCTCCCGGTACTCGGGAGCGTGTCTGATGTCGTCCTTGGTGCGCGTCACGTGGACGGTTCTCTGAGCGTGGTCGATGCGCCCGAGCACCCCGGCCGGCAGCATCACCGTCCGGTCGAGGATCCAGGGCCCCGTGTCGACGAGCAGGAAGCCGTCCCCCTCGGACGCGTTGTGCGTGTCCACATGACCGATCGGCCCATCCGCCGCGAACACCGTGTAGCCGCCGATGTCCCTCCAATCGCCATCGGGGTAGCTCCACACCCCCCGCTGCCCCATCTTCATCCTCCTCACCCGCCACCGCGGCCACCGTGGTCGCAAGCCTTCGCGCTCGCCGCACCAAACGTTAGCGCCGAGGGCGGCGGGCATGGAGCGACACACCCGCGCCGCCAGCTATCTTCGAGTGATGCGCCTGCCGCCCCCGTCACGCTCGCTGCTCTCGCCGAAGGTCCTCGGCGCGCTCTACCGCAAGCACCTCAGCGACTGCCGCCAGGAGCGCCTGTTTCTCGGCAACGTCGGATTCCTGACCGCGTTCGTGACGGTCCGCGGCATCACCCACTCGATCCGCGCGGGCCGCGGGCCGTTTCGCAATGTCACACCCGGCGGGCGCCACATTCACCACATGACCTTCGGCATCCTCGGCCTGCTGGTGACCGGCTACGCCTGGAACGCCCAGCTCGGCGTCGGCAGCGACCCGACGCGGCGCTGGGGATCGCGGGTGTCGGCCACCGGCTACGGGATGGCGTCGGCGCTCACGCTCGACGAGTTCGCGCTGTGGCTGAACCTGCAGGACGACTACTGGACCAAGGAGGGTCGCGAGAGCATCGACGCGGTCGTGGTCTTCGGCTCGCTGCTGTTCCTCGCGCTGATGAACCAGGACCTCGTGCGCGAGGCCACGCAGATCGCGAGCGGCCGCCGCGACGCCCGCGCGCTGCTGGCGCACGACGCGGCGCGCCGCGAGGGTGAGAACGGTGTGACGCAGGCGCCCTCGCGCGATTGAGGCTGTGGCGTTGGGTGCATGCACCCAACGCACGGAAGGGCGCATGCGCCCTTCCGCGGGGTGGCGCATGCGCCACCCCGAACAGCGACCAGGCTCAGTTGCCGAAGCCCGGGAACACGCGTCCGCCGGGGCCCGCCGGCGCGCTCTGCGTGTTCTGCGCCCAGCTGACGGAGAACGCCGAGCCCGCGCCGGAGAGGATCGTCGGCACCGCGGTGACCTCCGAGCGGGGGCCGAAGAAGCGCCCGCCGCCGCCACCGCCGGCCGAGATCTCATCCAGCGCGACCGGCTCGGCGGTCCAGTGGGGGTTGCTGATCGAGCCCCTCAGGCCGTGGAGCGTGCTGACCGCCGCGCCGCTGAAGTCGACGGTGCCGAAGTCGCTCAGCGGCAGCGCCGCACAGGAGCCGCTCCCTTCGCAGGTCGAGGGCGCCTCGGCGATCCACTCGGCGGAGGTCGTGTCGGGGTGGGCGAAGTGCAGGCGCTTGCGCAGTGAGGCGCCGCTGGTGTGGTCGGTCAGGGTCAGCGTCACGTAGTCCTTTTTGACCGTGACGCTCGCGCTGATCTGATCGCCGGGGGTGATCGTGAGGTGGACGGTGACGGGGCCGGCCGGCACCAGCTCGTACCATGCGCTGTAATGCGCGACGCCGTTTGAGTCGCAGTCGGCCTCGGTGCCGGTCTGCTCGAGTGCGCTGGCGGACTGCGAGAGGCCGCCGAGCCCCACCCAGAAGGCCGAGTAGGAGGGAGAGCCGGCGGTGCAGGTGACGGCCGGCGCGATCCAGCTCCCGGTGACGTGGGTGAAGTGACGCACGACGCCGGCGGCGCCGGTGATCGCGTAGCCCGACCAGTTCAGGCTGATCGACGGGTTGGCCGCGGCGGGCTCGGTCGTGCCCGTCGAGCCGGTGGAGCCGGTCGCCCCGGTCGCGCCGGTGGAGCCCGTCGAACCGGTCGAGCCGCTCGCCGCGCTGGCGGCCGCGACGTTCGCCAGCGCGAACACGCAGAGCGCGGCGGCAACGGCGACCGATGCGAGTGGAGCGCACCGGCGCGGCGGTCGGGGAAGCTCGGGCACGGCTGCCAGTATCGGGCGCGAAGCTAAGCGACAGGTTTGGAGCGCCTTTAGCGCGCCTAAGGTCTGTGGCGAGCCTGATCGGGGGGGCCCTACGCCGCCGCGAGTGGATCGGCCGCGGCGGCGGCCGCCAGCGCCACGGCGCGCTCGGGGTCCTCGTCGGGGCCCTCGCCCGCGGGTCGGAGGTCCGCGAGGCGGCCGAGCGTCGCGAGCTGGGGGAACAGCGCCGTCCAGGCCAGCGCGATCGCGATCGTCAGGGCGCCGCCGGCGACGACCGCCGGGACGGCGCCGATCAGCGCCGCGGCGGTGCCGGACTCAAACGCGCCGAGCTCGTTGGAGGCGCCGATGAAGACCGCCTCGACGGAGCCGACGCGCCCGCGCACGTGCGCCGGGGTGACGAGCGTCACGGCCGTGGCGCGGATGTTCATGCTGACCATGTCGACGGCGCCGCTGACCGCGAGCGCCGCGAGCGAGAGGACGATCCAGTGGGAGAGGCCGAAGACGATCATGCTCCCCCCGAACGCGACGACCACGACGATCAGCGTGCGCCCGGCGCGCGTGGGCAGCGGCCGGCGCACGAGCAGCACACCGGCGAACACGGCGCCGACCGCCGGCGCGCTGCGCAGCACGCCGAGGCCAACCGGGCCGGTGTGCAGGATCGTCTGCGCGAAGACCGGCAGCAGCGCGACGGCGCCGCCGAACAGCACCGCGAACAGGTCGAGCAGGATCGCGCCGAGCAGGACCGGGGTGTCGCGAATGAAGTGGATGCCGCCCAGCAGCTCGCGCAGCTTGCCGGGCCGCGCCGCGGGCGCCGGCTCCTGCTGAGGGTCGGCGCCGGGAAGCGAGCGGATGCCGAGCACGGCGAGCAGCGCGATCGCGAACAGCCCGAGCGCGACGCCGTAGGCGACGGTCGGCGCGATCGCGAACAGCAGACCGCCGAGCGCCGGGCCGGCCACGTTCGCGCTCTGGCCCGCCACCGAGCGGATCGCCAGCGCGTTGGGGAGCAGCTCGCGCACGACCAGCGCCGGGGCGATCGCGCGCTGGGCGGGGAAGGACAGCGCGGTGGCGACGCCGATGCCGAGCGCCAGCGTCAGAAACGGCCACAGCTCATGGGCGCCGCTTGCGCTGACGATCACCAGCGCCGCGGCGATCGCCGCCAGCAGCATCGACGAGAGCCCGAGCACGAGGCGCCTGGAGATGCGGTCGACGAGCGTGCCCGCGGGGATCGCGAGCAGGAAGACGGGCGCGAACTCGAGCAGGCCGATCAGGCCGAGGTCAAACGCCCTGTGATGGATCGAATAGACCTGCCAGCCGATCGCGACGGCGATCATCTGCTCTGCCAGGTTCATCGCGAGAACCACGACCACGTAGAGCGAGAAATCGCGCCCGTGCATGGCTCGCGGAAGCCGGCGCCTCACGCCGGAGGGTCCGCCCATCCGCTGATTCTCGCAAGCCGCGGGCGCGCGGGGCTGCGGCGGCCCGCGGGCGGAGCGCTCCCGGGCGGCGGCTCGCGCCGCGCCACGGGCGGGCGCGGCTCAGGCGAGAACGTCGGCGCGCAGCGAAAAGGCAGCTTCGACGGCCGCGGCGCGCGAATGAACGCCGAGCTTCTTCAGCACGTTCTTGACGTGGGAGTTGACGGTCTCGGGGGAGAGGTAGAGCGAGTCGGCGATGTCGCGGGTGCCGAGCCCGCCGCAGATCAGGTCGAGGATCTCCCACTCGCGGTTGGTCAGCTTGCTGCGCACCGGGCGCGTGCCCGTGCCGTCGGCCGGCGTGCGGCGCAGGCGCTCGACCAGCTGGGCGGTCAGCTCGGGGGAGATGATCGCGTTGCCGGCGCCGACGACTGCCAGCGCCCGCGTGATCGTGTCCGAGTCGGTGCTCTTGATGACGAAGCCGCTCGCGCCGGAGCGAACCACACGCATCTCGAGCTCGAGGTCGGCGGCCGTCGCGAGCACGACGACACGGATCTCCGCGTCCGCGCGAACGATCTGCTCGCACGCCGCGGCGACGTCGAGGCCGCTCAGCCCCGCCGCGATCAGCACCACGCTCGGACGGTAGTGACGTGCGAGCTCGACCGCCTCGACCCCGTCGGAGGCCTGGGCGACGACGGTGAAGGATCCGCTGGAGCGCAGCGAGTCGGTCAGCGCGCGGCGGGCCAGCTGGTCGGGGTCGGCCACCAGAACGCGCGTGCGGTCGGTCGGCTTGGAGTCTTCATGTGCACGATCGAGGTCTTCGCGGGTCAGGGTGAAAGCGGGCGGCTCATTGGTTGTCATGCCGCCATCATGGGGGGCCTGGCCAAGTGGGTCAAGGGCCCGCCGGCGACCTGGACGTTTGTATTAGACGGCTGGCGGGTGACTGTCATCGTAAGCCGTCTCACCCAGCAACGGCGGGGTGAATTGACAGCCTCGGGCGGGTGAGCAACGTCCTTTCGAGAGGGGAAGGCGTCACCACCCGGAGGTGGCTAAAACACCTTTTGGCCGTTTGTATGACCCCAAGTGGGCACGAAAATACCCGGTTGGGGTGTTTCGGTAATGCGGCGGGCGCGATTTACCGACTCTAGTGACAGGTCCGGGACGCACGCCCTGGCATCAAAACCCTGGAAGGTGACGCAGTGTTCGATGTGACGAACTCATCGCTTTCAACCGACGCGGTCGACCTCCTCGCATGCGAGGTGCTCGCCGACCTCTACCGCGCCTACTGCGGAACGCGGCCGCTGGCCGTGCGCGCCTACCGCGACGAGGAGGCTCTGCTGCTGCTGCTGCGCTTCGAGCCCGAGGTGACCGAGGATGACGGTGCAGGCGACGCCGACCCGCTCGTCGCGGCCGCCATGCGCGCGATGCCCAGCATGATCGCCTCGGCCGTCGAGGCCCGCACCGGCGTTCGCCTCGACCCCGGCAACCTCTCGCTGTGCTCCGCCCGCGGTCTCGCCGTCTTCGCCTTCACGGTCCTTGACGACGACGTCGAGGAGCCCCTCGACGCCCTGTACCCCGAACGGGGTGAGGACCTGTTCCGCTTTGACGCCGGCTTCGACCGCGCGCGCTCCGCTCTGCGTCTCGCCAGCTGAGGCGGCGAGCAGCTAGTCCAGGAACTCCTCGCTGCGCGCGGCGTCGAGGTCGTCGTCGTGGCTGTTGCGGGGGCTGAACACGAAGTGCCAGAGGGCGAAGCACCCGCCGTAGCCGATCGCGAGCACGAGAAACCCACCGGCGGCCTCCAGTCCTGCCGACACCGCGAGGACGTGCATGAACGGCACGCTAACACCCCGCCGGCGCGCGGTCGGCCGCCAGAGCGCCCGTCGTGGGGTCGGCGGGGGTGGCTCGCCCGGGGGCCCGAGTGTCGGCGAGGTCCGATACGCTCGCGCGGTGGGCAGCTCCGTAGGAGAGGGCGCCCCGGTCGTTCCGGCCCTTGCGCGCGAATCGGGGTCGCGAACCTCCGGCAGGCGTCCAGGCAAGCGCGCGGTCTTTCTCGGCGTGACGGTGCTGCTCGCCGCCGTCTTCACCTACCTCGCCGTCCGCGGCGTGAACTGGCACAAGGCGTGGCGCGCGCTGGAGCGCTGCGACGCCTGGTGGCTCGTGCCGGCGATGGTGGCGTTCACCGTGCAGACGGTGCTGCGCGGGATGCGCTGGCGCTCGCTGTTCGCGCCCGGCCGCCGGCCCCCGCGGCGCCCGGTGATGGCCGCGACGATGATCGGCTACCTGTTCAACAACATCATGCCGGCGCGTGCCGGGGAGGCCGCCCGGGTCGTGGCGCTCTCGCAGAGCACGACGACGCCGGCGGCCGAGATCGTCGGTACGGTCGTCGTCGAACGCGCCTACGACGTCCTCTCGATCCTGATCATCTACTTCTGCGCCTCGCCATGGCTGCCGCACGAGAGCTGGTCGGGCGCCGCCGCGATCTTCGCCGGCGTCGTCGCGGCGGCGCTCGCGATCGTCATCTGGGTGCTGGCCGTCCACGGCGACCGCCCGCTGCGGTTCATCGTCCGCCCGCTCGGACGCCTTCCGGGGCTGACACCCGAGCGTGTCGAGCGGGAGGCGGCAACGCTCGCCGAGGGCCTCTCGGGGCTGCGCGAGCATCGCGTCGCGGTGGAGGCGCTGGCGTGGAGCCTCGGCGCCTGGATGACCGCGTCGCTGTGGGCCTGGCTCGTCCTGCTCGCCTTCCAGCCGACCTTCGGCTTCGGCGCCGGCGTCCTGGTGACCGTCGCGATCGGGCTCTCGAACCTGATCCCGTCCCCGCCGGCGGCGGTCGGGGTGTTCGAGGCGGCGGGCGTTGCCGCGCTGGCGGCCTACCACGTCAGCGAGAGCGCCGCCCTGCCCTACGCCCTCGTCCTGCACGTCTCGAACTTCGTGCCGCTGGTGGCCGTCGGCGCGATCACGCTCCGCTACGCCGCCAAGCAACCCCGTCTAAAGGGACGGGGCGCGACCTATACTTGATCGGTCCCCGGCCCACGGAGCGCGCTCGTGCAGGAAATGGTCATTTATGGCGTCAGCTTCGACATGGTCGGCAAGCAGCCGATCGTTCTGTTGAAGACCGCTGACGGCAACAAGTTCCTGCCGATCTGGATCGGGCACCCGGAGGCGGCTTCGATCCTGATGAAGCTCCAGGGCGCGACGACACCGCGGCCGATGACCCACGATCTGCTCTGCGACGTGCTCGGCGAACTGGACGTCCGCTGCACCCAGGTGGCGGTGACCGAGCTGCGCGACAACACGTTCTTCGCCCAGATCACGCTGCAGGTCGCCGGCCGCGAGCTCGAGATCGACTCGCGGCCGAGCGACGCGATCGCGCTCGCGGTCCGCGTCGGCGCGCCGATCTTCGCGGCCGAGGAGGTGATCGCCGACTCGGCAATCGAGTTCGAGCACGAGGTCGAGGACACCGACGACGTGGTCGAGAAGTTCAAGGAGTTCCTCGACCAGGTCACGCCCGAGGACTTCGCCGCCGGCGACAGCTGATCGCCCGGGCGCCCGTCGCGGCCGCCGGCCGGCGCGCGATCAGCCAGAGCCCGCGGAGGCGAGCACCCGTGCGACGACCTCGTCGAAGCTGACGCCGGCGGCGTCGGCCGCCTGCGGCAGGAGGCTCGTCTCGGTCAGCCCCGGGATCGGGTTGATCTCAAGCACCGTCGGCCCGTCGGCGCCGAGGATCACGTCGACCCGCGCGAAGCCGCGGCAGTCAAGCAGACCCCATGCCGATCGCGCGATCTCGCGCACGCGCTCGCCGAGCGCGTCCTCGAGCACCGCCGGGCAGACGAAGTCGGTGCGCCCGATCTCATAGCGCGCTGCGAAGTCATAGAACTGGCGGTCCCGTGGCACCGCCTCGACGATCGGCAGCGTCTGCGCGGGCTCGTCTCCGTCCGCCAGCAGCGACACCGCCAGCTCGCGCCCCTCGATGTAGCGCTCGAGCAGCACCCTCGGGCCGTAGGAGAGCGCCGCGATCAGCGCGGCCGGCAATTCCTCCTGCGACGCGGCGAACTTGACCCCCAGCGAGGAGCCCTGCGAGACGGGCTTGACGACGAGTGGAAACCCAAGGCGCTGCCCGATGTCCGCGATCGCCTCGGCCATTCCCAGCTCGTGGAAGCCGATCTGCCCGAGCACCACCCAGTCGGGGGTCGGCAGCCCACCGTCGCGCAGCGCGTGCTTGGCCAGCATCTTGTCGGCGCAGCGCACGCATGCGTGGACGCCGGAGCCGGTGTGGGGGATCCCCAACACCTCGAGCAGCTCCTGGACCGTCCCGTCCTCGCCGCCGCGGCCGTGCAGGGCGACGAACGCGACCTGCGGTTGCGTTTCGCGCAACTGCGTGACCAGATCGGGGCCGACGTCGATCGCGACGACGTCGTGGCCGAGCCGCGCCAGCGCGTCCTCGACCCGTGCTCCGGACGCCAGCGACACCTGACGCTCGAGCGAGCGTCCTCCCTTCAGCACTGCGACGCGCGTCATGCCTCGCGCGAGCGCCGGCCCTCCGCCGCGCCACGGCGCGGCAGCTCGAGCACGTTCGCGAGCGGCTCGGCGGGGTCCTGCGCGGCTGCCGGTGCGCCCGCCCGCGCGCCGGACGCGCTCGCGCCGCCGCGACGCCCGGTCAGCGTCTCATAGAGCGCGACCTGCTCGGCCACGATCTTGCCGATGCGCCGCACTCCCTCGCGGATGTCGTCGTCGGCCTCGCTGGAGAAGTTCAGCCGCATGCAGTGGCGCCCGCGGCCGTCGACGAAGGCGGCTTCGCCCGGCACGAACGCCACATTCTCCGCCAGCGCGCGGGCCAGCAGGTCGGTCGTGTCGATGAAGTCCGGGAGGGTCACCCAGATGAACAGACCGCCCTGCGGGCGCGTCCAGCTCGCGGCCGCCGGGAGGTGCTCGGCGAGTGAGTCGAGGATCACGTCGCGGCGGCGGTGATAGACATCGCAGAGCTCATCGACGTAGGCGCGCCAGTCGGCGGCGGCGAAGTAGCCGGCGACGAAGTGCTGGGTCATCGTCGATGAGCACAGGTCCGAGGACTGCTTGCCGAGGATCAGCTTGGCCAGCAGCGGGCGCGGCGCCACCAGCCAGCCGACGCGCACGCCGGGAGAGAGGATCTTCGACATCGTGCCGGCGTAGATCACGAAATCGTTCGCGTCGGTGGAGCCGGCCGGCACCTCGAGCGAGCGCAGCGTGGGCAGTGCGTCGCCCTCGTAGCGAAGCAACCCGTAGGGGTTGTCCTCGAGTACGAGCAGCTCGCGTTCGCGCGCCAGGGCCACCAGGCGCCGGCGGCGCGCGAGCGACATGCTCACCCCGGCCGG
This sequence comes from Solirubrobacteraceae bacterium, assembly GCA_049522915.1. Lineage (GTDB taxonomy): Bacteria > Actinomycetota > Thermoleophilia > Solirubrobacterales > Solirubrobacteraceae > Palsa-513. The sequence goes on along the minus strand of JBEKNK010000033.1, from coordinate 3,220 downwards.
GTTCTGGAAGGTCGGGATCGTGTAGATGAACTTCGGCCGCCGCTGCTCACGATCGAGCGCCGCCAGGGTCTGCTCGAGCGCGTCGACGTTCATCCCGTCGTCGTCCATCTCGATCTGGATCACGTCGGCCTCGTAGGAGCAGAACGTCGGCACCGCGCCGGGGTACGTCGGCGCCTCGGCGATCACCACGTCGCCGGGATCGATCAGCGCCTTGCAGACGAGGTCGATCGCCTGCTGTCCGCCGGTGGTGACGATCACCTCGTCCGCCTCCACCGCCATGTTCTCGGCCGCCATCACGGCCGTGATCGCCTCGCGGACACCGAGCAGCCCCTCGCTCGGGCCGTACTGCAGCGCCTGGGCGGGCGGCATCTGGCCGAGCAGCCGGACGAACAGGGCGGGGTCGAAGGTCGAGGTGTCGGGCAGCCCGCCGGCGAGCGAGATCACCTCGGGACGCACCGTGACCGCCATCAGGTCGCGCATCGCCGAGGAGCGCATGACGCTCGTGCGGCTGGCGAAGAGCCGGCCGTAGCGCTCCAGCTCGTGCGCCGACGAACGGGGCGGCTGGCGTCCGCTCATCGCTGCGTTGGTCGGTCAACTATCGTCATGACCGTCCCCACGCTAGCGCATGACGAGCCTCCTTCTCCACATCTGCACCGGTCTTGGCCTCGCGCTTGCAGCCGGAATCCGCCCCTTCACGCCCACCCTCGCGGTCGGCGCACTCGCCGGCGCCGACGTCCTGAGCGACTTTCACGCCACCCAGTACGCGTTCCTGCAATCAGGCCCGTTTCTGCTGGTTGTCGCATGCCTGTTCGTGGCATGCGCGGTCCTGCGGCCGCACCTTGTGCGCGAGCTCGTGGCCGTCGCCGCGGTCGCGCTCGGCGGTCTGCTGTTCGCGGCGGTGCTCGCGGCCCATCACGACGCCGCGTGGCCGGGGCTGATCGCCGGCGCGCTGGCCGCCGCGCTCGCGCAGCAGGCCTCGCGGGGCGTGCTCAACGGTGCACGCGAGCGCCTGAGCGACGGGCGGGCGCAGTTCGCCGTCGCGCTGTACGCCGACGCGGCCGCCCTCCTGCTCGCCCTGGTCTGCTGGTTCGCGGGCCCGCTCGCGCTGCTCGCGCTCGCCTTCTTCGGCCGCCTGCGCTGGGCGCAGTGGGCGCGTGCCCAGCGCGGCTTCGCCGGCCTTTGGGTGCTGCGCTGAAGAAGCTGGTTCTCGCCGTGATCGACGGCGCGCGCCCGGCGATGATCGACCGGGCGGTCGCCGAGGGCCTTGCCCCGTGCCTCGCGACGCTGATCGAGCGCGGCAGCTACAGCCGCGAGGCGGTGGCGGCGTTCCCGTCGGTCACGCCGGTGTGTTCGGCGACGATCGCGACCGGCCTGGGGCCGGACCGTCACCGGATCCCGTCGATGAACTGGTATCACCGCGCGGAGGGCCGCTACGTGGAGTACGGCTCGAGCTTCCGCGCGTCGCTGCGCTTCGGCCTGGGCCGACAGCTCACCGACTTGATCTACAACATGAACGGCGCCCATCTCGCAGCGGATGCCCTGACCGTGTTCGAGCGCCTCGACGACGCGGGCCTGCGCACCGCCGGCACGACCTACCTGATCTACCGCGGCCGCCATCTTCATCAGCCGGCGAGTGACAGCGCGCCGGCGCGAATCGCGGCCTTCGCGCTCGTGCGACGCCCCGTGATGGGCCCGCGCGAGCTCTTCTACTCGGACATCTTCTCCAGCCGCGACACCGGCTGTCGCGGCACCCTCGGGATGCCGGGCGTGCGCGACCGCCATTCGGGGTGCGTCGGCGAATATCTCGTGCGCCACGACCTGTTCGACTTCCTGCTGCTCTCGCTGCCCGATAACGACAACCACTCGCACAAGCTCGGCCCCGACTCGCAGGTCGCCGCGATCGCCCAGGCCGACCGCCAGCTCGCGCGTCTGTTCGATGCCGCCGGCGGCGCCGATGAGTTCCTCGCCGATCACGCCGTGATCGTCGTCGCCGACCACGCCCACACGCTGATCGAGCGCACCGTCTCGCTGGGGGCGCAGTTCAGCGGCTTCGATGTGCGCCGCCCGACCGACCTGCGAGCGCTCGAGCCTGCGCAGATCGCGATCTGCCCGGCGCAGCGTGCGGCGATGATCTACGTCTTCTCGCCGGCGACACTCGCGCGCGTGCTTGCGCGGGCGCAGCGCATCGACGGCGTCGAGCACGTCATCTGGCGCGAGGGCGCCGAGGCGGTCGTCGCCCGCGGCGGGGCGCAGCTGCGCTTCTCCCCGGGCGCGGAGCTCAGCGACCTGCGCGGGCGCCGCTGGGCACTGTCGGGCGCGCGCGAGGTGCTCGGTCTGAGGGTTCGCCACGGGACCGTGCGCAGCGGCGAGTTCCCCGACGCGCTCGCGCGCGTGTGGGATGCGACCGCCTGCGAGACGGCCGGCGACGTGCTGCTGACCGCCGCCGAGGGTGTCGAGTTCACCGACTGGGGTGGTGCCGGACACGTCGGCGGTGGCAGTCACGGGTCGCTCTCGGCCGCCGACAGCAACGCCCCGCTGATCTGCTGCGGGCTCGAGGGCGGGCTGACCCGCGAGCAGTGGTCGATCGCCGACGTCACGCCGCTGATCACGCGACACTTCGGGCTGGACTGATGCGCCGCTGCCTGGCGCTCGCGCTGGCGGCACTGGCGCTCGCGCCCGCCGCCGCCGCCGCCGCCGGGAGCGCGAGCCCGAGCTCGAGCCGGACCGTTTCCAGCGCGCAGGCGACCGCCGTGGCGTCGCGCCTCGCGCTCGTGCGCCGCGAGGAGCGCACCCACCCGGGGGCCTTCTCGCAGGTCTCGAGCCCCGTCGCCGGCGAGTGGCAGGTGGCGTTCTACTCCCGCGACCAGGAGTTCGTGCAGGTCATCGTCAGCGCGTTCACGGGCCGCGTGCTCGGCGCCTACACCGGCATTCAGATCGCCTGGACGATGGCGCGCGGCTACCCCGGCGCCTTCGGCCGCCACCTCGACGCGCTCTACATCTGGCTGCCGCTGTGCCTGGCGTTCCTCACGCCATTCTTTGACTGGCGGATGCCGCTGCGGATGCTGAACCTGGACCTCCTGGTGCTGCTGTCGCTCTCGGTGTCGCTGGCCCTCTTCAATCGCGCCGACATCGGCGCCTCGGTCCCGCTGGCCTATCCGCCGCTTCTGTATCTGATCGCGCGCCTGCTGTGGCTCGCGCGCCGCGGCGCGCCGCGGCCGCC
>JBEKNK010000032.1:0-27152 GCA_049522915.1 Solirubrobacteraceae bacterium | reverse complement strand
CGCCAAACGCAACAACACAATCGAATCCTTGCCACCAGAAAACAACAACACCGGCCGCTCAAACCCCGCCGCCACCTCCCGCAACACATGCACCGCCTCAGACTCAAGCGCACGAAGATGCGTTAGGCGGGACGCGGCCGCCGTGGTGTAGGAGCTCATTTGGGCCTCAGACGTGAATGCCGCACTCGGTCTTGTCGCTGCCGGCCCAGCGCCCCTCGCGCCCGGACCCGGGAAGGGTACAGGGCACGCAGCCGATCGACTCGTAACCGCGGTCGTGCAGCGGGTTGTAGGGGACGTCGTGTTCGGCGATGTAGTCCCACACGGCCTTGGCGTCCCAGTCTGCGAGCGGGTTGGCCTTCCAGATTCCACGGCGGCTGTCGAACGCGAGCTTGGGCGCGTCGGCGCGCGTCGGGGACTGCTCGCGGCGCAGCCCGGTGATCCAGCCGTCGAGCCCGTCCAGGGCGGTCTCGAGCGCCTCCACCTTGCGCTCGGAGCAGCAGGCCCCGGCGCTCCAGGCGGCGTTCGTCGGGCGCTGGGCGTCGAAGATCTCGACCGCCACGCCGTAGCGGCGCTCGAGCTCCCTCCAGGCCTGATAGGTCTCGGGGAAGAGCACTCCGGTATCGATCGTGAACACCCGCGCGGACGGCTCGATGCTGAGCAGCATGTCGATCAGCACCGCCTCCTCCTTCTGGAAGGAGCAGGCGAGAGCAAGCCGCGGGTGGTGGCGCTCGAGCATGTGGCTCAGCACCTCCTGCGCGCTCGCGTGCTCCAGGTCGCTGACCACGGGCGCTGTCAGACCGCGCATTCGCCCTCCCCCCGGATCACCGCGAACGGTTCGTTGCGGTTCCAGTCGATGAAGTTGCTCATCGTCTCGAGCGAGAACTCCGGCGGCAGCGCGAGGTCGGAGACGAGCTGCTCGAAGCTCGAAGTCCCGATCCGCTCCACGAAGGCGTTGAAGGTCTCGCCCGAAACCCGCTCGCTCTGGTAGTGCGCGATCCAGCGCTGCACCGCTTCCGGGACTCGCTTGGCGGGCAGGCGCGACTTCAAACGCTGGCCCATCGCGACCGTGCCGCCCTCGAAGTTGCCGGCGAGGTGGGGGATGTAGGCGGGGATCGTCCGGTTGCCCAGCTTGATCGAAGCGCCGGTGAAGCCGATGTTGGCGATGTGGTGCTGGCCGCAGCCGTTCGGGCAGCCGCTCATCTTGATGTTGATCGCCGCTGTCAGCGGATCCTCGATCGCCATCGCCTCGATGCGCTCCGCGATCGCCGCGCTCAGGCCCATCGAACTCGTGATGCCGAGCTTGCAGCTGTCGGTCCCCGGGCAGCTGACGATGTCGGCGATCGTCCTCGGCCCGGCCCCGGCGAGGTCGATCTCGCGCAGCGCGAGCCAGACCTCGTAGAGCGACGCGGGGCGCACCCACCGCAGGACCAGGTTCTGCTGGACCGTCGTGCGCGCGTAGCCGCCCGAATGCTCGCGCATGATCGCCGCGAGGCCGCGGAACTGCTCCGGCGTGAGATCTCCGCGCACGACCTTGACCTCGACGGTGACGAAGCCCTCCTGGCGCTGGGGCCGAGTGTTCGCGGCAACGAAGCGCTCAAACTCGCTGCGGTCACCCTCCGCCGGCACGGGCGCTTCGCGCTGCGCCGGGGCGCCGGCGGCCTCGTCGTCGATGAACAGCAGCGGCGCCGGGTCGAAGTTGCGCTCGGCGACCCAGTCGCCCCGCAGCTCCTCCTCGACCAGCTCGCGAAAGGCGTCGATCCCGATGCGGTCGATCAGCACCTTGATCCGTGCCCGCGCGCGATTTGCGCGCAGCTCCTCCTGGCGGTTGAAGATCCGCAGCACCGCCTCGGTGACCTTCAGGTACTCGCCGTCGTCGGCGCCGACGAACTCGTAGAGCGTCGGCGCGACGCGCGGCATGATCGAGGTGCCGCCGCCGACGCGCATCTCGAAGCCGCGCCTGCCGTCCTTGATCCGGGGGATGAATCCGCCGTCGTGGATGCCGGTGATCGCGATGTCCTCGTCGGTCGCCGTGAACGCGGTCTTGTACTTCCGCGGCATCAGCTGGCAGACCTCGTTGCGCACGAAGTAGCGGACGTAGGCGCCGACGTAGGGAGTGGGGTCGAAAAGCTCGTCGTCGCAGACCCCGGCCCAGGGATCGCCGGTCACGTTGCGGATCGTGTTGCCGCAGCCCTCGCGCGAGGACAGGCCGGTGAGCGAGATCTCGCGGATCAGCTTGGCGGCGTCGGGCAACGGCACATGGTGCAGCTGCACGTTCTGGCGCGTCGTGATGTGGCCCTTGCGCAGCGGGACGTAGCGGTCGACGACGGCCGCGAAGGCGTCGAGCTGATCGGGGTTGATCCCGCCGAACGGCAGCTTGACGCGGATCATCTGACGTTCCGCCTGGCGCTGGCCGTAGACGCCCTGCTTGAGGCGAAAGCCGATGAACCGATCCTCGGGAACGTCGCCCGCGAGGAAGGCGCCGGCCTCCGTGTCGAAGTCGTCGAACTCGCGTTCGATGATCGGGATCACGTGTCCGGGGACGTTCTCGTAGACCTCGGGGTCGGCGAGCGAGCCGCGCGTGCCGCTGGAGCCATGCGCCATCCAACAACCTCTTCCGCTAGTGGAGCGGAACATACTACCGAAAGCCTGGTGCTTTTCTAGTGTTTAGCCGGATGCACCGGTGCGCGCTCGCGCCAGGAGCGCCAATCCGGGGGCTCGCCCGCCCGCCCGGGCGTTCGCGCGACGGCCTCCAGGCGCGCCGCGCGCAGCCAGCCGCCGGCCGCTGCTTGGCTCGGGAGCGGGCTCGGCGCGGTGTCGCGCGCGAAACGCTCGAGCGCCGCGACGATCGCCGCGGCCTCGGCCGGCGTGGGCGCCGGTGTGACCTGGTTGAGCCTGCCCGGAGCGTTCACGGCGCGGACACCTACAGCGGTATGTTGCCGTGCTTGCGTCTGGGTCCCGCCTCGTGCTTGGTCGCCAGCAGGTGCAGCGCGGTGATCAGACGCGGGCGCGTCTCGTGGGGTTCGATCACGTCGTCGATGTAGCCGCGCTCGGCCGCCGCGTAGGGGTTCTCGAAGCGCGCCGTGTAGTCCTCCATCAGCCGGGCGCGCAGCTTCTCCGGCGCATCGCTCGCGCCGAGCTCGCGCTTGTAGATGATGTTCACCGCTCCCTCCGGCCCCATCACGGCGATCTCGGCCGTCGGCCAGGCGAAGTTGAAGTCGGCGCGCAGATGCTTGGAGGACATCACGTCGTAGGCGCCGCCGTAGGCCTTGCGGGTGATCACGGTGATCTTCGGCACCGTCGCCTCGGCATAGGCGTAGAGCAGCTTCGCGCCGTGGCGGATGATCCCGCCCCACTCCTGCGCCGTGCCCGGCAGAAAGCCCGGCACGTCGACGAACGTGATCAGCGGGATGTTGAACGCGTCGCAGGTGCGCACGAAGCGGGCCGCCTTCGACGACGCGTCGATGTCGAGCACGCCGGCGAGCGCCGCCGGCTGGTTGCCGACGACGCCGACCGAGACGCCGTCCAGCCGCGCGAATCCGCAGACGATGTTGGGAGCGTGGTGCTCGTGGACCTCCAGGAACTCCGCGTCGTCGACGATCCGGGTGATCACCGCTCGCATGTCGTATGGCTTGTTCGGGCTGTCTGGGACGATCGCGTCGAGCTCGGGATCCATCCGCCGCGTGTCGTCGCCGCTCGGCAGCAGCGGCGCTGATTCGAGGTTGTTCTGCGGCAGGAACGACAGCAGGTAGCGGGCCTCCTGCAGGCAGTGATCCTCGTCCGCCGTCGCGAAGTGCGCGACGCCCGACTTGGTGTTGTGGGTCATCGCGCCGCCGAGCTCCTCGAAGCCGACGCTCTCGCCGGTGACCGTCTTGATCACGTCGGGACCGGTGATGAACATGTGCGACGTTTCGCGGACCATCAGGATGAAGTCGGTGATCGCCGGCGAGTAGACCGCGCCGCCCGCGCACGGCCCCATCACCAAGGAGATCTGCGGGATCACCCCCGAGCACCGCACGTTTCGGTAGAAGAGCTCGGCGTAGGCGCCGAGCGAGACGACGCCCTCCTGGATCCGCGCGCCGCCGGAATCGTTGATCCCGATCACCGGGCAGCCGACGCGCGCCGCCAGATCCATCAGCTTGCAGATCTTTTCTCCCATCACCTCGCCGAGCGATCCGCCGAACACCGTGAAGTCCTGGCTGAAGACGCAGACCTGGCGCCCGTCGATCGTGCCGTGGCCGGTGATCACGGCGTCGGCGAGCGGGCGCGTGCGGGCCATCTCGAAGTCCGTCGTGCGATGGCGGACGAAGCCGTCGAGCTCCTCGAAGGATTCCGGGTCGAGCAGCTTCTCGATCCGCTCGCGCGCCGTGTACTTGCCCTTGGCGTGCTGCTTGGCGACGGCTGGGCCCTCGGCATGGGCGGCCTCCCGCCGCAGCTCATGCAGCTGCGCAAGCTTCTCGGCGTAGCTGTGGGGCGCGCGCTCGGTCAACTCGCGCACGATCCTATGTGGCCTGCGGGGGCGAGCGCTACGCGGTCTGCCGCGATGCTTCGACGTCGCGCGCGAAGGGCCGGTGGCGGGCGGCGCCGATCTCGTCAAGCAGCGCGGTCAGCGCGCCCTGGGCGAGCCGTGGGTCAAAGGCCTGCGGGTCGTTGGCGGCGCCCTCGCGCGCAGCGGCGGGCGCAACCGGGCGAGCGCCGAACAGCCGCGCGAGCAGCCCTGGCCGCGTTGGCTCCGCGGCCGGCGCCACCGCTGCTTGGGCTGAGCGCAGCCGGGCGGTCAGGCGCACGCGCGTGCCAAAGGCGCTGGGTGCGAGCTCGACGCGGCCGGCGGCGACTTCGCTCTGCCACTCGATGCTCGCCTCCGGTTCAAGGCGCGTGATCGTGATCTCGCCGAAGTGCTCGAGCATCGGTCCAAGCAGCGCGGCCTCACTGAGCTCGGCCCACAGCTCCGGCACAGACTTGACAAGCGTTCGCTGGGTCTCGACAACGCCCATGTCGCTTGATATTTGCCCTCCGCGGCGCGAATCCTGCCCGCCGGGCGCGCGCGCCGCTCAGCGCGGCTGGTAGTTGCCGAAGACCTCGCGCAGCGCCCCGCACACCTCGCCGAGCGTGCATCGGTCGCGCAGCGCGTCGCCGATCGGCACGAGCAGGTTCCCGCTGCCGCGCGCGCTCTCCTGCAGCGCGTCGAGTCGCCGCGCCACGACCACGGTGTCGCGGTCGCGCTTGAACGCCGCGAGGCGCTCGCACTGGTCACGCTCGGACGCGGGGTCCACCGCCAGGATCCCCTCGATCGGCGGCTCGTTCTCCTCGACGTAGCGGTTGACCCCGACGACCACGTCCTGGCCGCTGGCGTAGCGCTGCTCGTAGCTCCACGCCGACTCGTCGATCTCATTGGTTATGAATGGGATCGCTTCCAGCGATCCACCGAGCGCATCCACCCGCGCGATCAGGCCATCCGCGCGGCGCTCAATCTCATCCGTGAGCGACTCGATCAGGTAGGACCCGGCGAACGGGTCAGCGGAATCGGCCGCGCCGGACTCGTGGGCGATCACCTGCTGGGTGCGCAGCGCGATCGTCGCGGCCTGCTCGCTCGGCAGCGCCAGCGCCTCGTCATAGCCGTTGGCGTGCAGCGACTGGGTGCCGCCGCAGACCGCTGAGAAGGCCTGCAGCGCCACGCGCACGATGTTGTTGTGCGGCTGCTGCGCCGTCAGCGTCACACCGCCCGTCTGCGTGTGGAAGCGCAGAATCAGCGAAGCCGGCTCGCGCGCGCCGAAGCGCTCGCGCATGATCTTCGCCCACATCCGGCGTGCGGCGCGGAATTTCGCGACCTCCTGGAAGACGTTGTTGTGGGCGTTGAAGAAGAACGCGAGCCGCGGCGCGAACGCGTCGACCGCGAGTCCGGCGTCGACCGCCGCCTGCACGTAGGTGATGCCGTTGGCGAGCGTGAACGCCACCTCCTGCACCGCCGAGCAGCCCTTCTCGCGAAAGTGGTAGCCGGAGATCGAGATCGTGTTCCACTGCGGGATCCGCTCGTGGCAGTAGGCGAATAGGTCGGTGGTCAGGCGCAGCGACGGCCCGGGCGGGTAGATGTAGTTGCCGCGGGCGATGTACTCCTTGAGGATGTCGTTCTGGCTCGTGCCGCGCAGCTGCGAGGGGCGCACGCCCTGCTCCGCCGCGACCAGCTCGTACAGGCACAGCAGCACGCTCGACGGCGCGTTGATCGTCATCGACGTCGAGACCTCGTCGAGCGGGATGCCCACGAACGCGGTGCGCATGTCGTCGATCGTGTCGATCGCCACGCCGGTTCGCCCGACCTCGCCGAGCGAGCGGGGGTCGTCGGAGTCAAGGCCGAGCTGTGTCGGCAGATCGAAGGCCATCGAGAGCCCGGTCGAGCCGTGCTCGAGCAGGTAGCGGTAGCGGGCATTCGACTCCTTCGCCGAGGCGTAGCCGGCGTACTGGCGCATCGTCCACAGACGCTTGCGGTAGCCGTCTGCGTGGATCCCCCGCGTGTATGGGAACTCGCCGGGCAGCTCGAGCGCGAGGCCCTCCGGCGGGCGCGCGTAGACCGTCTCCACCTCGATCCCCGAATCGGTGAAGCGGCGGGGATCCTCGGGCCCGACGACCGGAGCGATCGTCGGGCGCCCCTCACCGCTCTCGCGCGCCGCCATCGCCCCAGGATATCCCGCGGTCTGCCGGGGCGCCGACGTCGCTCAGCCTTCTGCCTCGACCTCGACTTCGCGCAGGGCGTGTGTGTCGACGTCGTAGACGAAGCCGCGCACCGCGTCGCGGTGGGGCAGGAACGCCGAGCGCCGGACGCGCAGGACCGATTGACGCACGTCGGCGTCGACGTCGGTGAACGATTCGATCGCGAACGCCGGCGCGACGCCGCTCGCCTGTTGCAGCTCCTGGCGGAAGCCGTCGTCGGTGAGCTTCGCCATGCCGCAGTCGGTGTGATGGATCAGCATCACCACCCGCGTGCCCAGCCGCCGTTGCGAGACCGCGAGCGAGCGGATCACATCGTCGGTGATCACTCCGCCGGCGTTGCGGAGCACGTGCGCCTCGCCGTTCTGCAGGGCGAGCGCCGCGAATACGTCCAGCCGGGAATCCATGCACGTCACGATCGCCAGCCGCCGGCTCGGGCGCACGTCGAAGTGGCGCTCGGGCAGCGAGGCCGCGAACGCGGCGTTGTTCGCGAGCAGCTCATCGATCACGTCCACGCCGCGCACCCTAGTGCCTGATCGACCCCGCCGCCGCAGCCGGTAGGCTGGCAGCGATGCCGACCTGCCTCGTCACCGGCGGCGCCGGGTTCCTCGGCTCGCACCTGTGCGAAGAACTGCTCGCGCGCGAGCATCGCGTGATCTGCGTCGACAACCTGGAGACCGGCTCGCTGGCGAACATCGCCCACATCCGCGACCCGCGGTTCCGCGCCCTGAACGTCGACATCACCGAGCCCTACCACCTCGACGAGCCGGTCGACACCGTATTTCACCTCGCCTCGCCGGCGTCGCCGATCGATTACCTGCGCCTGCCGCTGCTGACCCTGAAGGTCGGCTCGCACGGGACGCACCACACGCTCGGGCTCGCCAAGGCGCACCGCGCCAGGTTCCTGCTGGCCTCCACCAGCGAGGTCTACGGCGACCCGCACGAGCATCCCCAGACCGAGAGCTACTGGGGACACGTCAATCCGATCGGGCCGCGCGGCGTCTACGACGAGGCCAAGCGCTACGCCGAGGCGCTGACGATGGCCTACCACCGCCAGCAGGGGGTCGACACCGCGATCGTGCGGATCTTCAACACCTACGGGCCGCGAATGCGCCCGCACGACGGTCGTGCGATCCCGACCCTGGTGCGCCAGGCGCGCGCCGGGCAGCCGCTGACGATCTTCGGCGACGGCACGCAGACGCGATCGTTCTGCTTCGTCAGCGACCTGATTCGCGGCCTGATCGCGCTCGCCGAGTCCGACTACCACGAGCCGGTCAACATCGGCAATCCCGACGAGTTCACGCTGCTCGAGCTCGCGCAGATCGTGCTCGAGCTGACCGGCAGCGGCTCGCCGATCGTCTTCGCCGAGTTGCCCGTCGATGACCCCAAGCAGCGCCAGCCGGACATCACGCTTGCGCGCAAGCTGCTGGGCTGGTCACCCGAGGTCTCCCTGCGCGACGGTCTGGAACGCACGATCAAAGCGGGCTGACGCGGGCGGCCGCGGCCGCCGGGCACAATTCGCTGCGGCCCATCGCAACATCTGAGAGAGTGGCGCGTTGGAAAGAGCGAGATGTCGATGCCGAGTCCCCGTCAGAGAATGCGCGCGGTCCCTGATCCGGTGAGTGACGAAACCGCTGCGCTCGATGGGCTCACGCCATCGCGGTCGTTCGCCCTCGGTGAGCGTGACGTGCGCGCGAAGCGTCCGCCGCTGCTCTCGTTCCTGCTGCGCTGGGAGACGGCACGGCGGCTCTCGCGCGTCGTCGTCCTGATGGCGCTCGACTTCGCCGGCGTCTTTCTGGCGATCTTCACGGCGCTGCTGCTGAAGGACGTCGTGCACGGGCGGTCGGGGTTGATCTCGCAGGCCTTCCATCAGACGCGCGGGTTCGTCGCCTTCGCCTACCTGGTGACGCTGCTCCTGTTCGCACGCTCGAACATGTATGCCGACCGCGGCGAGCGGCCGGGACTGTCGCGGATTCTGGCGACGCTCTTCCAGGTGATGATCGTCGCGCTGATCTTTGCCGTCGCGACGGGTGCGCAGGCGCGTTACTACAGCTCCTACTACACCTTCTACGGCTCTTTCCTGTTCGCGCTGATCTACGTGACGTCATTCCGCGCGCTCTACGAACGGGTCTCTGGCGTCCTGCTGCGCGCCGCCGGTTATCGCCGCCGCGCGGTGCTGGTCGGCACCGGCCCGCACATCGACGCGGTCGCCAATGCGCTCACGTCGGGCCCGCACCCGGCGGTCGAGCTGGTCGGCTCCGTCTCGCGCCTGCAGGAGGCGGGTGGCGGGTTGCCCTCGCTCGGCACGCTCGCGCAGATCGGGGAGGCGATCGCCGCCAACCGCGTTGATGAGGTGATCGTCGTCGATCCCGACTTTCCCGAGCGCGACCTGCTCGAGCTCGTCGACCGCGCGCACGAGCGCGGCGTGCGGGTGCGGATCGCGCCGTCCACGACCGAGATCCTCGTCCACCGGGCCGAGTTCGTGCCGGGCCAGTCGGTGCCGCTGTTCGAGCTGCGACCGCCGGTCTTCGAGGGCATCGACTTCGTGATCAAGCGCAGCTTCGACCTGATCGTCGCGACCCTGCTCGTGATCGCGCTGAGCCCGCTGCTGTTGACCATCGCACTCGCGATCAAGCTCGGATCGCGCGGTCCCGTGCTGTATCGCTCGATGCGCCCAGGGATCGGCGGGGTTCCATTCGCCTGCCTGAAGTTCCGCACGATGGTCGCCGACGCCGACCGCCGCCAGTGCGACCTCGAGGAGCACAACGAGGCCTCGGGCGCGCTGTTCAAGATGCGCGGCGACCCGCGCCTGACGCGGGTCGGACGTGCTCTGCGGCGCTTCTCCCTCGACGAGCTGCCGCAGCTGGTCAACGTGCTGCGCGGCCAAATGTCGCTCGTCGGCCCGCGACCGCTGCCCCAGCGTGATTTCGACCGGCTCGAGGGTTGGCACCTGAAGCGCTACCTCGTGATGCCCGGGATGACCGGTCTGTGGCAGGTCTCGGGGCGCGCCGAACTCAGCTTCGACGACCTGGTCCGGCTCGACTTCCTCTACCTCGAACGCTGGTCGGTCTTCCTCGACCTGACGATCCTGGTCAAAACGCTCCCCGCGGTAATCTGGGGACGCGGCGCGTACTGACCGGGTGCGACTGCGCGATGGCGGCGGCGTAGACGCGCCATGTCGCCCGCGCAGCGTCGGCCCAGCTCCACGCTGGCGGTGGCGGAGCCGGACGCAGCGCGCGCGCACCGGCCTCGAGCAGCCCCTCCATGTCGCCGACCTCGACGAACGTGGCGCGATCGCCGAGGACCTCGCGCAGCGCCGGCGCCTCGCACGCGACCACCGGCGTGCCGCAGGCCAGCGCCTCGACGCCCGGCAGCCCGAAGCCCTCGTCGTCGGACGGGAAGACCAGCGCGTGCGCGCCGCTGTAAAGCGCAGCCAGCTCATCGTCTGACACCTGCCCGGTCAGCGTGACGTCCGGCAGCTCGTGGGCCCACGGGCGCGCCGGCCCGACGAGCACGAGCGGCATGCGCCGTGGCGCCTGGGCAAGGTCGGCGACGCGTTTGCGCCGCTCGGGGTGAAGCATGCCGCCGACCCACAGCAGGTACTCCGCGGGCAGGGCGTAGCGCGCGCGGACTGCGGCGATCTCCTCGGCGCCGCGCGGGTACATCGACGCGTCCGCCGCCTCCGGGATCACGGCGATCCGCTCGCTGTCGATGTCGAGGTGCTGCTGCGCGTCGTTGGCGACGACCTGGGTTGGCACGATCACCCGGTCGGCGCGCTGGACCGCGAGGTAGCGCAGTTTGAAGCGCACGCCGGTGCGCAGGTACTCCGCGCGGCCCTTCAGGTTGACGAGGTCGTGCAGCGTGATGACCGACGGGCAGGGACAGCGCAGGTGCGCGCCGTCGAGCCATGGCGAGTGGAACACGTCGCTGCGGCGTGGGCGCTGCGTCTCGGTGATCACGCTGCCGGGCTCGGCCGTCTCGCGCAGGGCCTCGAGAATGCAGCGGACGTAGCGTCCGATCCCGCGGGGATCCCCCTTCGCACGGCTGTCGAACGCAACCCTCACGCGCCTGCCCGCCTCCCTTCCGAGTGACCTCGCGCTGCCCACCCGAAAGGGCACGCAGGTCCACTGTAGCGCGGATGTTGGCGGCGCAGGGATAGATTTCCTCCCCGGTGAGTTACTTCGAACGCCTGTGGAAAGAGCTCCCCGACGCGCGCCCTGAACACTTCGAAATGCGCCGCGACTTCCTGCTTGCGACCCTCGTTCCGGGTTCCCGGATCATCGACGTCGGCTGCGGCGGCGGCTGGTTCGCCGGCGAGCTCGCGCGCGCCGGATTCGCCGTCGTCGGGGTCGAGGTGGCGGCGGAGCCGCTGCGTCGCGCGCGCGAGCGCTTCCCGCAGCTGGACTTCCGTCTCGCCGGCGAGCGCGAGCTGCCGTTCGACGCCGGAGCGTTCGACGGCGCCTGGCTGGGCGAGGTGCTCGAGCACGTGGCTGACGGGATCGGCCTGCTCGAGGAGCTGGGGAGGGTCGTTGCGCCCGGCGGGCTCCTCGTGCTGTCGACTCCCGACCACGGCTGGATGCTCAGACTGAGGCTCGGTGTCAGCCGCGCGGCGTTTGAGCGCCACTTCGAGCCGCGCGCCGACCATCTGCGTTTCTTCACCGCCGGGACGCTGCGGTCGCTGCTTGAGGCCGTCGGCTTCGAGCAGATCGCGATCCGCCGCGCCGGCGCCGTCCTGCTCGCTAGCGCGCGGACGCCTCGATGAGCTGCACCGCCAGCCCGGCGGTGCTCTCAGGCAACGTCCAGAGGTGACGCGTGCCGCCCAGCTCAAGGGTCCCGGGCACCTCGCCGCGACGGTCCGGTCCACTGAAGCGCGCGCCGCCGGCGCGCAGCGTCGCCGCCGCGGCGTCGATGTCGGCGACGCGGAAGGCGAGGTGGTCGATCCGCTGCTCGTCGGCGCCCAGGCGTGGCTCGCGCAGCTCCGCATCGTCGATCGTGAAGATCTCGAGGGTCCCCCGCCCCTCGCCGAGAAATGCCGCGACGATCGAGTATTGAGGCAACTCGAGCGTCCTCACAACGGCCAACGAGAAGGCGTGCTGCGCCCGCGCGACCGCCGCATCCAGGTCGCGAACGAGGTATCCGACATGGTCAAAATCGCCCAGCACCGCCGGCGAGCCTAACGCAACCGCGCGGTGCGCAAGACTTTGTGTCGTGTCGTTCGCAGTCGACCTCGGAGACGACCGTGCTCTGCGTCCGCTCGAGGACGCGGACGCCGAGGAGCTGTTCGCGGTGATCGAGGCCAACCGCGCCCACCTGGCCGCCTGGATGCCGTTCGTCGGCCAGACCCGGGGGGTGGCCGACTCGCTCGCCTTCGTCCGCGCGGCGCGACGCCAATACGAGGAGAACCGCGGGATGCAACTCGCCGTCGTACAGGGCGAGCGGATCATCGGCGTCGCGGGGTTCCACGCGATCGATTGGACACGCAAGTCGACGAGCATCGGCTACTGGCTCGCCGCCGACCGTCAGGGGGCGGGCACGATGACCGCAGCGGTCTGCGCGCTGCTGGACCACGCCTTTGACGGCTGGCAGCTGGGCCGCGTGGAGATCCGCGCCGGTGTCCTCAACGCACGTAGCCGCGCGATCCCCGAGCGCCTGGGCTTCCGCGAGGAGGGCGTGCTGCGCTCGGCCGAGCGGATCGGCACGCGTGTGATCGACCACGTGGTCTACGTGATGACGGCGCGCGAGTGGAGACGTCGAGCGCGCCGGGACGCGGCTCGCCTCGCCGAGCGCTCGGACCGCCAGGTCAGCTGACGCCGGCGTTCTCGAGCGCCGACTTGTCCAGGCCGGGATCGTAGGGGTAGAGGTGGTGGGCGGCCGCCAGCGCCTGCTCGCCCACCTTGGTGTAGCGCGGGATCCCGATGTCGAACTGCCACAGCGCGTACCAGCTGGCTGCGTTCGAGGGCTGCAGCGCGACGGCTCGCTCGAGCGTCCGCTGCGCGAGGCCCGTCTCGCCGACGGTGTTGTTGTAGACGCCGGCCAGACCGATCAGCGGCGTGATGTCGAGCGGGTCGCGCGAGGCGGCGGCCAGGTAGTCGGCGCGCGCGACCGCGAGCTCGCGGTTGCCGACCGAGTTGTTGGCGACGTTGAACGCGGAGTCGGCGTTGGCGAGTGCGAGGCTCCCGGCGACCGAGGCCTGCTCGGAGCGCAGCGGCTGCCACTGCGACCAGGCGACGACGAGCGCCACCGCGATCGCCGTCGCCACGCCCGCGATGGCGATCGGAGAACGCCACAGCCGCGCGAGCGAGGGCCGGCCGGACTCCAGGCGCTCGCGCGCCGGACCGCGGCCGGCGACCCAGCCTGCGCACAGCAGCGCGATCACGGCATCGCCCGGGACGAAATAGGTCCAGTCGACGCTCGAGTGCACCACGAAGGTGATCACCACAGCGACCAGCGTCACCAGCCCGATCCTCTCGGCGTACTCAGCGCCGGGCGCGCGCGCTCGGAACGGGCGCACCGCGCGAAGCGCAGCGATGCCCCACGCGAGCGCGATGGCGAGGCTGAGCGCGAGTCCGATCAGGCCGAGGTCGGCGAGCGTCTGGAAGATGTAGCCGTGCGCGTTCAGGGCCTTCGCGGGGCCGGTCATGTAGCGCTCGTGGGCGACCGCATACGCTCCGGCGCCGGCGCCGGCCAGCGGGTGGGCGTCGAAGACGTCGAGCGCGTAGCTCCAGTAGAGCGCCTGCATGCTGCCCGCCGCCGTCAGTCGGCTCGCGCTGTTTGACGGTTGCTGCGCGTTTGGTGTGGTCAGCTCGTGCCAGCCGTGCGAGATCGTGCCGAACAGGCCACGCGAGCTGTGTGCCGCCGCGCCGAGCGCGGCGACCGGCACGAGCGCCAGCGCGGCCAAGGCGGCGATTCCGAGCATGCGCCGGCGCGAGGCCGAGAGTGGGTTGCGATCGCGCGCGAAGCGAAGGAGCAACGCGGCGGCGAAGGCGATCACCAGCGCCGCCCCCAGCACGAGGCCCAGGCGGTGTCCCGCCGCTGTGCGGGCGGCGAGCGCCACGTGGTCGTCCGCAAGTGCCGGCTGGGAGAAGGCCCATGCCAGCACCGCGCCGGCCGCGAGACCGCTGAGCACGAGCAACGAGAGCGCGCGCAGCCGCAGGGGTACGAGCGCGAACCAGACGGCGACGCCGATCACCGCGGCGAGCACCGATCCACGCGAATACGAGAGGACGAGCGCCACCAGCAGGATGCACAGCGCCGGTGCCGCAAGCGCGCTGAGGACCCCGTGACCGTCGCGCCTGGTGCCCAGCCAGAGCGCCGGAACGATTCCCAGCGCGGCGGTCAGCCCGACCGCGTTCCAGTAACCGAAGGGAACGGACAGGCGCGCGCTGGGGTCGGAGGCGTCAAGCGTTGCGGGTACGACCTTGCTGGCCACGGCGTAGGCCGAAAGAACCAGCGCCGCGAGCAGCACGCCGGCGATGACGCTGCGCCACCGCCCAGCGCTCAAACGCACAAGTGCGATCGCGCCGGCGAACGCCGCGGCATAGGCGAGCGTGCGGTTGGCTTCAAGCCAGGAGTTGGCGGGCGCGAGCGACCAGTCGACCGAGAGCGCGCTGTAGGCGGCGAGCGCGAACAGCGCCGTCGCCGCGCCCAGGCCGAAGACGCGGACGCGCCCCGCGTGCTCGCGGGCGAACGCGAGCGCGACCAGTAGGCCGCCAGCGAGTGTCAGTGACATCTCGACGACCGTGTTGGGGCCGAGTCCGGCGCCGGACGGTGTGCTCCCGTCGACGCTCACGACGCCGCCGGTTGCCGCAAAGGCGATCGCGACGATCGCGCCGGCGATCGCAAGCGCGAGCCACGAGTCGGTGGCCAGGCGCGTCAGCGTCGCCGCGAGCGGCGCGCCGTCGCCCCGGCTAATGCGGGCGGCGTGAGCGGACAATGTTGTTGATCGAGCGTGCGCTGACGGCGAGCACAGTAGCGAGCAGCGCCGCCAGAACGATCAGCAGCGGTGTCGGCAGGCTCGAGAGGAAGGAGGCGCCGCGGTCGGTGACCGTGCCGGGCGTGACGGTCTGGCCGATTCCCGGAAGCGCCACCGGCGCGCCCCCCCTGGAGGTCAGGGCGCTCAGCTTCCGCTTGACGATGCTGGACGTGGCCGAGCCGTTGCCGTCGGTGCCGCGCGTGATCTTGGCGCCCGGGTGCTTGCCGCCGCTGCCCCGGCGGTGCGCCGCCAACTCCAGCTTGTTGATCGTGTCGTTGATCACGTCGGCGCAGTTGGTGTACTGATCGCCGCTGGAATCGAGCTTCTTGAGTGCTTCCTGCAGGACCTTGATCGTGTAGTGACCCTTGAGCGGGTAGTGGCCGGCGCTGCAGTCGCTGATGACGGCCTTCGGCGTGTCCTTGTAGCCCGCGGTGCGAGCTGCGAAGGCGGTCGCCGGAGCGACCATCAGCATGGCGGCCACTGCCCCTCCCACAACTCGCGCGCGCACGCGGGTCATCGCCCCACGCTACCAGCAGACGAGGGCCGGAGCGCAACCGTTTTCAGCGCCTGCGCGAAGCCGTCGGCCCACCGCTCGAAGGTGTAGGAGCCGACGTCGGCGCGGCCCTGGGCGCCGAGCGCGCGGCAGCGCTCGCGGTCGCCGGCGAGCGACGCCAGCGCGTGCGCCAGGGCAGCCGAATCCCGTTCGCGGACGATCAGTCCGTTCCGCCCTTCGCGCACGAGGCCGCCGGCCGCGGCGCCAACCGCGTCGCTGGCGATGATCGCTGCTCCCTGGTTCATGGCTTCGTTGACCACCAGCCCCCACGGCTCGATGAAGCGCCGCGTGCTGATGGACGGTACAACCAGAACGTCGCAGCCTGCGTAGAAGTTGCGCAGTTGCGCAGGGGCGAGCGGACCGGTGGTGACGACGCCGGGCGGCGTCCCGACGCGCAGATCGCCGACGAGGGTCAGGGTCGCGTCGAGCTTCGCGCGCCGCCAGGCCCCAAGCGCGACCGCGAGGCCCTTCTCACGCGCATCGCGTCCGACGAACAGCGCGGCGAAGCGCTGATCGCCGCGCGGGGCCGCGGGCGCGGACCAGAACTCGTTGTCGACAGCCTGGGGCGCGACGAACACGCGCTGCGCGCCATGACGGCGCACGTATGCACTGACGTGCTCGCCGTAGGTGACGATCGCCGCGGCCCGGCGGTAGATACTGCGCAGCATCGGCAGCGCCGCGAGGTGCGCGGCGGTTCGCGGCGTGCGCCACAGCGCGGCCCAGAAGACGAACGGCACGCCGGCGCTCTGCGCCGCACGCCAGGCCATCGGCAGCGCGACGCGGCCGCCGGTGCCGGCGACGACCATCCGATAGGCGCCTGAGCGAACGAGCGCGCCAACCTCACGCTGCTCGACGAGACGATGCGGAACCGACGCCGGCGGCGCCCCCGGCGGTGCGCCGTGAACGTGGCGCCCGCCGTAGAGCGCGAGCTCGATGCCGACCCGCGCGTGCAGCTGCTCGAAGGCCCGCGCGCGGTCCGCGGGTACGTGCCCCGTGACGAACAGGACCGGTTTCATCTCAGCGCCTGCGCGTAGGCGCTGAGCGTCTGCTCGCCGCATCGCTTCCAGGTGAATTCCCGCTGCACCGTCGCACGCCCGGCGTCGCCGACGGAATGCAGCAGACGGCGGTCGCCCAGCAGGCCTCGCAGACACTGGGCCAGAGCGCCCGGAGAACGCGGCGCGACGAGCACGATCCCGCCGCCCGCCGCCGCTATCTCCTGGGGTCCCGGCTCTCCGGCGCAGCCGACCGCGGGGATGCCGGCCGCCATCGCCTCGATGTAGGCGACACCGAAGGCCTCGTCAGTCGAGGGCATCACGAAGCACGTCGCCGTACGAGCGCGGGCCAGCGCGTCGGCGGGCGCGAGCTGGCCGGCGAACTCGACGCGATCGCCGACGCCGAGTGAGTGCGCGAGACGCTCCAGGCGCGCACGCTCGGGGCCGTCGCCGATGACTAGATAGCGGACTCCGGCCAGCTCCCCCAGCGCCGCGAGCACGTCGTCGTGCCGTTTGCGCGCAACCAGGTGCCCGACGCTCACGAGCAGGGGAGGCTCCGCGCCAAGGCTGCTCGCCGCCGGAACGTCGCTGCCGAGGTGCACGACCCGCGTGTCAGTGGCCCCGTGCGCCCGCGTCAGGCCCTCGATCGCGGCGCTGTTGGCGAGCACGAGCGCAGAGCGCCCGAAGACGCGCTCCACGGCAGCGCGGCCGCCTGGAACGCGTGAGCTGGTCCAGAGGACGTCGCCGCCGTGCACCGAGGTCACGAGGGAAAGGCCGGCGCCCGTGCGCAGGACCGCGTCCCCGGCGGGAACGGCGTTGTGGGCATGGACGAGGTCGAACGGCGCCGCTCGCGCCAGCGCCCGACGCAGGGCCGGCGCCGCCCACGCGCCCCAGCGCGCATAGGAGCGACCGCGCGGTGGTGAGACGTAGCGCACATAGCGCACGTCCAGGCCGTCGAGCTGGGCATGGCGTGGCTGGCGCGCGAGCGCCGCGACGGCGGCGAGGTCTCGCTTCGGTGGCACGACGCGGTGCAGCACGAACACCGACACCTCGGCGCCGGCCTCGCGTGCCGCGAGCGCCTGTCGGTGCGCCCACACACCCAGCACGGGATCGTGCGCTCGGGGGTAGAACTCGGCGACGACAGCTACGCGCATCGACGATGCACGGCGAGCGTTCGTTGGGACTCGCGGACCGGCAGATAGGGGTGATCGGCCAGAAACGCCCGCGCCTGCGCCACAGCCTCCTCGCGTGCGTAGCCGGCGGCGGCGGGAGCGGCGAGGTGGGCGATGGGGAAGAGGTCGATGATCCCGATCGGCCAGCCGCGCTCGCGCGCCAGCCAGGACCAGTGCGCGTCCAGCCCCCAGCCCATGCCGACCGCCGGGAACGGCAGCAGCACCTTGAAGGTGTCGCGGTGCAACGCGGTCACGGGCCCGATCTCCACAAATGCCGTCTCGCGCACGACGCTTCCCCACTGGCGCCGCGTCAGGCGCCAGGCCGCGTGCGAGCGCAGCCGATGGGCGGGTGCGGCGAGCCGGAGGCGGCTGCTCTCCGCCAGGTAGAGGAAGCCGTCGAGAAAGCCGCTCGGCAGCACGACGTCGTCGTCAAGCAACAGGAGCCAGTCGAACTCCTCGAGCGCGACGCCCTCGAGCAGTCGGTTCAGGTTCTCGAACTTCGCGGCGCCCTCAGGGGCGCGCTCGAGGACCACCAGCTCGCAGCGCGACGCACGCAGGACCTCGATCGCGGCACGGTGGAGCTCGGCGTTGTCCGGGCGCACGACCGAGGCCACCAGCACGCGGCGGCGGCCGAGCGCGCGCGCGACTCTGCGAACGCGGATCAGCTGCCAGCCCCCGCGAACGGTCATCGCGGCGTCGACGAGCGTGCGAAGCACGTCGCGGCGGCCGCCGACGGTTCCGCTCTCGCCGGAGAGGAAGTCGGCTGCGTCGTCGCCGCGTACGCGGTCGCGAAGCGCCTGACGCGCCCGCGAGATCCGACCCCAGCTGTGCGCCGCCATCACAGGCCCCTCAGCGCATCCGCGGCGCACCGTGTGCCACAGGCACCCCGCGAACACGCGCACCTCGCTCGCCAACGCCGGAGCCCGCCGCTCCTCCTCGTCGAACTCGCGCGCCTGAACGCCACGCGTGTACGCGACGCGCATCAGCGCCCTCATGGTGGCGTCCGCGGGTGCGCGCCGGTGGTCGAGCGCCGCCCCGGGGACGTAGCGGATGCGCCCGCCGGCGCGGAGATGGCGCTGCTGCCACTCCTCCTCGTCTCCGCTCCAGCACGGCCGATGCGGGTCAAACGGCCCGACCGCCGCGAACGCCGCGGCTCTGATCGTCATGTTCGCGCCCCACGCGCGCGCCACGTCGGTCTCGTCGGGGCGTGATGCGGTGTGGGTGATCGGCGGGCCCTCCCGTCCGCAGACGTGGCGCCGCGCGCCGGGGCCCTCGAGCCGGGCGAGGATCGGCCCCGTGAAGACGCCGACGTCCGGGTGGCTGTGCGCGGCGGCGATCAGGGCCTCGAGCCAGCCTTCGTGCACCTCGACGTCGTCGTCCACGAAGGCCAGCAGTTCGCCGCCAGCAGTCGCCAGGCCGGCGTTGCGCGCGGCGTTCAGGCCGCGCGGCTCACCGAGCGCGAGGTAGCGGGCGCCGAAGCGCTCGGCCAGCTGCGAGTTGCTTGCGAGACCGGCTGAGTCATCGACCACGATCACCTCCGCACCGGCGTCCAGCGCCTGGGGCGCGATCGACGCGAGCGCGACGGCGAGATAGTCCGGACGGCCCCTCGTGGGGATGATGATCGACACCGGCGGGGTCATCGCTCCGAAGAGTCTAGGTTTTGCGGCGAGCGTGATCCTGTTTCTCCATAACCGCTACCGCCGCAGCGGCGGCGAGGAGCGCGCCGTCGATGATCTGCTCTGGCTCGTGCGCGAGCATCTGGGCGAGGACGCCGAACTCCTTCAGCGCGACTCGGCGTTGCTCGGCCGCGGTGCCGCCGCGGCGGGCATGCTGGGCGGTGGGCTGCGCCCGGAGGAGATCGCGCGGGCGGTCAGGCGAACCGGCGCGCGAATCGTGCACGCGCACAACCTCACGCCGGCGTTCGGCTGGCGCTCGCTCGCCGCCGCGCGCGACGCCGGAGCGGGCGTCGTCGCACACCTGCACCAGTACCGCCTGGTCTGCGCCGTCGGGATCTGCTTCACCGACGGCCGCGAATGCACTCGCTGTCACGGCGCCAACACCCTCCCAGGGGTACGCCACGCCTGCCGCGGCGGGCTCGCGGAGTCGCTCGTCTACGCCGCCGGCCTTGCGCTCTGGCAGCGCCGCCTCGCCGGGTTGATCGATGTCGCGATCGTTCCCAGCGCCTTCGCCCACCGGCGTCTGATCGAGCTCGGCGCACCGCTCCCGGCGACCCGCGTCCTGGCACACCCGGTTCGGGAGCTCGCCACGCATTCAGACGCCCACGCGGGGAGCTACGCGCTGTTCAGCGGGCGCCTGGAGCCAGAGAAGGGCCTGGGGGTGGCGATCGAGGCCTGCCGGATCGCCGCGCTGCCACTGATCGTCGCCGGTGAGGGATCGCAGCGTGCACGCTTTGACGCGAGCCAAGGCGTGAGCTTCGTCGGCCACGTCGCCGACGGCGAGCTGGCAGAGCTGCGTTCCGGCGCGAAGCTCGTACTGATGCCCTCGCTCACGGCGGAGACGTTCGGGCTGGCCGCCGCCGAGGCGATGGCGGCCGGGCTACCGGTCGCGGGCTCGCAGATCGGTGCGCTGCCGGAACTGATCCCGCCGCACTGGCTTTCGCCGGCCGGTGATGCGCAGGCGCTCGCGCGCACGATCTCAGCGGTGGTCGCAGACCCGCAGGCCGGCGAGGAGGCCCTCCGAACTGCCCGGGAGCTGCTTGACCCGGGCCGTCTGGCGTCGACGCTCGCGTCGATCTACGACTCGGCGCCGCGCCGATAGGATCCGCGCGGATGCGCGCGATCGTGACCGGCGGCGCCGGCTTCATCGGCTCGAATATCGTGGACGCGCTGGTCGAGCGCGGCGACGAGGTGACCGTGATCGACGACCTCTCGACCGGCAAGCGCGAGAACCTCGACTCGGCGCTGGCGCGCGGAGCGCGGCTGTGCGTGATCGACATTCGCAACGCGGCCGAGCTCTCCGGCGTGATCGAGCACGAGAAACCCGAGACGATCTTCCATCTCGCCGCCCAGATCGACGTGCGCCGCTCGATCGCCGATCCAGCCTGGGACGCCTCGATCAACGTTCAGGGCACGATCAACGTGCTCGAGGCGGCGCGCGTGCACGGCGTCGCGCGGATCGTCAACAGCTCCACCGGCGGCGCGATCTACGGTGATGCGGAGGCCATCCCCTCGGACGAGCGCACACCGCCGTTGCCCGAAGCCGCCTACGGCCAGAGCAAGCTCGCGGCGGAGGGCTACCTCGGCCTCTACGAGCGCCTCTACGGGCAGAGCTCGGTCACGCTTCGCTACGGCAACGTGTACGGGCCGCGCCAGGATCCGCTGGGCGAGGCCGGCGTGGTCGCGATCTTCACCGGTCTGCTGGAGAGCGGCGGCCGCCCGACGGTCTTCGGCGACGGGCGCCAGACCCGCGACTACGTGTACGTCGGCGACGTCGTCGCCGCCAACCTCGCCGCCGCGCAGGCCGATGTTCACGGTCCGATCAACGTCGGCACCGGCATCGAGACAGACGTGCTCACGCTGATCGCGATCCTGCACGAACTGGCCGGCGTGGAGGACGTCGAGCCGCTGTTCGCGCCGCCGCGTCTCGGCGAGCTGGCGCGCAGCTGCCTCGACATCACGCTCGCGCGCGACACGCTCGGCTGGGCGCCGAGCGTCACGATCCGCGAAGGCCTGCGCCTCACCTTCGAGGCCAGCCGCGCCGCGCCTGCGCGGTGAGCGCCGCGGCGCCGCGGCGGGCGCTGATCACCGGCATCAGCGGACAGGACGGCTCGTACCTGGCGGAGCTGCTGTGCGCCGAGGGGCTCGAGCTGCACGGGATCGTCCGCGAGCCCGCCGACGGCGACTCGCCGAACCTCGACGCGGTGCGCGGTTCGCTGACGCTGCACGACGGCGACCTGCTCGAGCCCGGGACGCTGCGGGCGATCATCGCCGCCACCGCGCCTGACGACATCTACCATCTGGCGGCGCCCGCCTTCGTGCCCGACTCCTGGCTCGCGGCCGCCGACACGCTGCAGGGGATCGCGACCGTCAGCGGCGAGCTGATCGACGCCGTGCGCGAGCACGTGCCGCACGCGCATGTGGTCGTCGCGACCTCGCGCGAGATCTTCGGTGCTGACGCTCCCAGCCCGCAGCGCGAGGACACACCCTGCGCCCCCAGCTCGCCCTACGGCGTCGCCAAGCTCGCGGCTCACCAACTCGTCGGCCTGCTGCGCACGCACAGCGGCCTGCACCTGTCCTCGGCGATCCTCTTCAACCACGAGTCGCCTCGGCGCCAGCCGCAGTTCCTCTCGCGCAAGGTGACGGCCGCGGCGGCCGCGATCGCCAGCGGGCGCGCGGACCAGCTGCGCCTCGGCGACCTCGACGCGGTTCGCGACTGGTCCGCCGCGCGCGACATCGTCGCGGGGCTTGCGCTGATGGCGGCGGCTCCGGAGCCGGGCGACTACGTGCTCGCGAGCGGCATCGGCCACACCGTGCGCGAGCTCGTCGACGCGGCGTTCGCCTGCGTCGGGCTCGACGCAGAGCGCTACGTCGTGGTCGACCCGCAGTTCGTGCGCGCGCCCGAGCGCTCGCCGGCGGTCGGCGACGCCACGCTCGCGCGCGAGCGGCTCGGCTGGCGTGCCGCGACCAGCTTTGAGCAGCTGATCGCCGAGATGGTCGCCGACGATCTGAGCGCGCTCACCGACTCCTGAGCATCGAAGCTCCCGCCATCGGGGCCGCGGTGGCCGCGACGCTCACCCGGAGCCGACGTGCGCAGGCGCCGGGTCCCGGCTCAGGCGATCGTGATCTCGGACGCGAGGTACACGTCCTGGATCGCATTCAGCAGCTCGACCCCGTCCTCCATCGGCCGCTGGAACGCCTTGCGCCCGCTGATCAGGCCGGTGCCGCCGGCGCGCTTGTTGATCACCGCGGTGCGCACGGCCTCGGCGAGGTCGGTCGCGCCGCTCGAGGCGCCGCCGCTGTTGATCAGGCCTGCACGCCCCATGTAGCAGTTGGCGACCTGGTAGCGGCAGAGATCGATTGGATGGTCGCTCGTCAGCTGTGAGTAGACGAGCGGGCTGGTCTTGCCGTAGTCCTTGCCGAGCGCCATGTAGCCGCCGTTGTTCTCGGCCATCTTCTGCTTGATGATGTCGGCCTCGATCGTCACGCCGAGATGGTTGGCCTGGCCGGTCAGATCGGCGGAGAGGCTGTAGTCGACGCCGTTCTGCTTGTAGGCGGCGTTGCGCAGGTAGCACCACAGCACGGTGAACATGCCGAGGCTGTGGGCCTCCTCAAAGGCCTGTGAGACCTCGACCAGCTGGCGCGTGGACTCCTCGCTGCCGAAGTAGATCGTCGCGCCGACCGCGGCCGCACCCATCTCCCAGGCGCGCTGCACGCTCGCGAACATCACCTGGTCATAGCGGTTGGGATAGGTGAGCAGCTCGTTGTGGTTGAGCTTGACGATGAACGGGATGCGGTGGGCGTAGCGGCGGCTGACCGCGCCGAGCACGCCGAGCGTCGATGCCACGGCGTTGCAGCCGCCCTCGATTGCCAGCTCGACGATCGCGGCCGGATCGAAGTAGATCGGGTTGGGGGCAAAGCTCGCCCCGGCAGAGTGCTCGATGCCCTGATCGACGGGCAGGATGCTGACATAGCCGGTGCCTGCGAGCCGACCGTGCCCGAACAGCGCGGCGAGGTTGCGCAGCGTCGCGTTGTTGCGGTCCGTGGTGCTGTAGATGCGGTCCACGAAATCCGGTCCCGGCAGGTGCAGCAGCGAGCGATCGACGGTGGTCGAGGTGTGCTCGAGCAGCGAGTCGGCGTCCTCGCCCAGCAGCTCGACGATGTGGTCGATGGCGGTGGAGGTAGTCATTCCCACGAGCGTAGCGCCTCAGCGCGCGGGGCGGTGTAACGACGCCGGTTTCGAGCGTCGCGCCCGCGCGTCTCAGCGGGATAGCAGCGCGTGGTCCGCGTCGACCATCAGGCGGATCATCGTCTCGAAATCGGTGGTTGGCCGCCAGCCGAGCAGCTCGGTCGCCTTCGAGTGGTCGCCGATCAGGTGGTCGACCTCGGCCGGGCGCACGAACTGCGGATCGACCACAACGTGGGATTGCACGTCGACGTTCGCCTGGTCGAAGGCGATCGCGACGCAGTCGCGCACGGAGTGGGCGATCCCCGTCGCGATCACGAAGTCCTCCGGTTCGTCGCGCTGGAGCATCATCCACATCGCCTCGACGTAGTCCTTCGCGTAACCCCAGTCGCGCTCGGCCTCCAGGTTGCCCAGCTGCAGCTGCTGTGCCAGCCCGAGCCTGATCGCGGCCGCGTGCCAGGTGATCTTGCGTGTCACGAACTCGAGGCCTCGGCGTGGGGATTCGTGGTTGAAGAGGATGCCGCTCGTCGCGTGCAGGTCGTAGCTCTCGCGGTAGTTGACGGTGATGAAGTGGCCGTAGGCCTTCGCCACGCCGTAGGGCGAGCGCGGGTAGAACGGGGTCAGCTCGGTCTGGGGGATCTCACGCACCTTGCCGAACATCTCGCTCGAGGAGGCCTGGTAGAAGCGCGCCTGCGGGCAGACCTCGCGCACGGCCTCGAGGATGCGCGTGACGCCGACGCCGCTGAACTCCGCCGTGAGCGTCGGCTGCACCCAGGACACCGCGACGAAGGACATCGCGGCGAGGTTGTAGATCTCGTCGGGGGCGCTCGAGCGGAGTGTGTCGACCAGCGAGCGCTGGTCGAGCAGGTCGCCCTGGTGAAGCGTGATGCGATCGCGAAGGTGCTCGATCCGGTCGAAGCGCTCGGTCGAGGAGCGGCGCACCATCCCGTGGACGTCGTAGCCCTTCTCGAGCAGCAACTCGGCCAGATAGGAGCCGTCCTGGCCGGTCACGCCGGTGATCAGCGCCGTCCTGCTCACGACATCGCCACCTCTCGTTCACGCAGCCAGCGCACGGTCCCGGCGATCCCCTCGGACAGCTCGATCTCCGCCTCCCAGCCGAGCAGCCGCTTGGCCTTCTGCACCGACGGCCAGCGGCGCTGGACGTCGACCGGGAAGCTTGGCAGGTGCTCGAGCGCGAAGGCGTCCGGGTCCTCGCCGCAGGCCTCCCAGACGATCCTGGCGATCTCAGCCACGGTGCACTCCCCCGGCGCCGAGATGTTGAAGTCCTCGTTCAGCCCGGCCGGCGAGCGCATCGCCGCGAGCACGCCGGCGGCGATGTCGTCGACGTGGGTAAGCGTGCGCGTCTGGGCGCCGCTGCCGAAGATCTGAAGTGGCCGCTGCCGCGCAAGCACCTTGGCGATCAGGTCTGGGACGGCGTGCGCGATCCCCGGCTCCTCGTCGGGCAGCTCGCCGGGGCCGTAGGCGTTGAACGGGCGACAGATCGTGTAGGGCAGACCGAACTGCTCGTTTGCGGCGCGGCAGTAGACCTCGCCGGTCAGCTTGGAGAAGCCGTAGGCCGAACGCGGCGGGAGGCAGTCGGCCAGGTGCTCCTCCGGCGTGGGAAACACCGTTGCGCGCTCGAACACCATCGAGCTGGAGATATAGACGAAGCGCTCGACCTGCTCCTGGAGCGCCGCTCCGATGACGCCGTTGTAGAGCGCGTTGTTGACCTCGGTCAGCGTGTAGGGAAGCCGGTGGAAGTTCGCGATCCCACCGACGATCGCCGCGCAGTGAATCACGTGTGTCGCGCCGCTCAAGGCCGTTCGCGCCTGCTCGCGCTCGCGCAGGTCGCCGGTCTGGACCTCGGCTCCCTCCCGGATCCATCCCGGTACCTCGCGCTGATCGCATACCCGCACCTCGAAGTCCGGGTCGCGCAGCAGCGCCCTGACGATCGCCGACCCGATCATCCCCGCGCCGCCGGTGACCAGAACGCGGCTCATGGCGTTCCGCCGCCCTGCTCAAGTTCACCGGCGTAGGCGAACAGCTGACCGGAGCCCCAGCAGTCCCACGGGTCGACGACCAGGCACTCGGCGCCGGCGCCCGCGACGATCTGCGCGAGCGCGCCGGCGCTGCGAAAGACACTGTGGTTGGTGGCCACGATCACGGCATCGGCGCCGCGCAGCGCGTCCTCGAAGGAGACGGTGGAGGACGGAACCAGCGGATCGTGGACGGCGACCTCGGCGAGCTCGCGCTCAAGCAGGCGCACGAGCTTGTGCGAGAGGCTGTCGCGTTCGTCGTCGGTGTCGGCCTTGAACGCGAGTCCGAGCACGCAGACGCGGCGGCCCTCGAGCGCTCCGATGCGGCGGATCAACCCGCGGATCAGGAACAGCGGCACCGACTCGTTCACGCGCGAGACGGCGAGCAGCATGCCGGGTGCGTTCGAGCGCTCCTCGGAGAAGGCGAAGTCCTTGCGCAGGCAGGTGCCCGCCGTGAAGCCCGGCTTCGCGATGCCGCCGCGCGGGTAGTCGCGGTTGATCAGCTCGATCACGTCGAAGACGTTGGCCCCGTACTGCTCGCAGTCCATCATCAACAGGTTGGGCAGCGCGAAATTCGTGTAACGCAGGATGTTGGTCCAGATCTTCGCCAGCTCCGCCTGGACCGGTGTCGTCTGCACGATCGGGGCGCCGAAGACCGAGAAAAGCCGGCCGACGGCCTCCCCGCTGGCCGCGGAGACGCCGCCGACGATGCACGGCAGCGAATGGATCTCCTCGACGAAGCGCCCGGCGGCGATCCGCTCGGGGGCGTGGGCGACATGGATCTCACTTCCGACCGCAAGCGCCGTGTGCCGGCGCAGATAGGCGGCGACGTAGTCGGTCGTGCCCGGTGCGATCGTCGAGCGCAGGATCAGCGACTGGCCGGCGCGCAGCGTGGCGGTCAGCTCGTCCAGCGCCTCGCGAATCTGGCTGATGTCGATCTCGATGTGCGAAAAGGAGGGAGTACCGAGCGTGATCACGATGTGCGTCGCCTGCGCGGCGTCGGCGATCGCGTCCGAGAGCGCGAGCTCCGTGCGCTCGAGCAGCTCCTGGGCTCCGGTCTCGCGAAAAGGCATGCGCCGTGCGTGCAGCTCGGCCAGCAACTCTTCGTTGTTGTCGACGCCGAGCACCCGCAGGCCGTGGTCGGCGAAGCAGAGAGCCAGCGGCAGGCCGACCCGACCGAGGCCGACGATCGCGACGTCGTGGTTCATGCCAACGGCAGGCTAGTCGGTCGGCGGTCGAGGCTCGTCGTGCTCGCCGGCGCCGAGTGCCCGGGCGGGCGCTTGCCGCAGCTCGGCCAGCTGGCGCTCGAGCTCGGCAACGCTCCGCGACTGCGCCGCCAGGTGGCGCAGCAGGAAGGTGACGACACGCGCGTTCGCGGCGTTGAGGCTCGTCTGGACCTCGAGCACAGGGAACAGCAGTCGCCCGACGTTGTGCCTCAGGGCGGCCGCTGTGCGCCGGCCCAAACGCCGCGGCGCGCCGAGGGGAACGCGCGTGAGGTCGTGCGCGCGATGGAGATGGCCGGCATCTCCGGCCATCCACTGATCGACGAGCGCCGCTGACAGCGGCTGAAGCGTCGAGGTCGCAGTCGCGGCGCGCCCTGCGGCGCCCGCTGAGGGCGCGTCGCCCGCGGCGTGCGGGTCGGCCGTGGCGTGCGGGTCGGCCGCGGCGTGCGGGTTGCCCGTGGCGTGCGGGTCGTCCGCTGAGGGCGCGTCGCCCGCGGCGTGCGGGTCGCGCGCGGCGTGCGGGTTGCCCGTGGCGTGCGGGTTGCCCGTGGCGTGCGCGTCGCCTGTGGCGTGCGCGTCGCCCGTGGCGTGCGCGTCGCCCGTGGCGTGCGCGTCGCCCGTGGCGTGCGGGTTGCCCGTGGCG
>JBEKNK010000031.1:0-27223 GCA_049522915.1 Solirubrobacteraceae bacterium | reverse complement strand
CGATGAGGCCGGGCATCTTGTGGGCGCCGTGGCGTTCGAGGGAGAGTTGGTCTTTGAGTTGATCGATGATCGACTCGACCCATTGGCGTGCGCCGCCGAGCTTGCCGAAACGGGGTTTTTCGTCTTTGCGGTCGGGGCGGACGAGTTGCGCGCCGAGCGATCTGACGAGCGCTTCGAAGTCCTCGCCGGCGAAGCCTTTGTCGCTGAGGATCGTGTACCCGTCAAGCTCGACACGGCGCAGCATCTCGGCTGCGACTTCGCGCTCGGGGGCGTTTGCTGGGGCGAGCTCGAATGCGATCGGCATGCCGTCAGCGGCGAGCAGCAGATAGAGCCGAAAGCCCCAGAAGTAGCGGGAGTGCGACGCGCAATACCCGTAGCTGCCGTGGCCGGCGAAGTCGGTGCGCTTGACAGTCTGTTTGGACGCGGCGCAGGGCACTGGCGTGGAGTCCAAGAGCCGCAAGCCGTCGCACCACGACGGCGAGATGTAGGCCAGATAGCCGAGTACCCTGACGATCTGTGGCGCGAGTGCGCGCACGCGCTTGTTATAGCCCGACTGGTTGGGGTTGTAAGGAAACAGGTGCCCAAGCCGTCGGCGCGCGAAGCGCAAGAAGCGCCGCTCCTTCGAGCAGTCCAACAGCACCTGCGCGACTGCCAGGCAGATGAGCTCGGCATCGCTGATCCTGGGCTTACGCCCAGGACCCTTGCGTCTTGGCAGGAGATCAT
This sequence comes from Solirubrobacteraceae bacterium, assembly GCA_049522915.1. Lineage (GTDB taxonomy): Bacteria > Actinomycetota > Thermoleophilia > Solirubrobacterales > Solirubrobacteraceae > Palsa-513. The sequence continues at coordinate 26,500 of JBEKNK010000031.1, read as the reverse complement.
CAGCCAATACGTAAAGTCCGATGAGCAGGGTGTCGAGGTCGGCGTGCACGAGGCCTCCAGGGTCGACGTTGCGTTAGCAACGCCAGACTTCGACACCCTGGTTATGTCCCCCTGGCCCGCCGACCACCCCGGCGATTCGGAATCAATCATCTAGTGGCCCCGTCCGCAGGCCCTGCACTTTCCCGGCGGCGTCTCGACGTCCGTGGCGGCGTCCTCGAGCTCGGACGGAACCACTAGTGGCGCGTCCCCGCGCGGGCGAGGAATGGGCCGGCCGGCAGCTGCATTTCGTCGGTGTCGGCGGCGCCGGGATGAGCGCCTACGCACGCGCGGCGCAGGCGCTCGGCGCCAGCGTCAGCGGCTCGGACCGCGCCGACTCGCCGTTCGCCGCCGCGCTCGCCGCCGACGGCGTGCTCGTGGCGACGATCGGGCACCGGGCGGCGAACGTGCCGGCCGGCGATCGGGTGGAGGTGGTCTGCTCGAGCGCGATTGCGGCCGACAACCCGGAGCGCGAGGCGGCCCTGGCGCGCGGGCTGCGCGTGCTGACGCGCGCACAGCTGCTCGAGCAGCTCAGCGCGCTGCGGCGCACGATCGCGGTCGCCGGCGCCCACGGCAAGACGACGACCAGCGCGATGATCGTCAGCGCGCTGCGCGCGGGCGGCCTCGATCCGTCCTACCTGATCGGCGGCATCCTGCGCGACAGCGGTCGCAACGGCGAGTGGCGCGAGGGCGAATGGCTGGTCTTGGAGGCCGACGAATCGGACCGCTCGATGCTCTCGCTGCACACCGAGATCGCCGTGCTCACCAACGTCGAGCTCGACCACCACGACGCCTACGGCTCCCTGCACGAGCTCCAGGACGCCTACCGCCAGTTCCTCGCAGGCGCCGCGACCGCCGTGATCTGGGATCGCCCCGACCTGCTCGCGCTGCGCGAGGGACCGCTTCGCGCCTACGACGCGCCGGCCCCGACGCCTGGTGCGAGCGCCCCGCGACTGCGCTTTGACGGCGTCGAGGTCGCGCTGGCGGTGCCCGGGGAGCACAACGCGCGAAACGCTGCGGCGGCGATGACCGTCGCCGCCCTGCTCGGCGTCGGTGCGCGCGATGCGGCCCGCGGCCTGGCGTCCTTCGGCGGCACCGCGCGCCGCTTCGAGCGCCTCGGGTCAACGGCGGGCGGCGCCGCCCTCTACGACGACTACGCGCACCACCCGACCGAGATCGCCGCCACGCTCGCCGCCGCTCGCCCGCTCGCGCCGGGGCGCCTGATCGCGGTCTTCCAGCCGCACCTCTACTCGCGCACGCGGGCGCTGGCCGCACAGTTCGGCGCCACCCTGGCGGGGGCCGACATCGTCGTGGTGCTCGACGTCTACCCGGCCCGCGAGCGAGCGGAGGATTTCCCGGGCGTCAGCGGCCTGCTGATCGCCGAGGCGACCGTAGACGCCGCCGGTGGGCGGGCAACCTACTGGCTGCCGGACCGCGAGCGCGCCGCCGCGATCGTCGGCGCTCTGGCGGCGAAGGACGATCTGGTGGTCGTGATGGGAGCCGGGGACGTCGACGAGCTGGGACGCGCGCTGGCAGCGGCGGGGGCCGAGCATGCTTGAGCCCGAGCTCGACTACCCGCTGGCTCGCCTGACCACGGTCCGCACGGGCGGCGCCGCCGAGCACTTCGCGCGCGCCGGCTCCGGCCGCGAGCTGCGCGCGCTGCTGCAATGGGCGCGCGGACGTGAGCTGGACGTGCACGTGCTCGGCTCGGGATCGAACCTGCTCGTCGCCGACGCCGGTGTGCGCGGCCTGGTGATCAAGCTGGAGCGCGACCTCGCGCGGATCGAGCCCGACGGCGACGGACTGCGCTGCGGCGCGGGGGCGCGCCTGCCGGCCGTCGCGGCGCGCGCCGCGGTGCTCGGCCTCGCCGGCATCGAGTTCGCCGTCAACATCCCGGGGAGCGTCGGCGGCGCCGTGCGGATGAACGCGAACGCCTACGACGGCGCGCTCGCGGAGGTGCTGGACTGGGTCGAGATCGTGACCGTCGAGGCCGTCACGCGCCGGCGACCGCAGGAGCTCGGCTTCGCCTACCGCAGCTCCAGGCTGGCGGAGTCCGAGATCGTCTCGCGGGTGCGCTTCGCGCTCGCGCCGGCGCCGCCCGAGTCCGTTCGCGCCACGCTTCAGTCGATGCGCGAGCGTCGCCACGCGGCGCAGCCGAAGGGAATCAAGACGTTCGGCTCGACCTTCAAGAACCCGCCCGGCCGCAGCGCCTGGGAGCTGCTGGCGGCGGTCGGCGCCGCCGAGCTCGCGGTCGGGGAAGCGCGCTTCTCGCCGAAGCACGTCAACTTCATCGAGAACGCCGGCGGTGCGAGCACGGCGCAGATCCTCGCCCTGATGGCCGTCGCGCGCGAGCGCGTGCTCGCCCGCTTCGGGATCGAGCTCGAGCCGGAGGTCCGGCTGCTCGGCGAGGTTCGCTTCCCCTGGTAGGGGTTTGCGGCTCGAGCGCGAAGCAGTAGGGGATGGCGCTGCGCCACAAGCTCGTCTGCCTCGCGCTGCTCCCGGTGATCGGCCTCGGCGGCTGGCTGCTGCTGCGGGGAAGCTCGCTGTTCGCCGTCGAGCAGGTCAGCATCGTCGGGCTCTCGCCGAACGCTCTGCCGGCGGTCTCCGACGAGCTGATCGCCGCAGCGCGCACGCAGACGACGACCGACTTCTCGCTCGCCGCGCTGCGGGCGGCCGTCGCTCGTTACACGCTGATCGACGGCATTCGCGCGCAGACGCACTTCCCTCACTCCGTGCGGATCGAGGTCGAAGAGCGCCAGCCGATCGCGCGCCTGGCGGTCGCGCACCGGAGCTTCCCGATCGCGGCCGATGGCAGCGTGATCAGCGGGCTCGCCGACGCCGGGCCGCTCGCCGCCGTGCGCTCCAGGAGCCGACCGTCGGACGGACGCACGAGCGACCCGTTCGTGCTGCTGGCGCTGCGCGTGCTCTCCGACGCGCCGGCGCCGCTGCGTGAACGTGCCGCGGCGGTGACCCGGGCCGACGGGGCGCTGACGATCTACCTGCATCGGGGCCCGCGGCTGATCTTCGGCAACTACGCACTGCTGCACGCGAAGTGGGACGCGGCCGCGGCGGTACTGGCGGACCCGAGCTCGCGCGGGGCGGCCTACATCGATCTGCGAGTGCCCTCGCGTCCCGCCGCGCAGGTCGCCGACCCGGCCACGATCGACGCCGCCGCGACCGCCACGGGGACGCTCGCGGGGACGCCCGCCGGCGCCGCCACGGTCTCGACGGCGCTGGCGTCGAACCTGATCACACCCTCAAGCTCAACCTCAGGTTAGGGGTCTCGCGAGACCCGATTTCAGGTCGTGGTCGAGGGTTGCGCGATCTGCAACGAAAGTTGCGATGATGCGGTTGCATTGACAATCGCCCGAAGCCCTGCATAACGTGGCTTTTGCGGCACCTTCGCGGTGGCGGCTAAAAACCCTTCATTCTGACTCTAGGCTCGGATGTGATTATGGACGGCGGTAGCTATCTCGCAGTGATCAAGGTCGTCGGCGTCGGCGGCGGCGGCACCAACGCCGTCAGCCGGATGGTCGACGCAGGCCTTCGCGGAGTCGAGTTCGTGGCGGCCAACACCGACGCTCAGGCGCTCGCGATGTGCGACGCCGACGTCAAGCTGCACATCGGCACCGAGCTGACCAAGGGTCTCGGCGCCGGTGCCAACCCGGAGATCGGCTTCGGCGCCGCGGCCGAGTCGCGCGATGAGATCAAGGAGGCGCTGAAGGGCGCGGACATGGTCTTCGTCACCGCGGGCGAGGGCGGCGGCACCGGCAGCGGCGCGGCGCCCGTGATCGCGGAGATCGCCAAGAACGAGATCGGCGCGCTGACTGTCGGTGTCGTGACGCGCCCGTTCGAGTTCGAGGGCACGACGCGCGCACGCCAGGCCGAGGAGGGCATCCGCAAGCTGCGCGAGGTCGTCGACACGCTGCTGGTGATCCCCAACGAGCGTCTGCTGACCGTCGTCGAGCGGCGCACCTCGATCCTCGACGCCTTCCGCGAGGCCGACAACGTGCTGCGCCAGGGTGTCCAGGGCATCACCGACCTGATCACGATCCCCGGGCTGATCAACCTCGACTTCGCCGACGTTCGCACGATCATGACCGACGCCGGCACGGCCGTGATGGGCGTCGGCACGGGCACCGGCGAGAGCCGCGCCTCGGACGCCGCCAAGGCCGCGATCGCCTCGCCGCTGCTGGAGGAGGCGATCGACGGAGCGACCGGCATCCTGCTGAACATCACCGGCGGGCGCAACCTCGGTCTGTTCGAGGTCAACGAGGCGGCCGAGATCGTCCAGGCCGCCGCCGAGCGCGACGCCAACATCATCTTCGGCGCCGTGATCGACGAGCAGCTCGAGGACGAGATCAGCGTGACGGTGATCGGCACCGGCTTCCAGCACCACGGCCGCTCGCGCACGCGCGGCGGCGTCTTCGACACGGGCGCGAACGAGCCCGCGCGCCGCCCGCGCTCCGGGCGCTCCGAGCGCGTCGCGGTCGAGATCCGCGACGAGGACATCGACGTTCCGCCGTTCCTGCGCTGAGCACGATTTTCAGGGGCTCCGCCGGCAGCGCCGGCTGCGCCTGCCGTCAGTTGGTGTGAGCGCGCCGCGCGCCGTGGCCTGAGTCCGTCTGCGAGCAGTGGGCGCGAGCTCGCGCACGACCGGCGCGGACGGCGATCAAACCGACCTTGTAGCGTTGGCAGCGGTGTCGAGCCCCCTTCGCCACACGCCCCTGTATGACGCCCACGTGCAGCTCGGGGCGCGGATGGTCCCCTACGCCGGCTGGGAGATGCCGGTGCGCTACGACGGCGTGATCGCCGAGCACCTGGCGGTGCGGGGCGCCGTCGGCGCGTTCGACGTTTCGCACATGGGGCAGATCGAGACCGTCGGGCCGGGCGCGCTCGATCTGCTCTCGCGGCTGTGCACCAACGACATCGCCGCGATCCCGATCGGCGGCGCCCAGTACACCGTGCTGCTGCGCGATGACGGCGGCGTGCTCGATGACCTGTTCAGCTATCGCCTGGAGGCCGAGCGCTACCTGACCGTCACCAACGCCGCCAACCACGAGAGCGACCTCGCCTGGTTTCGCGCCCACGCCTCGGGCTTCGACGCGGAGGTGATCGACCGGGCCGCCGACTACGCGATGATCGCCGTCCAGGGACCGCTGGCGCGCGAGATCGTGCAGGCGATCGCGAGCGCCCCGCTGCCCGAGCGCATGTCGATCGCCGTGCGCACGATCGACGGCGCCGAGATGCTCGTCGCCGGCACCGGCTACACCGGCGAGGACGGGGTGGAGCTGCTGCTGGCGCCGGCCGACGCGCCCGCCGTCTGGGACGCGCTGATTCGCCGCGGCGCCAAGCCGGCCGGCCTGGCGGCGCGCGACACGCTGCGGACCGAGGCCTGCTTCCACCTCTACGGCAATGACCTGGAGAGCGGGCGCGGGCCGATCGAGGCCGGCCTTGGCTGGTGCTGCCGCGCCGCCGGCGGCTACATCGGCGCCGAGTCCGTCGCCGCCGTGCGCGCAGCCGGGCCGTCCGAGCTGCTCGTCCCGTTCGTGATCCAGGGTCGCGGCGCCGCGCGCCCCGGCGATCCGGTGATCGGCGGCGGCGTGGTCACCAGCGGCACCTTCTCGCCGACGCTGGACGTCGGCATCGGCATGGCCTACCTGCCGGCGGCGGCGGCGGTCGTGGGCAACGAGTTCGAGATCGATGTCCGCGGCAAGCATCGGCGCGCGCGCGTGCACAAGCGGCCGCTCTTGAAGGTGTGAGCGCCAAACCAATAAGGTTGAAGGGAGCGAGCTGATGGCCGAAGCGTCCTATCCGCAAGATCTGCTTTATCACCCCGAGCACGACTGGGCCCGCATCGACGGCGACGTCGCAACCTTCGGCATCACCTGGCACGCGCAGGACGCGCTCGGCGAGGTCGTCTTCTTCGACCCGCCCGCGGTCGGCACGCAACTGACCCAGCACGAGCCCTACACCGAGGTCGAGTCAGTCAAGGCGGTGTCGGACGTGATCGCGCCCCTGTCTGGTGAGGTGATCGAGGTCAACGAGTCACTCGCCGACGCGCCCGAGACGATCAACGACGATCCCTACGGCGCCGGCTGGATCGTCAAGGTGCGCCTCTCGGACCCGGGGCAGACCGCTGCGCTGCTTGCGCCCGACGCCTACGTCGCGCTGCTCGCCTGACGCCGATGAGCCGCTACACCGCCGTCACCGACTCCGATCGCCAGGCGATGCTCGAGGCGATCGGCGTGGCGAGCGTGGAGGAGCTGTTCGGCGAGATCCCCGCCGCCGTGCGCCTGGACCGGGCGCTCGACCTCCCCGCCGGGCTCGGCGAGGCGGAGGTCTACGCGCACCTGCGGACGCTCGCCGCGCGCAACGGCAACGCCGAGGACGAGCTGTGCTTCCTCGGCGCCGGGATGTATGACCACTACGTTCCGGCGGTCATCGACATGCTGCTCGGGCGCTCGGAGTTCCTGACGCCCTACACGCCCTACCAACCCGAGATCTCCCAGGGCGGACTGCAGGTGATGTTCGAGTATCAGACGGCGATCTGCGAGCTGACCGGCATGGACGTGTCCAACGCCTCGGTCTACGAGGGCCCCTCGGCGCTCGCCGCCGCCGGGTATCTGGCCAAGCTCACCAACGGCCGGCCGCGCTTCGTCATCTCGCGCGCCGTCCATCCCCACGCGCGCGAGACGCTGCGCACACTGTCGGCCGGCTACGGCACGAGCGTGGAGGAGGTCGCGCTCGCCGACGGCGTCACCGACGCCTCGGCCTGGGCGCGGGCGATCGACGAGGACGTCAGCGCGGTCTTCATCGCGCAGCCCAACTTCCTCGGCGCGGTCGAGGATCTCGAGCCGCTGATCGCCGCCGCGCGCGCGCACGGCGCGCTCGTCGTCGCCAGCGCCGACCCGCTCGCGCTCGGGATCCTCGAGCCGCCGGGGGCGCTCGGTGTCGACGTCTGCGTCGGCGAGGGACAGTCGCTCGGCAACCGCCTGGACTTCGGCGGCCCGTCGTTTGGCTTCTTCGCCACGCGCGATGAGCACGTGCGCCGGATGCCGGGGCGGATCGCCGGCGAGACCCGCGACGTCGATGGGCGCCGCGGCTTCGTGCTGACGCTGCAGACCCGCGAGCAGCACATCCGCCGCGAGAAGGCGACCTCCAACATCTGCACCGCGCAGGCGCTCAACGCGCTCGCCGGCGTCGTCTACCTCTCGTGGCTCGGCCGCCGCGGACTGGTCGAGCTGGCCGAGCTGCTCCTCCGCCGCACCGCCTACGCGCGCGAGGCGCTGAACGCCATCGACGGCGTCACGGCGGTGCACGAGCAGCCGGTCGTGCGCGAGTTCGCCGTCTCGCTCGGGCTGCCCGACGTGGCGAGCGTGCGCCGCGTGATCGCGCGCTGCGCCGCCGAGCGCGTCGCCCCCGGCTACGCGCTCGGGCGCGACTACCCCGAGTACGCGGACGCCCTGCTGGTCGCGATCACCGAGCAGCGCTCGCGCGAGGACATCGACCGCCTCGTCGAGGTGCTCGGCCGGGCGCTCGCGGCGGAGCGCGCCGCCGCCGCGACGGGAGGTGCGTCGGCGTGAGCCTGACGAACGAGACCGCGATGCAGCGCGACCGCGCCGTGACGATCTTCGAGAAGGGCGCGCCGGGCCGGCGGGCCTTCGTGGCGCCACCGCTGGACGTGCCCGAGCGCCCGCTCGACGAGCTGATCCCCGCGCGCCTGCGCCGCCGCGAGCCGGCGCGCCTGCCGGAGATCTCCGAGCCCGAACTGGTTCGCCACTATGTCGCGCTGTCGCGGCGCAACTTCGACCTGGACTCCGGCTTCTACCCGCTCGGCTCCTGCACGATGAAGCACAACCCGCGGCTGCACGAGCGCGTCGCCGCGCTGCCGGGCCACGCCCGCCTGCACCCGCTGACCGAGCCGGCGCGGGCGCAGGGCGCGCTCGCGCTGATGTGGAACCTGGAACGCGCGCTGTCGGAGATCGCCGGCCTGCCCCACGTCTCGCTGCAGCCCTCGGCGGGCTCCCACGGCGAGCTGGCCGGCGTGCTGCTGACTCGCGCCCACCACGCGGAGCGCGGCGAGCAGCACCGCAGGGTGGTGCTCACCCCGGACACCGCCCACGGCACCAACCCGGCGACCGTGACGATGGCGGGCTACGAGGTCGTCAAGGTCGGCACCGACTCGCGCGGCGGCGTCGACATCGACGACCTGCGGGCGAAGGCCGACGGCGACGTCGCCTGCCTGATGCTGACCAACCCCAACACGCTCGGCCTCTTCGATGCGAACATCGGGGAGATCGCGAAGATCGTGCATGGCGTCGGCGGGCTCGTCTACTACGACGGCGCGAACCTGAACGCCGTGATGGGAATCTCACGGCCGGGCGACATGGGCTTCGACATCGTGCACTTCAACCTGCACAAGTCCTTCACGCAGCCCCACGGCGGCGGCGGCCCGGGCTCGGGCCCGATCGCGGTCTCGGAGGCGCTCGCGCCGTATCTGCCAAGGCCGGTGATCGTGCGCCACGGCGGCGCGGAGGGCAACGGCTCGACGGTCGAGTTCGACCTCGACTACGAACGGCCGCGCTCGATCGGCCGCCTGCGCGGCTTCCAGGGCAACTACGGCTGCTTCGTGCGCGCCTACGCCTACATCTGCTCACTGGGCGCGGCGGGCCTGCGCGACGTATCCGAGACCGCCGTGCTGAACGCCAACTACCTGCTCGCGCGGCTGCGCGCGCTCGGCGTCTGCGACCTGCTGCCGCCCGCCTACGACCGCCTGTGCATGCACGAGTTCGTACTCAGCGGCGCGCCGATGAAGCAGCAGCTCGGCATCCGCACGCTCGACCTCGCCAAGCGGCTGCTCGACTACGGCTATCACCCGCCGACCGTCTACTTCCCGCTGCTGGTCGAGGAGGCGCTGCTGGTCGAGCCGACCGAGACCGAGACCAAGCAGACGCTCGACGACTTCGCGGCGGCGCTCGCGGAGATCCTGCGCGAGGCGCGGGAGGACCCCGAGCTCGCGCGCGGCGCCCCCTACAGCACGCCGGTGCGCCGCCTGGACGAGGCCGCCGCGGCCAAGCACCCCGTCCTGCGCCAGGCGCTCTAGCGCGGGCGCGCGCCGGCGCGCCTCAGGCGAGCAGCTGCGGCTGCAGACGTTCCTCGACGACTCCGCCGGAGGCGGACCTCAAAACCCTGTAGGCGAAGCGGTCAGCCGTGTCCGCGATCACCCTGTGGAGCTCACGCTCGCGGTAGTGGATCGCGACGCCGTCGTCGGTCGCGTAGCCCTCGCCGAGCGTCCCGGCGGCGACCAGCGACTGGTAGTGAACCACCGGGCCCAGGCGCCACTGGTAGGGGTTGGAGCCGGTGTCCTGGAATCCGGCGCTGCCGGCGACGATCTGGCGCTCCGCCATCGCCGCAGTTTTGACGCCGCGGGCGAACGAGTCAATACGCTCGGATACGCTGCGACCCCCATGCGCATCTTCTCGGGCATCCAGCCGACCGGCCGCAAGCACCTCGGCAACTACATCGGCGCGATCACGCAGTACGTCGCCGGACAGGACCGCGGCGACGCCGTGTACTGCATCGTCGACCTGCACGCGATCACCGTCGCCTTCGACCCGGCCGATCTGCGCGAGCGGACCTACGACACGGCGGCGATCCTGCTGGCGGCGGGCCTTGACCCGAAGCGCTGCATCCTCTTTCGCCAGAGCGACGTCGCCGAGCAGAGCGAGCTGGCTTGGCTGCTGGGCTCGGTGACCTCCTACGGCGACCTCGGGCGGATGACCCAGTTCAAGGACAAATCGGCCGCGCTCGGGCGCGATCGGGTCTCGGCCGGGCTCTTCTTCTACCCGGTGCTGATGGCCGCCGACGTGCTCGCGTACCGCACCGACGAGGTGCCGGTCGGCGACGACCAGCGCCAGCACATGGAGCTGATGCGCGAGATCGCGCGCAGCTTCAACGCCCGCTTCGGCGAGGTCCTGGTCGTCCCCGAGTCGCGGATCCCGGAGGTTGGGGCGCGGATCATGGACCTGCAGAAGCCCGAGCACAAGATGTCGACGACCCTGGCCAGCGAGGAGGGCACGCTGTACGTGCTCGACGAGCCGGCGATCGTCGAGCGCAAGCTCAGGCGCGCTGTGACCGACTCCGGCGAGGGCATCGTGCGCTCGCCCGAGAAGCCCGGGATCACCAACCTGATCGACATCCTCGCGGTCGTCCGCGGCGTCGCGCCGGAGGCGATCGAGCACGACTTCGCCACCGCGCGCTACGGCGACCTGAAGGCCGCGCTCGCTTCCGAGGTCACGGCATACCTGGCGCCGGTGCGCGAGCGCTACGCGCAGCTGCGCCCTGACGTCGCCGGCCTCGAGGCCGTGCTGTCCGCCGGCGCCGAGCGCGCCCGCGCGATCGCCTCGGCCACGCTCGGCGACGTGCGCGCCGCGATGGGGGTCGGCCCGCCGGCGTGAGCGTCGCCGGGCGCTGTTCGCGCGCTGCGTCGCGGCCGGGGCCAAGGTGTCGGGGGGCCGCGGTAGCTTTCGCGGCGTGTACCTCGCGGAGCTCGAGCTCGATCTCGACGTCTTCAGCGGTCCGTTCGACCTGCTGCTGACGCTGGTTCTGCGCGAGGAGGTGGACCTGCGAGAGCTCTCGCTGGCGGAGGTCGTGGTCGCATACCTCGATCACCTCGACGCGCGCGGCGAACTGGACCTCGAGGTCACGACGGAGTTCATCGTGCTGATCGCGGCACTGCTGGAGCTGAAGTCGCGGCTCCTGCTCCCGGGCGAGGAGCTCGAGGAGCTGCTCGAGCTGGAGCCCGGGGAGGCCGCCGAGGAGCTGCTCGCCCGGATGCTCGACGCACGCCGCTACCGCGCCGCGTCCGCCTACCTGGGGGAGCGGCTCGCCGGAGAGCCCGCGGTGCGCTATCGCGAGGCGCCGCTGCCCGTGCATCTGCGCCGGCGCACGCTGGAGGACCTCGAGGCGGTCCACTGGGATCCTGCGCTGCTCGGGCGCGCGCTCGGCGGCCTGCTGGCACTGCCCGCGAAGCTCGACTTCAGCCACATCAGCGTGATGCGAGTGTCCGTCGCCGAGCGCGTCGCGCATCTGCGCGGGCTGCTGCGCTCGGCTGTTGCGCTCAGTTTCGACGACGCCGTGCGCGACGCCGACCGGATGACCGTCGCGGTGACGCTGTGGGCGCTGCTCGAGCTCTACAAGCGCGGCGAGGCGAACTGGGAGCAGCCCGAGCCGTTCGGTGAGATCACGGTGCGCCGCGGCGGGCAGGCCGTGGGCGAAGGGCGCTCGCGTTGAGCGAGCTGGCACGAATCCTCGAGGCGCTCCTGTTCCTCTCGGGCGACCCTGTCGGCGTGGCGGAGCTGGCCGAGGTGACCGGCGAGAGCGAGCGGGCGGTGGCGGGCGCGCTCGAGGAGCTGGCGCAGGCCTATGCGCCGGGGCTGCGGGGCCTGTTGCTGCGCGCGGTCGCGGGTGGCTACACGCTCGCCAGCGACCCGCTCGCCGAGCCCGCGGCTCGGGCGCTGCTGACCAAGCCGCGGCTGGCCGCGCTCACCCCGGCGGCGCTCGAGACGCTTGCGATCGTCGCCTACCTCGCGCCGGTCTCGCGGCCGGAGATAGCGCGGATCCGTGGTGTCAACGCCGACTCGCCGGTCGCCTCGCTGCTCGACCGCGGGCTGATCGAGGAGGGCGGGCGCTCCGAGTTCGGCGCCGTCACCTACCGCACGACCACGCTGTTCCTGAAGGTCTTCGGGCTGGCGAGCGCCGACGAGCTGCCGGACGTCGCCCAGTGGGATCCGACGCCGGAGGAGCAGAGCGCGCTGCGCGATCGGCTGCTCGCGGCCGGCGAGGCTCGCGCCGGGATCACCTCGGAGTAGCGCTCGCCCTCACGCCGCCGCCTGGGCTGCGAGCTGGCCGCAGGCGGCGGCTATCTCGCGCCCCCGCGTCAGCCGCACCGTGACCGGCACGCCGCGGGATTGCAGTGCGCTGCGGAACGCCGCGATCGCGTCGCGCCCGGATCCCTGCAGTTGCGAATCGGTCGGGTTGTAGGGGATCAGGTTGACCTTGAACGCCTCACGCGGCGACAGCAGCCGCGCGAGCTGGAGCGCCTGTTCGAAGCGGTCGTTGACACCGGCGAGCATCACGTATTCGATGAACACGGTGCGCCGGCGGATCGCGTGGTCGGCGCGGCAGGCGTCCAGCACGTCGGCCAGTGGGTAGCGGTCGTTCACCGCCATCAGGCCGCTGCGCAGCTCGTCCTCGGGGGCATGCAGCGACAGCGCGAGGCGGATCGGCAGACCGGAGGCGCTGAGGCGCTCGATGCCCGGGATCCAGCCGACGGTCGAGATCGCGGTGCGGCGGTTGGCGATCCCCAGGGCCGGCAGCAGCGCGCAGGCCTCGAGCACCGCGTCGAGGTTCATCATCGGCTCGCCCATGCCCATGAAGACCGCGTGATCGACCTCGCCCTGGCGGCGGAAGTGCAGCGCCTGGTCGAGGATCTCGTCGGCGCTCAGGTTGCCGGCGAAGCGCATCCGCCCGGTCGCGCAGAAGCTGCACGTCAGCGGGCAGCCCGACTGTGACGAGAGACACAGCGAGCGCCGCCCGTCGCGGTAGCGCATCAGGACCGTCTCGACGGCCTGGCCGCGCCCGGTCCGCAGCAGCGCCTTCACCGTGCCGTCGCTCGCGTGCGCTTCGTGCTCGAGCGCGAGGGTCGACAGCGGCACGTGCTCCGCAAGCTCGGCGCGCAGCGTCGCGGGCAGGTCGGTCATCTCGGCGTAGGAAGCGGCGCCGCGCGCCAGCCAGGCCCAGACCTGGCGAGCGCGATACGGCGGCTCGCCCCGGCGCGCGAGCGTTTCGCTCAGCAGATCGCGATCCATCGACCTATGGTTGCAGCGATGCGCCTCGCCAAGTTCCTCGCCCACTCCGGCGTCGCCTCGCGCCGCGCCGCGACGGAGATCGTCCGCGCCGGCCGCGTCCGCGTGGACGGCGTGCGCGAACTCGACCCCGCACGCGAGATCGACGGCCAGCGCGTCGAGCTGGACGGCCGCGCGGTGGCGGGTCTCGAGCAGCGCGTCGTCTATGCGGTGCACAAGCCCGCGGGCGTGGTTTCGACCGTGCATGACACCCACGGGCGGCCGACCGTCGTCGAGATGGTCAGTGACACGCGGCGCCTTTACCCGGTCGGGCGCCTTGACGCCGACAGCACGGGCCTGATCCTGCTGACCAACGACGGTGAGCTGGCGAACCTGCTGGCCCACCCGCGCCACGAGGTGCCGAAGACCTATCGCGTGCGCCTCGGCGGTGGACGTCCGAGCCCGGCGGCGCTCGCAGCGCTGCGCGACGGCGTGGCGCTCGATGACGGGCGGACCGCCCCGGCGCGGGTCAGGCGGCTATCGTCGAACGTGATCGAGCTGGAGCTGCGAGAGGGTCGCAAGCGCCAGGTACGGCGGATGTGCGAGGCCGTCGGACATCCGGTCCTGGAGCTGACGCGCGTGCGCTTCGGCTCGCTGGAGCTCGGCGGGCTCGAGCTCGGCGCCGCACGGCTGCTCAGCGAGGCCGAGGTCAGCGCACTGCGTGGCGGCGCCCGACGGTAGGCTGCGAGCCGTGAGTGAGCGGCTGTACGCGCTGCGCGGCGCGACAAGCGTCCCGGAAAACAGCGCCGAGGCCATCCTCGCCGCCACCGAGGAGCTGATGCGTGCGCTGATCGCACGCAACGAGCTGGCGATCGAGCAGTTCGTCAGCTGCATCTTCACGGCCACGGATGACCTGAACGCCGAGTTCCCGGCGCTCGCCGCGCGGAATATCGGCTTCGACCGCGTACCGCTGATCTGCACGCGCGAAATCGACGTCCCCGGGGCGCTCCAGCGCGTGATCCGGGTGCTCGCGCACTACCACGCTCCGGTCGGGCACGTGGCGCGGCACGTCTACCTCGGCGAGGCCCGCAGCTTGCGCACGGACCTCGATGCCGCACAATAGAGGCATGGCACTCGAGTTCAAGGCGGCAGTCAAGGCGATCCCGGTCTACCCGGCGGCGGCGGGCTACGCCGAGGCGGGACCGCTCGTGCGCCTGGCCAGCAACGAGTCTCCCTACCCGCCGCTGGCGGAGGTGGTCGCGGCGGCGAGCGCAGCGCTGGCGGGCGTCAACCGCTACCCGGACCCAACGAGCGCCAAGCTGCGCGGCGCGCTGGCGGATCGCTACGGCGTGCCGGTCGAGCGGATCGCGGTCGGCAACGGCTCCTGCGACATCCTGCTGGCGATGGGCGAGGCGTTGCTCGAACCGGGAGCCGAGCTCGTCTACGCGTGGCCCTCGTTCTCGGTCTACCCGCAGCTGCAGGCGGCCTCGGGCGCACGCGGGATCCGTGTCCCACTGGACGCGGGCGAATGCCACGACCTCGACGCGATGGCGGCTGAGATCACGGTTGCGACACGCCTGGCGATCGTCTGCAACCCCAACAACCCGACCAGCACGGCGATCAGCCTCGAGCGCGTCGCGGCCTTCATCGAGCGTGTGCCCTCCAGCGTATGCGTGCTGATCGACGAGGCCTACTGCGAATTCAACCTGCTGGACGACCCCGACAGCTCGATCGCACTGCTCGATCGCCATCCGAACCTCGTCCTCCTGCGCACCTTCTCGAAGATCTACGGCCTCTGCGGGCTGCGCGTCGGATACGCGCTGTGCGGCTCGCGCGACCTTCCCGACGCTCTGACCGCGATCCGCCAGCCCTTCTTCCTCAACTCGGCGGCGCAGGCCGCCGCGTTCGAGGCGCTCGCTCACCAGGACGAGGTCGCCCGGCGGGTCGAGCGCGTCGCGGTCGCGCGGGTGCAACTGGAGGACGGGCTGCGGGAGCTGGGGCTTGCGCCGGCGCCCTCGCAGGCCAACTTCTGCTGGTTCTCCCTCGGCGAGGAGCGCGACGAGGGGGCGATCGTCGAAGGCCTCGCTCGCCGGGGCGTGCTGGTTCGGGCGGGCAGCGCGCTCGGCGGTCCGGGAGCGCTTCGGGTCACCTACGGCACACCGACCGAGAACGAGCGCTTCCTGGAGGCGCTGACCGCGCTGCTGTAGTTGCGCGCGGGTGCCGGTGGCGGGGTGCCCGGTGGGCGTCGTGCCGGTGCGCGGGGGTGCCGGTGGCGGGGTTCCGGTCGCGGGGTTCCGGTCGCGGGGTGCGCGAGTTCGCGGTCCGCGTGGGCGGGGGCATGCGGTCTCGCCCTGGACGAATGTATTAGACGGCGACCGTTGCCCGGACCGCCGGCGATCTGCTACACATTGCGCAGGATGTGCGATGCAGCCGACCGATCGTTGACAGCCGTTGGCGCCCCCGGCGCCACGCTGGTCGCTGCCTATTCGTACGCCTACCCGGCGTCCTGGCGATTTAGCTAGGCGTCCGGACCTGCGCCCGCCGCGAGCGGGCGCCACGGCCTCGACAGAACGGCCCCAAGGGCCCGGACGCCGCCTCCACCGCCGCGAAACGCACCTTGCAGGTGCTTCGCCGGCTCCCGTCTAGGCTTCCATCCGAACTTTTGAAAGGACCTTCCAGATGATGATCGTTATGAAACCGGGTGCGACCGAGGAGGAGATCGAACACGTCCTCGCCCGCGTTCGCAGTGTCGGCGCCCGCGCCCACATCTCCAAGGGCGAGGAGGTCACCGTCATCGGTGCGATCGGCGACCGCGAGCACGTGGCCCGGCTCGAGCTCGAGGGCGCCCCGGGCGTCTCGCAGGTCGTCCCGATCCTCAAGCCCTACAAGCTCTCCTCCTCGCAGTTGCGGGGCGGCGCGCGCTCGGTGTTCGAGATCGGCGGCCGCCGGATCGGCGGCGAGCACTTCGCCCTGATCGCCGGCCCGTGCACCGTCGAGTCGCGCGAGCAGGTGCTCGAGACGGCGCGGATCGTCAAAGAGGGCGGCGCCGCGATGTTCCGCGGCGGGGCGTACAAGCCGCGAACCTCGCCGTACGCCTTCCAGGGCCTCGGTCAGGAGGGCCTGCGGCTGCTGGCCGAAGCCAAGGAGCAATACGGCATGCCGATCGTCACCGAGCTGATGGACGTGCGAGACCTCGAGGCGGTGCTCGAGGTCGCCGACGTGCTGCAGATCGGCGCGCGCAACATGCAGAACTACACGCTGCTCGCGGAGGTCGGCCGCAGCGGCTGCCCGGTGCTGCTCAAGCGCGGGCTCTCGGCGACGCTCGAGGAGCTGCTGATGGCCGCGGAGTACATCCTCAAGGAGGGCAACGAGAAGGTGATCCTCTGCGAGCGCGGGATCCGCACGTTCGAGACCGCCTACCGTTTCACGCTGGACCTCATGGCGGTGCCGGTCCTGCGACAGCTCTCGCATCTGCCGGTGGTGGTCGATCCAAGCCACGCCGCGGGCCGGCGCGACCTTGTCGAGCCGCTCTCGCTCGCCGCCGCGGCGGCCGGCGCGGACGGGATCATCGTCGAGGTGCACCCGAACCCGGACGAGGCGATCTGCGATGGGCCGCAGGCGCTGCGCGCCGACACGTTCGCCGAGTACGCAGCGCAGGTCGAGCGTGCGGCATCAATCGCCGGCAAAGCCTTCAGCACCGCGTGAACGTCGCCGTCGTCGGCGTCGGGCTGATCGGCGGCTCGATCGGGCTGGCCGCGCGCGAGCGGCTGGGCGCGCATGTCGTCGGCTTCGACCCGGACAAGGGCGTCGGCTCTGCCGCACTGCAGCGCGGGGCGGTCGAACGAGTGGCGGCGAGCGTCGCCGAAGCCGTCGCGAATGCCGAGCTGGTGTTCGTCGCCGCGCCGGTTGGTGTGCTCGCGGAGACCCTGGACGCGGTGCTGGAAGCGGCGCCCGCCGATTGCGCCGTCAGCGATGTCGGGTCGACCAAGCGGACGATCGTGTCGGGGCGCACCGATCCGCGTTTCATCGGCGGGCATCCGCTCGCCGGCGCGGAGACATCGGGGGTCGAGCACGCCCGGGCCGACCTGTTCGACGGAGCGACCTGGTACCTGACCCCCGGAATCGAAACATCCGGCGCGCTCTATGAGCGTCTGCACAAGGCGCTGGTCGGGATCGGCGCCCAGCCCGCCGCGATCGATGCTGCGGTTCACGATCGCGTGATGGCGAGCGTCTCGCACCTCCCGCACGTCTTCGCCAACGTCCTGGTGGCGCAGGCCGCGCGAGCGCTCGGCGACGGCGCCGAGGTGCCGGCGACCGGACCGAGCTTCCGCGACGCCACGCGCGTCGCCGGCGCCAACGCGACGATCTGGCCGGACATCTACCTGTCCAACAGCGACGCGCTGATCGCGCTGATCGACGAGACGCAGCAACGCCTCACCGCGGTGCGCGATGCACTCGCCGCCGACGACCGTGACGCGATCGAGCACTGGAACGAGGGCGCGCGCCTCGATCGCGACGCGCTGCTCGGCGCCGGGTTCGCCGGCGGCTCCCTGCACGAGCTGCGCGCGGCGGTGACCGATCGACCGGGGATCGTCGCCGAGATCGCGCTGGCGCTCGGCCGCGCTCAGATCAGCATCGTCGACATGGCGCTCGCGCCCTCGCGCGACGGCGGCCAGGGCGTCGTGGCCCTCTGGGTCCGCGGCGAGGAGCAGGCGCAGAGAGCCACCGAGCTGATCGAGGCCCTGAACATCCCGGTCGCCCGCGCGTGAGCGCGACAGGCCCGGCCGTGGACGCGATCAGGATCGAGCCGCTGCGCGGAGCGCCCGAGGCGACGCTTCGCCCGCCGGGCTCCAAGAGCATCACCAACCGCGCGCTGCTGTGCGCCTCGCTCGCCGAAGGCACGAGCGTGCTGCGCGGCGCGCTCTTCGCGCAGGACACCGAGGCGATGATGGATGCGGTCATCGCGCTCGGCTCCGAGCTCGAGACAGACCCGACGAGCGCCACGATCGTCGTGCGCGGGACCGGCCGGCGGCGCCCGGCGAAGCCGCTTCGCATCGACGCGCGCCAGTCGGGGACCACCTCGCGCTTCGTGCTTCCGGTGGCCGCGCTCGGCGCGGCCCGCGTGACCGTCGACGGCGCCGCGCAGTTGCGCTCGCGGCCGTTTGGCCCGCTGATCGACGCACTCGAGCAGCTGGGAGTCAGCGTCGAGGCGCTCGAGCAACCGGGTTGCCTGCCCCTCGCGGTCAGCGGCCCGGCGCGCGGCGGCGAGGTGCGGGTCTCGGGGCACATCTCAAGCCAGTTCCGCTCCGGGCTGCTGATCGCCGCGCCGCTGATGGATCACGGCCTGCACGTCGAGCTGACCTCGCCGCCGGTGTCGGAGCCCTACGTGACGATGACGATCGCGGTGATGGACGCGTTCGGTGTCGCGGCCGACGGGCTGCGCGTGCTCCCTGGCGGCTACGTTGCGACCGAGCTGGAGATCGAGCCTGACGCAAGCGCCGCCGCCTATTTCTTCGCCGCCGCGGCGATCAGCGGCGGGTGCGTCACCGTCGAGGGTCTGGGAACCGGGTCGATCCAGGGTGACGTCGCCTTCGTCGACATCCTCGAACGGATGGGTGCGCGGGTGGAGCGCGCAGCTGCGCGCACGACCGTTTGCGGCACCGGCACCCTGCACGGGGTCGAAGTCGACATGGCCGACATCTCTGACACCGCCCAGACCCTGGCGGCCGTCGCCGCGTTCGCCGACACGCCGACCACGGTCACCGGCATCGGCTTCATCCGCGCCAAGGAGAGCGACCGCATCGGCGCACTGGCCAGGGAGCTGAGAAGCGCCGGCGCCGACGTGAGCGACGACGAGGACGGGTTCACGCTGACCCCCGGGCGCCTTCGCCCGACGCGCTTTCACACCTACGACGACCATCGTATGGCGATGAGCCTCGCGCTGCTCGGCCTGCGTGTCCCCGGGATCGAGATCGAGGACCCGGGCTGCGTCGCCAAGACCTATCCCGGCTACTTCGACGATCTCGCTTCGCTGGGGCGCTAGCAGCACGCGCCGAGGGCGAACCTGAGCCGCGGTGGCACGGCTATCCTGCGGGCCATGATCGTGGCGATCGACGGCCCCGCGGGAGCCGGCAAGTCGACGGTCGCACGGGCCGTGGCCGCAGCACTCGGCTTCGGATACATGGACAGCGGCGCGCTGTACCGCTGCGTGGCGCTCGTGACGCTCGAGAACCCCGAGCGCAGCGCGGCGGGCGTCGCGGCCGACCTCGACGTGTCGCTCGGTGAGCGGGTAATGCTCGCCGGGCGCGACGTGACGCACGCGATTCGCAGCCCGACCGTCTCGGCACAGGCGTCGGTCGTCGCGGCAGACCCAGCCGTCCGCGCCGCACTCGTGGCGCGCCAGCGCGCACTGCTGGCGAGCGGGGACTGGGTGGCCGACGGACGCGACATAGGCACCGTCGTCGCGCCCGGCGCGGAGGTCAAGATCTTTCTCGACGCCAGCGCGCACGAGCGCGCGGCGCGGCGCGCGCGCGAGATCGGCGCTGATCCAGCGGAGGTGGAGGCCGAGATGACGATACGCGACGCCCGCGACCGCGAGCGCGATCACTCGCCGCTGGCGGCGGCGGCGGACGCGATCGTGCTGGACACCGGCGGGCTGGACGTCGAAGAGGTCGTGGCGCGCGCCGTGGCGCTGGCGCACCGGGCACGGGCCGGGGCAGGCGACTGATTTGGGCCCCGCCGGGCTGCCGCGCCTGGCGGGCGGCGCACCGACCCTGGCTATGCTGGTCTGATGATCCACGAGCCGATCGCCGCCGCCGCGCAGTCGCGCTCACCGCGCGCGCCCCGCGCGCGCCCGGCGCCTGCGGACGACGCACCCGTCGCGCGGGCGCCGCACGCGGCGCCGGCGAGTCGCTGAGCGATGAGCGGAGGCGAACGGGCCGTGAAGGTCGCGGTCGTCGGCTACCCGAACGTCGGCAAATCCTCGCTCGTCAACCGACTGACGGGATCGCGCGAGGCGATCGTGCATGAGCGGCCGGGCATCACGCGTGACCGCAAGGAGCTCGAGTGCGAGTGGAACGGGCGGACCTTCACGTTGATCGACACCGGGGGAGTCGACTTCGCCGACGAGGATCCGCTCGCCGGCTCGATCCGCGACCAGGCGCGCGCGGGACTCGCCGACGCCGACCTGGCGTTGCTGGTCGTGGACGCACGGGCCGGGGCGCGCCCCGGCGAGCACGAGATCGCCGACCTGCTGCGGCGCGGGCGCATACCGGTGCTGGTGGCGGCGAACAAGTGCGACACCGTCATCGACATTCCCCTGGCCGCCGAGTTCCACGCGCTCGGTCTGGGCGAACCGGTCGCCGTGTCGGCCGCTCAGGGCCTCGGCACCGGAGATCTGCTCGACCGGCTCGTGGCGATGCTGCCCGCCGTCCCGGAGCGCGCGCCGCAAGCGCCGGACACCGTCCGCCTTGCGGTGATCGGGCGCCCCAATGTCGGCAAATCATCGTTGGTCAACCGCTTCGCCGGCGAGCAGCGCGTGATCGTCGCTGCCGAGGCCGGCACGACACGCGACGCGATCGACCTGCCGCTGCTGGTCGACGGTCGCAGCGTCGTGATCGTCGACACCGCCGGCATGCGCCGCCAGTCGAAGGTCAGCGAGTCCGTCGAGTACTACACGACGTTGCGCTCGCAGCGCGCCGCTGAGCGCGCGGACGTCGCGATGGTGGTCTGCGACGCCGGCGACGGGGTGACTGCTCAGGATCTCCGTGTCGCCGATCTGGCTATGCGCAGCGGCTGCGCGACGCTCGTCGTACTGAACAAGTGGGACGCCCAGGGGCCGACCCTCGACCTCGAATACGAGCGGGCCCGGGTCGCCGAGAAGCTGCGGCAGCGCCCGCGCGTGCTGACGGCTTCGGCCGCGACCGGACGCAACGTCTCGCGGCTGCTCACCGAGTCGATCACACTCGGCGACCGGCGCGCCGGTCGAATCCCGACGCCGGAGCTGAACCGCTTCCTCGGCGAGACGGTGCAGGCGCGCCAGCCACCCGCCAAGCAGGGACACCGGCTGAAACTGATCTACATGGCACAGATCGGCACCAGCCCGCCGCGCTTCGCGATCCAGGTCAACTCGCGCTCGAGGGTCACGCGCGACTACGCCTACTTCCTGGAGAACCAGATGCGTGAGCGCTACGCGCTTGACGGCGTGCCCCTGATCATCGACTTCGTCGAGCGCGGGTCGCGGGCCGGTGGCGGTGCCCGCGACCGGGCCGCCAGGCGGTCGCAGCCAGTGCTTTTGCCCGTGACAGACGGCGCCGAAGACGACCGCTTCGCGCTCTAGTCTGCGACGGTGGCCTCGATCGCCCAGGTCGAGCCGCTCACGAGCGCGCGCGCGCTGCGTGGGCCGTTCGACTACGCCCTGCCGGAGGAGATGCGCGACAGCGTCGGCGTCGGCTCGATGCTGGTCGTTCCGTTCGGGCGCCGCGAACTGCTGGGCGTCGTCGTTGGGTTGAGCGACGCCAGCTCGGTGGCCAGCGAGCGGCTGCTCGCCCCACGGCGCGCGGTCGAGGCCGACGTGCCGGCGGACCTCGTCGAACTAGCCGGCTGGATCGCGCTCGAATACTGCTCGACGCCCGCCCGCGCCCTCTCACTGGTGCTGCCGCCCGGCGCCGGCAGCGGCGTGCACAGCCTGGCCCGCCTGGTGGCCGAGCTGACCGCGGCCGGGCGCGCTGCGCCTGCGTCCGGTGTGCGCCTGACGGCGGTGCAGCGGGCCGTGCTCGAGCGCCTCGCGCCGGCCGGCGCGACCCCCGCGGTCGCGACCGGCGCAGCTCACGGGACATTGCGGCGCCTGGAGGCGCGCGGACTCGTGCGGTTGAGCCATCGCTCGCTGGCCCGGGCGCCCGCGCACGTTGCCGTCGGGGCGCGCCGCACCGGACCGCTGACGCTCGGAGGCGACCAGCGCGTCGCGCTGCAGTCACTGTCGGAGGCGATCGATGCGCGGCGGTTTGAGGCGCTCCTGCTGCATGGGGTGACCGGTTCGGGCAAGACCGAGGTCTACCTGCGCGCGGCCGAACTGACGCTGGCACAGGGACGCGGCGTGATCGTGCTGGTGCCGGAGATCGGGCTGACGCCTCAGACCGTGGGGCGTTTCGTCGAGCGCTTCGGCGATACCGTCGCGGTCGCCCACTCGCGCCTGGGCGCCGGCGAGCGCTACGACGAGTGGATGCGGCTACGCCGTGGGCAGGCGCGCATCTGCGTCGGTCCGCGCTCGGCCGTATTCGCCCCGATCGAGGACCTCGGGTTGATCGTCGTGGACGAGGAGCATGACTCCTCCTACAAGCACGAGGGCGACCCGCGTTACGACGCCCGCCACGTCGCCGAGCAGCGCGCGCGCCAGGCGGGGGCCGTGCTGGTCGCCGGGAGCGCCACGCCGCGCCCGGAGAGCTATGCCCGGCTGCGGCGGCTCACGCTGCGCGCGCGCGTCGACGGCGGCGCGCTGCCGGCTGTCGAGGTGCTCGATATGCGCGCCGTCCCCGGGGCTCTGCATGAACGCACCGCCGCCGCGCTCGGCGAGCTGCGCCGCGGCGGCGGCAAGGGGATCGTGCTGCTGAACCGCCGCGGCTGGTCGAACTTCCTCTCCTGCCGCTCGTGCGGCAAGGTCTGGGGCTGCCCGGAATGCGATGTCGCGCTCGTGCTGCACCGCGCCGAGGGCGTGATCAGCTGCCACCACTGTGGCCATCGCGAGACTGCGCCGGAGCGATGCGACGCCTGCGGTTCCTCCAGCGTGGCCCGCCACGGCCTCGGCACAGAGCGTCTCGAGCACGAGCTGGTGGCCGCGCTCGGTGGCGGCGACTACCCGATCTTCCGCCTCGACGCCGACGTGGCCGGCGCCAAGGGGCGGGCGGCCGCCGTGCTCGTGCGCTTCGAGCGCGCGGATGCGGGCGTGCTGGTCGGCACGCAGATGGTCGCCAAGGGACACGACTTCGACGGTGTCGCCCTCGGCGTCGTGCTCGACGCGGATGCCACGCTGCGCTTCCCGGACTTCCGCTCCGAGGAGCGGACCTTCGCGCTGGTTGCGCAGCTGGCCGGGCGGGCAGGTCGGGGCGGGACCTCGGGCCGCGTGCTCGTGCAGACGATGGCGCCCACCGCTCGCAGCATTCTCGCCGCAGCCCACCACGACAGCGCAGGGTTCCTCACCGGCGAGCTGGTTCGCCGTCAGGCGCTCGGCTATCCGCCCTATGGCGAACTGATTCGCATCGTCTGCTCGAGCACCTGCGAAGGGGTCGCGCTGGAGGCGGCGCGCGAGCTGCGTTCGCGTCTGAGGCTCGAACACGCGCAGCTGCTCGGCCCGGCACCGCTGTTTCGCCTGCGCGGTCGCGAGCGGGCGCAGATCGTCGTCAAGGCCACCGACCGCGCCGCCGCCGTGGCGGCGGTAGGCGAGGCCGTCGCGGCTCCGCTGCATCGCGATGCAGCCGTCAGCGTCGACGTCGACCCTCAGTAGTGCCCGCGGCCGCCCGGGCCTGACGCCGGTGCCTGCAGACCCTGACGGGATCGACCCCTAGACTGGAGTCATGGCTGAAGAGCTGCTCGACGCGGAGGAAGAGCTCGCGGAAGAGTCCGCCCAGGAGCGCGAGCGCCGTGAGACCGCCCTGGCCAAGATCCGCAAGCTGGGAGACCCGGTGCTGCGGACGCGGGCACTCGCGGTGTCGGCGTTTGACTCGCGGCTGCGCGAGGACGTCGACTGGATGCGCGGCCTGATGGATGACGCGCTCGGCATCGGACTGGCGGCCACCCAAGTGGGGATGCTGGC
The DNA here is from genome assembly GCA_049522915.1 of Solirubrobacteraceae bacterium. Taxonomy (GTDB): domain Bacteria; phylum Actinomycetota; class Thermoleophilia; order Solirubrobacterales; family Solirubrobacteraceae; genus Palsa-513. Next base: position 2,809 of record JBEKNK010000031.1, on the reverse strand, counting down.
GCGTGTGCTCGTCTACCGCGTCGAGCTGGAGAGCCCCACGGCGGCGCTCGTCAACCCGCGGATCGAGTGGCAGAGCGCCGAGACCGAGACGATGGAGGAAGGCTGTCTGAGCATCCCCGGCATCCGCGTGGATGTCGAGCGCTCGCTGCACCTGCGTGTCGTCGGTGCGGACGAGCGTGGGGAGGGCGTGACCGTCGAGGCGTCCGGGCTCGAGGCGCGCGTACTCGCCCACGAGATCGACCACCTTGACGGCGTCCTGATGCTGGACCGCGCGAGCAAGGCGCAGCGTCGCGAGGCGATCCGCGCATGGCGCGATCGCCAGCTCGAAGCGTGAAGACCGTCTACATCGGCAGCTCGGAGTTCTCCCTCGCGGTGCTCGCCGCAGCGGGACGCCAGCTTTCCCCGGAGCTTGTCGTGACCCGCGCGCCGGCCGCCAAGGGGCGCGGCCGCAGGCTCGCCCCGACGCCCCTCGCAGAGGGCGCCCGCGAGCTCGGCCTGACCGTCATCGAGCCCGGCCGGCTCGCCGACGCGGCCGAGCAGATCGCCGCCGCCGCGCCCGATCTGCTCGTCCTGTGCGCCTACGGCGGAATGGTCCGCGAGCCGCTGCTCTCGCGCTACGAGATCCTCAACGTTCACCCCTCGCTGTTGCCGCGCTGGCGCGGTGCGGCGCCGATCGAGCGGGCGATCCTTGCCGGCGACCTGAAGACCGGCGTCTCGCTGATGCGGCTGGTCGCGGAGCTCGACGCAGGCCCGGTGTGCGCCAGCGCCGCCGTCGCGATCGAGCCCGACGACGACTTCGCGGCGCTCAGCGCGCGGCTGGCCGCACTCGCCGGTGAACTGCTGAGCTCAGCCCTCGAGCATCCGCGCAGCTACGTCGAGCAGGAGACCGCCGGGGTGACCTACGCGGAGAAGCTGACCGCGGCCGACCGGGAACTCGACGGCGGCCGTCCGGCGCAGGAGCTCGAGCGCCGCGTGCGAGCGCTGCACCCGCACGTGGGTGCGCGGCTGCCAGACGGCCTCGGCGTTCTCAGTGCCACGCTTGCGAACAGACCGACGGCGGCCGGGGTCCTGGCCGCCGATGGGGGGCACCTCTACTACGGCGCCTCGCCGGGCACGCTCGAGCTGCTGCGCGTTCAGCCGCCGGGCAAGCGCGCGATGGACGCCGCGGCCTATCTGCGCGGACATGCGCTCTGACCGGCCCGCAAATGCCGGCTGAGGCTCGCACCACCGCCTACGTCGTTCTGCGGCGAACGTTCGAGCACGGAGCGTTCACCGACCGTGCCTTTCACCGCGCCGCGATGGGACTGCATGGACGCGATCGGGCGTTTGCGATGCATCTCGCCTACGGCGCCGTTCAGCGGGTGCTGACGCTGGACCACCTGATCGAGCAGTGCTCGGGACGCCCGGCGGCGAAGATCGACGCGCCGCTGCTGGCCGCGCTCCGGCTCGGCTGCTACGAGCTGTGCTTTGCCGGCAGCGCTCCCCATGCCGTGGTCAACGACGCGGTCGAGCTGGCCAAGGGCGCACACGGACATGCCCTGGTCAACGCGGTGCTGCGCCGCCTCTCCCGCGAGGGACCGGCACTGATCGCGGCACTCGATGATGATGTCCCGGCCGCCGCCTCGATTTGTCACTCGATGCCACGATGGATCGTCGAGCTGTGGTGGAAGGCGCTGGGACCGCAGGCCGCGCGTGCCCTGCTCGCCCGCGCCAACGAGCCGGCCGAGAGCTCGCTGCGGGCCAACAGTCTGCGCACCGATGTCCCCGGCCTGCTGGCGGCGCTCGGCGCGCAGGGCGTGCGGGCGCGCGCCGCCACAGATCCGCCGGAGGCGGTCATCGTCAGCGGCGCCTTTGACGCTCACGGCTCCGCGCTGTGGCGTGCGGGGATGCTGATGCCACAATCGCGCGCCTCGATGCTGGTCGCGCCCTGCGTCGCCCCGACGGCCGACGAGCGCGTGCTCGACCTGTGCGCCGCACCGGGCGGCAAGACGACGCACCTGGCGGCGCTGATGGCCGGGCGCGGCGAGGTTGTCGCCGTTGAGCGTCACGCCGGGCGTGCTCGGGCGCTGGTGCGCACCGCCGCCCGGATGGGCGCCGTGAACGTGCGCGTCGAGACCGGCGACGCCGGGGCTGCGCGACGAGCGGGCGAACGCTTCTCGCGCGTGTTACTGGACGCGCCCTGTTCGGGGCTCGGCACGCTGCAGTCGCGCCCGGATCTGCGCTGGCGCGGCTCGTCCGCCGCCGTGCAATCCCTCGCCGCGGTGCAGGCCCGGCTATTGTCCGCTGCGGCCGCCGCGTGTGCGCCGGGAGCTACGCTCGTCTACTCGACGTGCACGATTTCGCCGGCCGAGAACGAGCACCAGATCGCAGCCTTCCTCGATGCCCACCCCGAGTTCGTACCGACCGATCTTCAGGCCCGCCACCCGGCCTGGGCCCACCCCCACGCGGCCGACCAGCTGCTGGCGCTCGGGCACGTTCAGGGCAGCGACGGCTTCTTCATCGCCGCGATGGTGCGGGTGGGCGACTGAGCGGAGCGCTGCTCGATGAGCGAGGCGGCTCAGCTGGGCACCGCCTGCCCCAACTGCGGCGAGCCGTGGCTGCGCCCGACGAACCTCCCAGGGCGCTACCGCTGCGTGTACTGCCTGCACCGCTTCGAGCTGGTCTCGGTCTGCCCCGACTGCGGCGAGCATTCGACGATCGTGCGCATGGCCAGCACCGCGATCGTGATGTGCAACGTCTGTGGCGGCAGCATGCTGAGAGAGATATGACCCCGACCCCGGCGCTCGCCGGTCCGCCGCGCGTGGCCCCG
>JBEKNK010000030.1:0-38643 GCA_049522915.1 Solirubrobacteraceae bacterium | reverse complement strand
GAGTCACCACGCCGAGCTGACCGCGTTCGCCGATAGCGAACAGCGGCGCTGGCTCGCACGTGTCGCGACTGATCGGCTTTCGCTTCGAGACTTGCGTCAAGAGCTCCGCGCGTCGCGCCGCCTGGAGTTGTCCCGGTTTCGAGGACACTTGAGCGCTTGGGTCGAATGACCCGGGCAAGGAGGTTCAAGTGCCCAAGTCGAGGCCGCCGTATCCCGAGGAGTTTCGCCGTGAGGCGATCGAGCTCGTTCGGTTGAACGAGAAGCCGTTGGTTCAGATCGCGAAGGATCTGGGCGTCTCAGATATGACGTTGCGCAACTGGATCAAGCAGGCTGACGTCGATGCCGGCAAGCGCCAGGGGTTGACGTCGGATGAGCGTGAGGAGTTGCGGGCGTTGCGTCGCGAGAACCGGACGCTTCGGATGGAGCGCGAGATCCTGAAAAAAGCCGCGGCCTTCTTCGCCAAGGAGACCGACGGGCGGTAGGCGAGGTGTTCTCGTTCATCGCCGCGGAGAAGGCCAACTATCCAGTCGCCGTGATGTGCCGGGCGCTCCAGGTCAACCGCACGAGCTTTCATGACTGGGAGCGCCGAGCGCCGTCTGACCGCGCCCTTCAGGACGCGTGGTTGCTCGAGCAGATCAAGCAGATCCACGCCTCGAAGCGAAAGGTCTATGGGGCGCCGCGGATTCACGCCGAGCTGCGGCTCGCATATGGGATCAGGGTCGGGCGTAAGCGTGTCGCGAGGCTGATGCGCCAGGCCGGTATCTCAGGGCTTGTGCCGAAGAAGCGCGGGCGCACGACGATCCGTGTCCCGGGGGTGCGGGTCGCTGACGACCTGGTCGAACGGCGCTTTCGCCCGGCCGAGCCGAACGTGCTGTGGCTCGCCGACATCACCTACCTCAGAACGTGGGAAGGCTGGCTCTACCTCGCCGCCGTCCAAGACGCCTATAGCCGCAAGATCGTGGGCTGGTCGATGGCCGATAACATGCGCCACGAGATCGTCGTCGACGCACTCCAAATGGGGCTGCACCGCCGTCGCCCCCAGCCAGGTCTCATTCATCACAGCGACGCCGGGTCGCAATACGTGTCGCTCGGCTTCGGCCAAGCCGCCCGCGACGCCGGGATCGCGATCTCGATGGGATCCAAGGGCGACGCCTACGACAACGCCGTGGCCGAGAGCTTCTTCGCCACCCTCAAGAAAGAACTCATCCACCGACGCGCATGGCCAACGCGCCGCGAGCTCGGCTCCGCGGTCTTCGAGTACATCGAGGCGTTCTACAACCGGGAGCGGCGACACTCAACGCTCGGCATGCTCTCACCCGCTGAATACGAGCTGCTCTGCGAGCAGCTCGTCTACGCTGCGCAGAACGAGGAATTCCCGACCACAGACAACAAACCAAGAAGTGTCGTCTGAACCGGGACAACTCCAGCGCTTGGAAAGGATGTGTATTGTGACAAGTCCCTCGATGCTCCGGGGTTCCTGGCGGCAATCGATCAAGTATTCCCGGAGGCGCAGTATATTTTGGCCTTCCGCCATCCGATGGACGTTGTGGTTTCTGGCTTGGAGGCTTCGCGCTGGGGCTTCCGCGCGTTTGGATATGCGCCGTATGTGCAGTCGTCTCTCGGGAACTTCGTTGCCGCGCTCCTGACGCATTGGCTTGAGCGAGTGCGCTTGGCGCTGGACTTCGAAGAGGCGCACGGCGCGCGGTGTCGCCGTGTCCGGTACGAAGACTTGGTCGCTATGCCAGGAGACGCGTTGGCGAGCCTTTTCGACTTTCTACAAGTGCAGCCAGACGACGCTGCACTCGCACGAGCGTTTACAGGCCCGCGCGTCGCGCTGACGCCGGGCGACACAAAAATCGCGTACACCGACACCGTGCACGGTCGGTCGGTCGGGCGCGGCCGCACTGTGCCGATCGGCTTGGTACCTGCGAGCCTCCTTGCCGGCGTGAACGAGGCGCTCGCAGCGCTAGGCTACGGTTTGCTCGACGACAACTGGAACACTGCGACGACCAACTTGGCGGTAGTGCGCGCGGAGAATTGGGCGCAGACACTGGAGCGGTCGATGCCGAGTCAGATCGCGCCGGATCTCATTGCTGGGCTTCGCGAGACGGTAGCGATCGTGGTCGACGACGTTCCGTCTACCGGATGGGTGATCGACCCGCTCAGCGGAAACGTGGACCGGACCCTAGCCGGGCCGCGCGATGTGACGGTGGTCGGGAGCGCTCGAGATCTCGTAGATGTCCTGCGCGGCGAGACCGATCTTGGCGGACTCATACTCGAGGGGCGGATTCGCCAGCGGTGTGATCGAGCCTCGACCCTAACTGACGGAGACGCGTCGCCGCGGCCGATCGACCCTGGTGCAGCCACTGTAGTCGCCGCGTTTCGTGTACTACAGTCAGCGATTCGGGAGTGACGCACTGCGTGGCGCTGTACGCGCCCGACGGTCCGTCGAGCGCCAACGCGGTTCCGTGGCGAGAGAGATCCTAGTTCTCCCCTCCTAGGTATTACCGGCCGTCGTGCCGCGTGGGTCACTCTCCATACTTCAGAGCCGCGCACCAGATCTGTCGGACACCTGCTGCGGGCCTTCGCTTCACGGTGCACCGCGGTCTACCGGCGGTACGCACGAGCAGCTGCGCACGATGCGCGGATGCCTGATTAGCGATGTCGTCGCTTGCCGGTCCGGGCCTGCTGACCTAATCTGTGACGTGATGACCAAAGCCGCATCACCTGCCGAGCACAGTTGGCCGGTTCACCTTGATCTGCGACACGTTCGGTATTTCGTAGTTGTAGTGTCAGAGGGCCACTTCGGCCGCGCGGCCTCGCGACTTTATGTTTCGCAACCGTGCTTGAGCCGGGCCATGCTTAGCCTTGAGCATCAGCTGCAATGCCGGCTGCTCGAGCGTCGTCCGTCGCCCGTCCGCGTCACTCTGCCGGGCCGGAGGCTCGTCGAGCATGCCGACGATCTGCTCGATTACCATGACCTCGTTGTGCGGTCTGTCCGCGCGGGAAGCGACGATCGACTGGCGTCGCGGCATAGTGTGGGTGCTGCTCCGGCAAGGCGTGTGTACGAGGACACGCTAAATGGGTTTCTTTGACGAGACTCTCGACGCACGGGCGCTTCTTGGCGCTCCTGGTGAGTACCGCAATCCTGACTGGACGGGACCGCCACCCAATGTCCAGCCCGCCGATCCTGCGCTACGAGCCGTGATGGCTCGCACCGAAAGCATCGCAGTATGGCTGTCAATAGGGCCGGTATATAGCGCCGGGACGGTATTGACGCTCGACGTGCGGTGGCGGTTCGCGGATCGCGTGCCTACGGCGCCCAATCCGGGGCGCACCGGCAGAAACGGACTGTGCTTCGGCTTGCAATTCGCCGATGGCAGCCGCATCCTTCCGGCCGAGCGCGAACCGCGACGGGCGAGCCAACGCCCGCGATTGAGCCGATTGACGCCGATTTTGATGCAAAGTAAGTCGCTCCAATTTCGACTTGCATACATGCGCCCATTTGAAGATAGAACACTCCGACTCCGAAGCGGGTGCCGTATCGCTTCACACGCGAGGCGTCGCTAGTGACACCCACCGCCGCCGGTGACCACCGCCGGCGCTATGGCGACGATGGAGGCGAGCATGGACCGAGCGACGCGCCCTTCGCAGCGCTGAAGGCCGAGACGACTGCCAAAGACCCGCCTCCGATCATTCCGAGCTTGGCGGATCCGAGCGGCAACACGGCGCTGCGGTGAGTCAGCGGCGCGATAAGTTCGAGCTGGTCACGGCGGCGTGCTCCCAGAAGCTTCCCGACCTCAACCCTGGGGTGCCAGATGCGTCCGCACGCCCAACTACCAGTTGGCTGGGGCCGTGGCAGTCCTGCACCGGCCACTGCATTCGTCACCGCTGTTCTGTCTGCGGCAAGCGGAGGTAGTCCCCAAGGGACACGCCGCAGTCGATGACGAGCCAGACGACGAAGCCACATTCGAGAAAAGCCGGGCGAGCCAACCTGATGTTTGCCGCTACACGGCGACCGGGGCACCGGCGTCGGCGATCCCCGTCTCCGCCGCGACGATCGCCGACAGTCTCGCCGCGGCGTCGTGCCGGGGCACGTGGTGCACGTAGATCATGGTCGTCTGGATGTCGGAGTGCCCCATGTACGCCTTGACGTCTGACAGTGGGAACGCCTGGACCGCGAGCGTTCCGAACGTGTGGCGCAGGTCGTGGAACGTGACCGGCTCGGGCTTTGCCCGCATTGCTCCCAAGCCGGCGCGCTCGAGTGCCGAGTAGAAGCGTTTGCGCAGCGCCGACCCGTCGAGGTGACTGCCGAGCACTCCCGCGAACACGAGGTCATCTGGGGCCTTGAACAGCTCTCGCCGGCTGAGGCGATCGAGCGGTTCCAGTGCCTGGTCGATCAGCGGCACCGAGCGGACGTGCCCGGACTTCGGGGGCCCCTGACGACCGAGTGTGTAGCTTCCTCTGACATGCACGAGGCGTTTGGCGAAGTCGATGTCGCGCCAGCGCAGCGCGATGAGCTCGCCGAGCCGCAGACCCGTGAATGCTGCGACGCTGAAGGCGGCGCCGTCTTGGACGCTCTCGGCGGCGCGGGCCACGGCGGCGACCTGCACGGGCGCGAGCACGTTGAACTCGCCGGAGCGTTTAACGCTCACCCGCTCGGCGTCAGTGGCAGGGTTGGCGGTGATCCAGCCGAGGCGCTTGGCGCGCTTGAGCACGCCGTGGAGGAGCGTGAGCAGCTTCTGGATCGAGCGCGGCGATAGCCGTCGCCCGGTGAGCAGCTTCGCGCGCCATCCGTCGATCGCGGGCGTGTCGATCGCGCCGACAGGGGTCTCCGCACCGAACCCCGGTAATAGCCACGCCCGCACCGCGCTGCGGTAGTCGACAAGCGTCGAGGGCGCGCGCTTGCGCTCGTGTTCGATGTAGCGCAGCCATTCCGCGCACGCCTCCCCGAACGTGACCGCCCCGTTCGCTCGCTGGCCGGCAGGCGCGGGCAGCTTGGGGGCCACCGCGAGCAGCTCGCGCAGCGCCGCCGCGGCGTCGGCCGGCGTGAGATGGTCGGGACTCGGCAGCGGGCCATCGCCGGCACGCCAGATGATCGCCCCGCGGGGCGTGCGGCGGCCGGAGTCCTTGACGTGCGCGGGGCCGAGCAGCAGCTGATGGCGTCCGTCGGCGTCGCGCCAGAGCGCGAAGTAGCGCCGGTGGCCCACCCCACCCTTGATCTGCAGATGTCCTGTGGGTCTTACAGCGCCCAACTCCGCCTCCGGTTGAGCCCCGCCAGCGGAGCAGCCACGGCCGCTGGGGAACACGCGTGGGAACACGGGGAGGGTATCAGGCCGATCGCAAGAGACCATAACTCTTTATTTCCTGGGCGCTTCCACTGCCCCCGGCAGGATTCGAACCTGCGACATTCGGATTAGAAGTCCGATGCTCTATCCAGCTGAGCTACGGGGGCTCGCCGACATCTTCTCGAACGCCGGGGACGAGCGGCGGTGGATCGAGCGCCGAGCGCCCGGGGGCAAGGCGGTAGCGTGTCTCGCATGAATGACCGTTTGACCGCGAAAGGTGTGCGGTCGGGCTGCGCGCCGTGATCGGCGCCAGAGCGCTCGGCGCGCTGGCGATCACCGGAGCGCTCGTGCTCGCCGGCCTCCTCGGCGGTTCGCCGGCAAGCGGGCGACCGCCACGGGCGCATACGTCGGCCTTGAGCGCCGCGGGCGCCGAGAACTCGTTCGCGCTCGACCTGCTGCGCCTGCTCGGCGGCGGCAACGTCGTCTTCTCGCCCTACAGCGTGGACACCGCGCTGACAATGGCCGGCGCCGGTGCGAAGGGACAGACCGGCGCACAGATCGACCACGTCCTCGGCGCCTCATCGGCCGCCGAGGCAAGCGCGAATGCCGCGACGCTGCGCCAGGCGGTCGGGGCGGCCGCTCCAAGCGGCGCGGCGGGAGCACCCACGCTGGAGCTGGCAAACGCACTGTGGATCCAGACCGGCGTCGCGCTGGCGAATCCGTTCGTCAAGACGCTGACCGACACCTTCGCCGCCCCGCCTCAGGACACCAATTTTCGCGGCGCGCCGGACGCGGCGCGCCAGGCGATCAACGCGTGGGTGTCCGAGCACACGGCCAGGCTGATCGAGGACCTTCTGCCGGAGGGCTCGCTGTCCCCCGCAACGGTCTTCGTACTCGCCAACGCGATCTACCTGAAGGCCAACTGGGCGACGCCGTTCGACGCCCGGCTGACCCACGCTGCTCCGTTCACGACCTCGAGCGGACAGAGCGTCAGCGTCCCGTTCATGTCCGCGCCGGACACCGCCTTCCCCTACGCCGCGGCATCGGATTACCAGGCTGTCGATCTGCCCTACCGATCCTCCTCCCTGTCGCTGCTCGCGATCCTCCCCCGCGGCAAGTCGCTGGCGGCGCTGCAGAGGGGCCTGAACGCTGCGAGCCTTGCATCGCTGGTCGCGGCGCTTCGCACGCGTGAGGTCAACCTGCTGATGCCGAAGCTGCATCTGCACACGCAGACCTCGCTGAACGGCCCGCTGCAGACGCTCGGCATGACCGACGCCTTCGGACCCGCGGCCGACTTCCGCGGGATCACCACGCAGGTGCCACTGCAGATCTCGCTCGTCGAGCATGCCGCGGACCTGAAGGTCGACGAGCAGGGCACGGTCGCCGCGGCAGCGACGGGAATCGTCGGGCCAACCGCGATCGCACGACCGCCGGGACCGCCGGTCACCGTCGACCTCGACCGTCCCTACCTGCTGCTGCTGCGCGAGGACGGTAGCGGCGCGATCCTGTTCGTCGCGCGCGTGGCGGACCCGAGCGCCGGCTGAACGTTGCGTGAGAGCACCGACCACCTCTGGCTTGCCTTTCGGCAGCTGACGCGCCTGCACACGCTGCTCTACCGCGCGAGCGGCGGTCGCGTCGGCCATCGCTTCCGGGACGGTCCGCCGATGCTGCTGCTCGATCATGTCGGCGCCCGCAGCGCCGTCAAGCGAACGACGCCGCTGGTGTATCTCCGCGACGGTGAGAACATCGTGCTCATTGCGTCAAAGGGCGGCCACCCGCGGCATCCGGCGTGGTTTCACAACCTGCGCGCACACCCCGAGACGACGGTCCAGCTCGGGTCCGAGCGCTTGGCCGTGCGAGCCCGCGTCGCCGACGCGGGCGAGCGGGCGCGGTTGTGGCCGAAGGCGGTCGCGATCTACGCGGGGTATGAGACCTACCAGCAGCGCACCGAGCGCGAGATTCCGCTCGTGATCCTCGAGCCGCGCTGAACCACCCCGCCGTCGGGGCATGGGCGCGTAGCACGACGCCGATCCTCGCAGGCCCCTGGGCGCCAAACCAGCGCGGCTACGGTCACGCCCGGCCGAGCACAGTCTTCAACGGCGGGGACCCGACCGGCCTTGTGAGCGACATCCACTGGGCGACGTGGGGTGGCGCGAAGGCGATCGGCACGGGTACCTCCGACTATGTCGGCCCCACCCAGAGCGTCGCCGGCGGGACGGAGGAGTCGGCGCGAATCGTCGCCTTCCACCTCGGGAGCTGCCACGGGCGGCGCGCCTACGACGCGGTCGAGTGGTATTTCCCCCAGCACGGCAACCGCTTCAACGCGGGAACCTACATCGACCCCTGCACCGGCACCTACTTCCAGGGCGGCAAGCCCCAGCCGTGACCGCTGCACCGCGTTCAGCCGGGAGCAGGGGCGCGCAGGCTCAGTAGACCGAGTAGCCGCCGTCGACGACGAGCACCGACCCGGTCATGAAGCTCGACGCGTCACTCGCGAGATAGACGAGCGAGGGCCCGAGCTCCTCCGGCAGCGCGTAGCGGCGCATCGGCGCGTCCTCGATCCAGTGGCGGCGAAACTGCGTCTCATCGACGGGCGCCATCTCGGTCTTGACGTAGCCTGGTGCGAGCGCGTTGACGCGAACGCCGAACGGCGCCCACTCGGCCGCCAGCGAACGCGTGAGGTGGTGGACTGCCGCCTTGGATGCGTTGTAGGCCGGCTGCATCTGCGGCCGGTTCACGATCATCGCCGAGAGCGAGCCGATGTTGACGATGACGCCGGCGCCGCGCTCCACCATCTGCGCCCCGACCGCCCGGCTGCAGTGCCACAGCCCATCGACGTTGACGTCCCACACCGCGCGCCACTCCTCCTCAGGCGCCTCGAGCGCCGCACCATGGAAGCAGACGCCCGCGTTGTTGACCAGCACGTCAACCGGCCCGAGCTCGCCGGTCACGGCGGCGAGCATCGCCGCCACGCTGGCCGGATCGGTGACGTCGGTGGTGACCGCGGTCGCGCCCAGTTCACGCGCCACGCGTTCGGAGCGCTCCTGATCTCGCGCCGCGATCGCCACCCGCGCACCGGCCTCGTGCAGCGCGCGAGCGAACACCTCGCCAAGCCCGCGGTTGCCGCCCGTGACGACGGCGACCCTGCCGTCGAGTCGGAAGCTGTCGAGCACCGTCATGGGCGGTCTGCACTCCTTTGTCTCATTGATTCGGTGCCGCTCGCGACACCGCTGGTCGCGCCCGATCCGCGCTCGGGGCGACAGGTGCGAGCCGCCGAGCCGCCTGCCGCGGGCTCGGTCGGGTCGGATCATGGCAGCTGGCGTCCGCGATGTCCGCGTCAGGGAACAGCGGCGATGAAGTCCTCGCGAACGCTCATCCCGGCGGGGATCGTGACAGTCTTGTCGGTGGTCGGCCGCCCAAGGTTGCTCACGGGATTCGCGGGTGCTGCTTTGACCTCGTAGGTGCCGGGCGCGAGTGGGATGACGGCCAACTGGCCTTGACCCACCGTCGCGCTCCCCACGGTCATCCCCGTCGCCGGGTCGATGACCGTGATCGTGTCGGCCTCCGGCTCCGGTACCCGCGGGCAGATCCACGGTGGGAACACTGGGCCTCCGACGACGTAGAAGCCGCTGATCAGCTCCGTCGGCCCCACCGTGAGGAGCGGCTCACGCGCCGGCAGGGCCGTCGGGCCAGGCTTTGGGCAGCGCGGCGCCAGCCACACTCGAATCGGCCGCGCGCTGACCCCGGAAGCCGGGACCTGTTGAACAACCCGCTGCCGCGCACGCGCGCCAGGGGGCTGGACGTCCACCAGTCGCAGCGTGCACCCAGCGCGGATGGCGCGGGCTCGCGCGTTTCGCAGCGTGAGCCCGGTCAGGCTGGGCACGTCGCACGCCGCAGCGCTCGCACGCGTGGCACGCAGCGGTGACGCGTGCCCAGCGGTGACGGCGAACGTCAGAACGAGAACCCCGATCACCGCCGCGCCACCACCACGGCTGGCCGCAACACCATCCCTGTTGATGCGAGCGGCGATCCTCATTCACAGATGCTACGCGCGCGCGGCGTGCGTGTCACACGCCGATGGGGCCCCGGCGTGTGCCTGTGGGCGAGGCTGTCGGGTTTAGCGGCGTCGTCCGGCGGGTTTAAGAGGATTTCTGGATGAGCCAGAATTTCGTGTCGTGTGATCGCGGGCAGGTGTTGTTGATGCCGCCGTCGCTGGCGGATTGGGTCGATGAGGACCATCTGGTGTGGACGGTGCTGGAGGCCGTCAAGAGGATGGATCTGACCGGTTTCTATAGCGCCTATCGAGCGAACGGGCAGGGTCGCGCGGCGTATGACCCCGAGATGATGGTGGGCCTGTTGTTGTACTCATACGCGCGCGGGAATCGGTCGTCGCGCGGGATCGAACGGGCTTGCCGGGAGGACGTCACCTACAAGCTGATCACGGCGATGCGGGTGCCTGATCATTCAACGATTGCGGAGTTTCGCCGCCGCCACGAGGCCGCGATCGGCGAGTTGTTTGTCGAGGTCCTCACGCTCTGCGAGGAGGCGGGGTTGGTGTCGGTTGGCGTGATCGCGATCGACGGGACGAAGATCCGGGCGAGCGCGTCGCGTGATCAGAACCGCTCCTATCAGGGGATCGTCGCGGAGATCCTTGACGAGGCGGAGCGGATCGATCGCGAGGAGGACGAGCAGCACGGTGACGCCCGCGGCGACGAGCTGCCGGAGCGGTTTCGCTCGCGCGAGAGCCGGCGTGAGGCGCTGGCTGAGGCCAAGCAGCGCCTGGATGAGAAGAAGGCCGCCGGCGAGCACGGGACCCCAGCGGTCGTTGAGCAGGCGGTCGAGCTCGATCGTGAGCGGCTGGGCCGGCACGCGGAGGGCCGGCGCGGGTGGCTTCGCAACGGGCGCCGCCAGCTGGATGAGCAGCGCGAACGCGACGCCAAGGCGGTTGCTCGCTCGCGCGCGCAGCGGCTCGCCGATGCGAAGCGCCGGCTGGAGGAGCAGCTCGCGGTCGAGGTCGCGGCGAACGCGGCCTATGAGGCCTACCGCGAGCGCGGCGTGATGAGCGACGGCCGGCGCTTCGGCGTGCGCCCGGATCCATACACGCCGCCCGCGGTTCCGCAGGGGTCTGTGAACATCACCGACCCGGACTCGCGGGTGATGCGCACCAAGGGACAGCCCACGATCCAGGGCTACAACGCGCAGGCCGCGGTGACCGAGACCCAGATCATCGTCGCGGCGGAGATCACGACCGCGTCATCGGACTTCGGGCACCTCGAGCCGGTCTTCGAAGCCGCGCTGCGCCACCTCGAGCGCGCCGGTGTCAGCGAGCGTCCCGGGACTGTGGTCGCGGACGCTGGCTACTGGCACAAACGCCAGATGGAGAACATCGTCACCGGCGGCACCCAAGTCCTGATCCCGCCCGACTCAGACCTCAAAGAGACACCGCGCGCCGGCTGGACCGGCGGGCTCTTTGACCACATGCGCCGGGTGCTCAAGACCGAGCTTGGGCACGCGATCTACCAGCAGCGCAAACAGACCATCGAGCCCGTATTCGGACACACCAAACACAACCGCAGGATCGACCGCTTCCAGCGCCGTGGCCGCGCCGCCGCATTATCGGAATGGCGGCTGATCGCCGCCACCCACAACCTCGCCAAGCTCCACACCCACCAGAAAGCTGCAGCCACCGCGTGATCTGAACGATCACCGGCCGACCCAGCGCGCCACCGCTTCGATCCGCCGTCGCCGGCTCGACCTCGCGACAACTTTCCCCGACAGCCTCGCCCAGGCGCGCGTGCATCTGTTGCGGCGCAGGCCCGCGAGGGCGCGGGCGGAGCGGCTAGGCGGGGTCGCTGACGTACATTTTCGCGGCAGCGATGAGCGAGAAGCCGGCGCTTTCGAGCACGGGTCGCGACATCTGGCCGGCTTGCACCGTTAGGGCGGGGGTGCCGCGTTCGACGCCGAGGTCCCAGCGCGCGCGAATCAAGGCGCGGTAGACACCGCGGCCGCGCGCGTGGGGCAGGACCCCGGCGGCGAACAGGTTGACACCGTGGTTGGCGAGAGCTGCGGCTGCAGTTCCGACTACCTCTTCATCGAGCGACGCGATGAACTGTCTGAACGAGTTGCCAGCCGTCGTGTACTCGGCGTAGCGCTTAGCACGATCACGATCCATCTCCGCGCCGGCCTCGGCCCCCATGCCGAACGCTTCGACGGTGACACGGTCCGACGCTGCAAGGTCGTCAATCGTTTCGATCGCGCGTATCGTGATGCCCGCAGGCGTCTTGCTCGACGGAGGATCGACGAGCGCCATCGCGTTCTCAACCTTCTCAAAGCCTGGCGTCTCCGCGTGCCGCAGTCCCCGCCGTTCGAGCTCAGGACCGACCCATTCGTACGTGGGCTCCACCCACCATACGTGGAGGTCCTTGCCCTCGGCGCGCACGAGCTCGCGCGCCTCCGCGACGGCGTCGTCGACGTTCGCCAGAGCGATGTTCGTCGGCTCGACGACCTGAGCGATCGGGTACGTGTGAAAGCAGGCAGTCACGTGCTGTCCCTCGACGCGTTTCCAGCCGACAGGAAGCAACAGCGCCCGGAACGGATGCAACGCCTGCCAGCGCACCTCCACCGGGATCTCCACCGGCCAAACTCTATGGGATGCGCCGGCCTGGCTCTCGGCGTCGACGCTCCCGTCCGCCCACCAGCGGTGCCGTGGCTGAATCGTTGATCACGCTACTGCGCGGGCGGAGACTGGCCGAGCACGAGGTTTCCATGTCATTTGAGCTCAGGAGGCCTCGCGGAGACTGCATCGGTCGTCGCCGCTCGCCGGCGACGTTGCCTGGGTATCACGTCGGACGGCCGCCCAGGAACAAGGGGCTTCGCTATCCGGCGGACCCGCCGCCGGTGGAGGAGATCATCAGGGTCATGCGCGCCGCTGGCGACGGCCCGGTCGCTGACCGGCTGCGAGGCCTGATCGTTGTGCTCTGGCGCTCGGGGCTTCGGATCAGCGAGGCGCTCGCGCTGGCGGAGAGCGATCTTGACCGTCGGCGCGGCGCGATTCTCGTGCGCCGCGGCAAAGGCGGTAAGCGCCGCGAGGTCGGCATGGATAGCTGGGGCTGGGAGCAACTCGACCCGTGGTTGCAAGCCCGCGAGCGGCTCCCGGTCGGGGCGCTGTTCTGCGTTATCAACGGGCCTAGCCGAGGCCGGCCGTGGACCCAGGACGCGGTCCGCGTCCAGCTACGCCGCGCAGCTGCCCAAGCCGCTGTGAGGCGCCGGTTTGCGCCGCACCAGCTCCGACACGCCCACGCCGTGGAGATGGCTCGCGAAGGCGTGCCGATAGTCGTGATCCAGCGCCAGCTCGGTCACGCCAACCTCGGCATCACCTCGATCTACCTGCAGGGAATCGACAACGCCGAGATCATCGACACCGTCCACCACCGGGCAGCACCCGTCATCCCCGCCAGCGCGGGGCTGCAGAGACCCGGTTGACCCCGAGCGATGGCGCCAGACTGTCGCATCCGGTCCGCGTGCCCGCTTCGCGATCGTCCGGAGCGTTCGGCAGTCTCACGAGGATGGCCGACGACGACGCGACACTGGCCGGTCGTCAGAGACCTCGACGGCCGCGAGATCGTTCTGCTGACGCGGATCTGGGAACAGAAGATCACGCGCGATCACCCGGAGCTCGTCGGACACCTCGACGCAGTCGTGGCGACCGTCGCGCACCCCGATCACACCGAGCCCGATTCACGACCGGAGAGAACCAGGCTCTACCGTCGCGACGTCGGGCCGAGCCGATGGCTGCTGGTGGTCGTAAGCTATGAGCAGCAGCCAGGGCGAGTCATCACCGCGCTGGCCAACCGTAAGGACCCCAAGTTATGGACACCGTGAACATTCACATCGGACCGCTCGTGTTCGACCACGCCGACTACGACCCAGACGGCGACGTCCTCTACCTCCACGTCGGGGCACCCCAAGCAGGGGAAGGCGAAGAGACCCGCGAGGGGCACGTGCTCCGATTCGCGCCAGGCACGCAACAGATCGTCGGACTGACAATCATCAACGCCAAGTACGTCCTCGAGCGAGACGGACGACTGGTCGTCACCGTGCCCGAAACGGTCGAGGCCAGCGCCGACGAACTCGCCGTAGCACTCGAAGCAGCCTAACCCCGACGACGGCCGACCCGTGCGCCCGCCCGGCCCTGTTGCTCCTATGTCAAGTGAGATCCGGTATTTGCGGGTTTCGGTAGAGCAGCTTCCAGAAGTGTCTGGCGAGGTGTCGTTTGAAGCAGCGGAGCGCTTCGAGCTTCGTCTTGCCCTCTGCGGCTCTGCGGTCTAGATAGGCGCGTGTCAGCGGGTCGGTGCGCGCCCTCGACAGCGCGATCGTGTGTAGCGCCCTGTTCAGCTGACGATCGCCGCCGCGGTGCAGGCGGTGGCGGGTCGTGTTGCCGGAGCTCGCGGGGATCGGCGCGGTCCCCGAGTGTCTGGCGAATGTCGCGTCGGTCGGGAAGCGCTCGGCGCCCGCGGTGTGGCCGATCAAGATCGCTGCTGTGATCGGGCCGCACCCGTGCTCGGCAAGCAGCTGTGGCGAGTGAGCAGCGATCAGCATGTTCATCTGCGCTCGGAGCTCGAGCTCGCTTCGTGTGATCTCGTTGATCCTTCGCAGGAGCGCTTTGGCGATCCTGGCCTGAGCGCCGTCGCCAAGCCGTGCGAGGCGGCGGGCGACCTTTGCCCGGATCCGCGGCCCTTGCAGACCGCTCGGTCGCAGGCTGGCTTCGAGCTCGGGATCGAGCGCGAGCAGATGCCAGCGCAGCGTGTTGATCGCCCTGGTGCGCTCCGCGACGAGCTGGTCGCGATAGTCACAGAGCAGGCGAATCTCCATCGCTTGCTCGTCAAGGAACGCTGCTGGGAATCGCTCGAGGCCCTCTCTGACCGCTGTGTGAGCGACCGCAAGCGCGTCGATCCGATCCGACTTCCCTGGCTCTCGCGCGGTTCGTCTGGCGTTCGCGGTCAGCGAGGGCGGGATCCTGATCACCCGCTCACCGGCAGCAACCAAGGCGCGCTCCAGTCGCCCGGAGACGTGCCGGCAGTCCTCGATCGCCCACACCCGCTCATCACCGAGCGCGGCGCTCACGCGCAGCGCGGCGAGCGCGCCTTCGTCGTTTGCGGCGATCGTTCGCGCGCCGAGCACACCTCCGGTTGCTGCGTCGACCGCGACAAGCGTGTGCGAGCGCTTGTGCGTGTCCACCCCGATCACGATCATCTACGCCGTCCCTTCGTTGGTCATGGCCAATGGAGCGGACCTCCGGTGGACAGACCTCAGTCGGGGCGGTGCCACGCTCCTATCAAGTCACGCCGGTGATCCTCGGGCGGCGACGGGCGACAGAACAAAAGCCGGTCAGACCAAGCAGTCGACAGGGCGAAAGAGAGTCAGCCCGCCGCCGCCCGAGAACCCAACCCGGCCGGCCGGACGTCACCGGCCGCCGAACCCAGCATCTCACTGAGGGCGAAACCGGTAGCGATCCGAAAGGCATCGCGGGCGCTCGCAACTCGTCCAGGAGGGGGCGCCCGGCGCCCGGAGGTTGGTCGCTCGGATGTGGCGCGCTGGGAGAGTCGCCGATCACCTTCAATGAAAGCGCGGCATCACATGCACGCAGTCCCGTGGCAGTTCGGCTTGGGTGGGCGTGGCGTTAGCGAGCAGTCGTAGTTGAGGGCACACGCCGTGGCGGGGTTCTCCGTGCCGTTCTTGTTGTAGACGTCGCTTGCGTAGAACTCGACGTAGTTTGCGCCCGCGTTGAACCCGTTCTTCAGCGCGTCTTCGAGCGCCAGTCCAGGCGCCTCGAGGCCATTGTCCCCGGGCGGTATCGGGATTCCCGGAAATTTCGCTGGGTTGGTGGTTTGGTAGCCCGTGGCGGCAGTGGTGTCGTCTTGGTGAACCTGCTCCACGTATCGGAAGTTTTGACTGTCATCGCGGGCGGTCAGCCCGTCGCCCTGGAATGCGAACCTGCTAGCGCCATTCGGAAATACCACGGTCTTCGCGCCTTCGCCGACCACCGTGTCTAGCGTCGAGTCGGTCGAGGTGGTCTCCTGGCACTGCGCGTCACAGGACGAGCCCGCCTGGGCTATCGGGAGCCCGCTGAACAGCGAGAACGAGACGTACTGCCTGGGAAAGTCGCGCTCGTATTGCGCGAACACGCTCTGCCACGCCGCCTCGTAGGTCTGCGGCGTGTACCCCAGCGCCTCCCACATGTTGATGTCCGATTCGTTGATCGCGATCTTCGCCGGCGGGGTGGAGTCGCTCTCGACGTACTTGGGCAGCGCTTCGTCGGGCCCGTTCTTGCACGAGGTTGGTACCGTCGTCGTGGAGGGACAGTTCGGCAAGGACATCTCCTCCGAGACAGACGTCGGGCCGTCCGCGGCGATCATCACGAACTGCGAATTGCTTCCGTAGCGATCCTCGATGACGCTGAGCAGTCCGAACCAGTACCCGAGATACGTTGCGTTCCACGGCACCGGCAAAGCTGTCGCCGGCGCGTCGCCGCTGTATGAGTACTGGAAGCAGTACGAATACGTGCTGTAGCTCTGGTAGGCGGGCTTCGCGCACTGGGGCTTCTGTGGCGATGTGTCCTGCTCCGCCCATTCGGGGGTGGCGAACCCAGGCAGTACGTCCAAAACGACGAACTTGTGGTGCTCGTCGGCCTGGCAGAGCACCTCATCCACGGCGCCAAGCACCGCCGGGTTGAACTCGTTTTCTTGCGGCTCGAGGGCTGCCCAGCGAACGTACAGCTGGACGCCATCGACCGCGCTATTCAAGAACAGGGCGTCGGGAAACACCTTCGCCGGCCCCCGGGACGTCTCCGGGACCTGGGCAGCCGACCTTATCGACGTGAGCGCGATCAATCCGGACGGCTTCGTGGCCGGCTGCGTACTCGTGGTGAACGTGCAGGGCGGTGCCGGCAAGCTCGCGCTGGCGGTCTCGCGTCCCAAGATCGCGGCGCTGGCCTCACCGCCACGCCACGCCGAACTGACCGGCAACGCAAGCGCCGCCACGACGGCGACCAACGCCACCCATCTGCCCGCTCGACCAGCGTGACTACAGGACGGCCGACCCAGTCCGACCCCACCCACTTGCCACCCCTTCCCCAACCGCCACCTGATTACCGCCCGCGGCCTCCCTGCCGACGCAACCCTAGCCGAGACGTGATCCCCAAGTAGCAGTCGACGAAGCACGAGACCAGCGACCCGTCGCAGCCACTCGAGAAGCTCGGTTTCACTCGAGAGCGAGCGCCGTGCCGGTGGTGTCGAAGGCCCGCAACTCGCGGAACGCGAGGCCGAGGTTGATCGTGAAGCTCACGCCGCTGCGCGGGGCGGACTGGCGTGGGCCGCCGAGGAGCCCTTGAGCGGCGCTGGTTCGGCGAAGCCGTCCGTAGCGCACGTCGCAGGCGGCCGCGCTCCTGGCGAGCCGGCAGTTGGCCGTCCGCTTGGGCGCAGAGCTCACTGAACTCGTGGATCCGTTCGCCGCCTCCTCTACGAAGGTTGTGGCGATCGTGCGCGAGTCGCCGTTGAAGTCGCTCCAGGTCCAGAACGCGTCATAGGTCCCCGGCTTCAGGGACTTCACCGGTGTGCCCGACGCGGTGTTGACGTCGCTCAGCCTGATCGACGGCTTTGCGGCGTTCGCCCGTATGATCGTCAGCGAGATGGGGTATCCGCTCGGGATGACCCCGTCGTGGGGCCCGAGGAAGGCTGCCTGCGCCTGCGCGGTGAACCGCCCATAGAGGGTCTCGCCGTCGATCGGGGAGGTCGTGGATATGTCGGCGACCTCCGTCTCGGTGAGACCGCCGCTGCGGTCGTCGGTCTGCGCGATCGTCGCCTCCGAGAAGCCCTCCGCCGAACCACTCGGCGGGCAGATCCGGCCGGTCAGCGTGGCGCCGTTCTGGCCTGTCAGACCGGCGACCGAACTGGGAGGGGACGGCGTCGACGGAGGCGCTCCGTAGTAGAGGCCGGGCTGGCAGCGGCTGCCGGCGGCAAGCACCGTCTGCTCCCCGTCGATCACAGCGCGGAGATGGGCCAGGTGCAGCGTGGTCAGCACCCTTCGTCCGTTGGTCAGCGTCAGGACGTCACCGCCGGTCAGCGGCGGCGCGCCGTTGAACGGTCCGACCACAATCATGCCTGCGGAGCCGGCACGGGCGGAGAGCCGGTCGGCGCCCCGTGCGCGGGTCACGCTGTACTTGGCGCCGGGCACCAACCCCGAGCAGGCCACAGCAGCGAACTGCAGGTCGGCCGTGCACGTGGCGGAGCCGGTCAGCCTCCCCAGCGGCAGGACGTCCCCAAGCGGACTGCTGAACGTCGACTGCGCGCCGGGCTCCCCGAGCGCGACGGTGAGCGAGACGAGCGCGCCCGTCTCGTTGCCCTGCGGGTCGAGCGACGGCCCAACCGGCTGCGGCTGCGTGAACGCGCGGTTGTCAACCGAAGTAAGGGTGACCGCCTCGCCGGCCGAGATCGACCCGGTGGCGATCGTCGCGGTGTCGGTCTGCGTGTTGCAGGTGTCATTTGCCGAGTAGCCGGTGCCGCCGACGTCGACCGTGATCACGCCCGTCTGGAAGCATGGACCGACCGTCACGAACCCGCCGTCGCGGTTGCTCACGTCGCCGCCGTTGTCGAGGTCGGACCAGCCGGTCCATCCCCCTTCCGCGAACGGATTACCTTGGTTGCCGGTCGTGATGTAGTCCGGCAGCAGCGTCGTGCCCGCGTAGGTGACCGTGATCAGGTCGCGGTCGTCGCCAACGGCGAAGGGAGCCAGCGACAGCGACCAGGCTCCGGTCGCGCCGGTGGTTGCGGAAGCCGCGACCACCTTGGTGGCGAGCAAGCTCTGCGGCGTCGTCGCGCCCAGGTTCGCCGGCGTGGTCGCGACCGAGCCCCGACGCTTGCGGTACACGGCGACCGTGACCCGCACGCCGGCCGTGTTGGAGCCGATGTTGCCGCTCACCGCGCTGCTGAACTGCGTCAGGTTGATCTGGGGGAGCGGAAGCGGCGATGCGGTCTGGGTCGTCCGCTGCTCGCAACCCCCGTCGTCGTTGGACCACATCTCCTGGATCAGGTACTCGTGGCCGCCAATGAGCTGGTCGTAGGGTGAGCCGTCCGCGGCGTAGCCGAGCGGGGTCCCTACCTGCGGGCCGGTCTCGCACTTGTCGGCCACCTCGAAGCCGTCGGGGTCCATCCAGCCAGTGCCCTCTGGATCGGTGATCGACTCCACGGTCTCGTGGGCGATCGTGTCGATCGTCGCATCGGCGTCGGGATTGCCCTCGGGATCGCCGCCCTGCCCAGATATGCCCTCGACGATCGGGTCGATGATCACACCGTAGATCGTTAGGCCACCGGCTCGATCCATTTCCTCGTGGTAGCCCGCGAAGCTGTTGGTGCCGCAGACGCCGACGGTGATGCACTCGTCGACGTCGGCCGGCAGCACCATGAACCAGATGTTGCCCAGGCCGCGCTCGCCGGTCGGCGCGACGGCGTCGATCTCGGCCTGGACCTGGCCGTCTGTCAGGCAGGTCGGCACGCCGTTGGGTGACGCACAGCCGCCCGACGACGGATAGCCGTTGGCGTCATCGATTGAGTCGCTCGTCGCGCTGTAGGCGATCGAGTAACTTCCAGGCACGGCGGTGGCGCTACCGGTCTGCTGACCGTACTGGCGCAGGACCGAGAAGACGTTGCTCGTCGTGCCGCTCGCGCCGGCCGCGTCCGTCAGGAACTGCTTTACGAGCGCCTCGTAGCCGGGGGTGAAGGAGTAGCCAGACGGCGCCCAGAAGATCGTGTGGACCGTGACGTTCGCGGCCATGACCGGGCCGCCGTGGTAGTCGACGTCCGTATCGGCGCCGGTCGCGACGTCGGTGTTCGCGTACGAGGGGAACAGTCCGAGAGCCCCGCCGACGCGCGGATGGAACGTCGTGCTTGCCAGCGCGTTGCCGCTCCACAGCGCCAACGCCGCGAACACTGCGGTCCCCAATCCGATCGCTCTGCGCATCATCTCTCCTCGTCTCGTGCACAAGTCCGATGGCCGCTCGCACGACCCCAGCGGCGCCAGCTCCGCATGACGGCGCCGGCCACGACCCGCCGGAGCAGCATACGGAGCGGACCTGCGACCGAGACCTGCCGGACGGGCCTCGCTCCACGCGTAGACTACCGCTCTGGCAAATCGCCCACGACCGACGCGGGCGAACGCGGAAGCGTGCGAGCGGGCACGAATGCGGTGCCAGTCATCTGATCGGTCGCGATCGCCGCCCTGGCATGCGTTCGTTGAGGTGACGGCAGAGCTGCAGCGCCGCGGCCGCTGAGCCCCATCTCGAGGAAGGCTGAATTCGATGCAGATCGGCGTTGTCTACCCCCAGACGGAGCTTCGAGGAGATCCGGCTGCCGTTGCGCAGATCGCGAGGGCGGTTGAGGAGCTGCGCTTTGATCACCTGCTCGCCTACGACCATGTGCTCGGTGCCGTCCACGCCGATCGACCGCGCCAGCTGAGCGGCCCGTATACCGAGCACGACCCGTTCCATGATCCGTTCGTGATGTTCGCCTATCTGGCCGGGATCACTGAGCGCATCCGCTTCGCGACCGGGGTCCTCGTCCTCCCGCAACGCCAGACAGCGCTCGTCGCGCGGCAGGCCGCCGATGTTGATCTTCTCTCCGGTGGTCGCCTGCGCCTCGGCGTCGGCATCGGCTGGAACCACGTCGAATACGAAGCCCTTGGACAGGACTTCGGTACGCGCGGCGCCCGCGAGGAGGAGCAGATCGAGCTACTCCGCCGGCTGTTCACAGAGCCCGTCGTCGACTTCTCGGGGCGCTTCGACCGCGTCGACCGTGCCTCGCTGGTGCCGAAGCCGGCCCGGTCGATACCGATCTGGCTCGGTGGATCCTCCGAAGCCGCGTTCGATCGGGCCGCCCGTCTCGCTGATGGCTTCATCTTCATCGGTGGCGGCCTCGACCCGAGCGTTGAGCGCTGGCAACGGCTTCGCGAACGCGTGCTGGATCAAGGCCGATCGGTCGAGGCATTCGGCGCGGAGTACGTGGTCCGTCCTGCGGATGGCGGCGTCGAGGACCTCCCCGCCGCGGTCGAGGCGTGGCGCGAGGCGGGCGGCACCCACGTCTCGGTGGTCACGATGGGCCTCGGCCTGGCCTCCGCGGATGGCCATATCAAGTACCTGGCCTCCGTCGCGGCCGCGCTGGAGCTTGCGAACCGGGGCTAATCGTGACCGTCACACCCTGCCGGCTCCGGCCTGGGCCGCGTTCGCCGCGCTCCTGGTCTCGCGCGGACCTGGTTCGGTGGTGACCGCGGCCAGGCGACGAAAGTTCCGGCGGTCGTGGTCGAGGGGTGGTTGGCGTCCCGGCGACGACGGCTGCCTATCGCAGGACTGAGGCGGTGATGGTCGGGGCGCGCGCGCCGAGGAAGAAGATCCCCGGGAGGCCGGCGGTCTGGAATCCGGCGTTGCGGTTGTCGTCAAGCGTGCTGTGGGCGATCGTCATCGTGCCGGTGCGGTCGTCGCTGACGTAGAAGATCGCCCCGCCACCCTCGTCGGCATCGTTGTCCGTGAACACGCTGCCGGCGATCGAGAGCTTCATCGTGTCGCCGTCGTTGTAGATCGCGCCGCCGCTGCCGCCGCCGGGCGTGCCCGGCTGGGCCGGGTTGGCGCCTGTACCGATAGCCCGGTTGCCCGTGAAGCGGCTGTTCAAAACGGTCCAGGAGACGCCGATGCTGCTGAGCGCGCCGCCATTGCTGCACGCATTGTCGGTGAAGCGGCTGTCGACGACGTACACGGGAAGGTTGTCGTACTGCGACAGTGCGCGGACGGCGCCGCCTCCGATGTCCGGCCCGTCAGGTTCGCAGCGGTTGGCGGCGAACACGGCGTTGACGATGCGCAGTCGGCCGCCCCGGTCGAAGATCGCGCCGCCACCGCCGCCGTCGAAGGTCTCGCCGGTCGAGTTGCCATCGGCGAACTTCAGGTTCTGGACCACCAGCTCAGGGGAGGCCTGATCCTGGCAGTGCGATGTGGTCCACACCTGCGCCGGATCGCAGGTGTCCATGTAGAGGATCCGCCGGCGACCCTCGCCGCTGAGCGTCACCAGTCCACCTCCGTCCAGCACGACCCGCGGGCTCGTGTTCATGACCTTGGCGGTTGCGCTCATACGGATCGTGACCGGTCTGCGCCTGCACGAGAAGCGAATGATCCCGCCCGCTCGCACCGCGGCGACCACCGCGTCAGAGGTGCAGCTGGCCGCGGTCCCACGCCCGACGACACGGGTCGGATTGGACGTGTCCACGGGGCGTCCGCCGACGCCCACGGGTACCGAGCGCACTCCGGGCAGCGGCGTTCGCGTGACCGAGCCAGCCGCAGGCAGCACGCTCGCGCTGAGAACCACGACACAGAAGCAGGCGCACAGAGCTGGCATTTGCCGGCGCATAGCCAAAGCGTAGGTCGCGGGGATCAGCGGCCGCCCACACTCCACACCGCAGCGGCCGAATGGTCGAGGAGCGGGCATCGATCGATCGAACGTCCGGGAGGGGGCCGTGCACCGAGGGGACGCTCGCCGCTCTCGCTCGCCGGCGGGGGCGTCGCCGTTCCCGCGGCGAGCGCGTGCCGGCTCGTTAGTCAGCGGGCCGGCGAGATCGACTAGCGTCCGATGGATGTTCGTCACCTCGGGTCGTGCCCGTTTGGCCGTTGAGGTCACGGAGGCAGCGAGTGGCGCCGACGTGTTGCTGCTGCACGCCGGCGTCAACGATCGACGCAGCTGGCACCACGTCGTGGAGCGCCTGCGCCCGCGTCACCGCTGTGTCGCCTTTGACATGCGCGGCTTCGGGGAGACCTCCTACAAGCGCGAGAGCGGCTGGTCGCACGTCAGCGACGCGGTGGCCGTCCTCGACGCCACCGCTGTCGAGCGGGCCGTTGTGGTCGGGTGCTCGATCGGTGGCGAGGTCGCCGTGGATCTCGCGCTGGCCTGCCCGGCCCGCGTGGCCGGGCTCGCGCTGATCGGCGCTGCAGTGCGCGGCGCGCCCTACCCCGAGGTCACGGAGGGACCGACGGCCGAGCTGGACGCGCTGATCGAGGCGGCTGACGCCGCCGGCGACGACGAGGAGGTGGAGCGCCTGGAGGCCTGGCTCTGGCTGGATGGCCCGAGCGCCGAAGAGGGACGCGTCGGCGGCTCCGCGCGCGAACTGTTTCTCGACATGAACGGCCGGGCACACCGGGCCGAAGATCCTGGTGAGCAGGCGGATATCGCGCCGGCGTGGAATCGCCTGGGAGAGCTCACGATGCCGACGCTCGTGCTGGTCGGGCGCCTCGACGTCGACGAGATCCGGGCGGTCGACGAGCAGGCAGCCGCGCTGATCCCGGGTGCTCGCCTGCGCTGCCTCGACGGCGTTGCGCACGTCCCGCACCTCGAGGGCGACTTGGCGACGCTTGACGAGATCGCGTCGTTCGTCGACTCGATCTCCTGAAGCTGCCAGCGCTCGGCCGAAGGATGGTCGCTGCGAACGTTCGATCGAGTGAGCCGTCGCTTCAGTCCCTGGCGCAGCAGGTCGATGAGCATGTGATGGTGGGTACATAATTCGCTCCAAGCTTCTGGCCCCGGCGGTTGCGCTGATCCTGACGATCGTCGCGATCGTGGGGGTCTCCGTACTCGCGCAACAGTCGAGCTCGAGCCGGGTGGCCGAGCTCGACGCGAGCGCACAGACGCTCTCGGTGTCTGCCCTGCGGTCCGCTCCGTTGGATCCCGACATCACAGCTCCGGGCGCCGAGGCGGCGGTCGAAGCGGGGATCCGGCGTGATGAGGAGTCGATCCTGGGTGGACTCAGCCCTCGCGCCCAGGCCGGAGTACCGCCGAGCCTGCTCGCCGCCGGGCGGGCGGACCTGGCTGCGCTCGAACCGATTGAGGCGAGCGTGCTGGCGATTTTCAAACGTGGAGTGGCGGCGGCGGCGCGCGACCCCGAGGTCATCGCGGCGCTTCAGGTGCAGCTCTACGATCGCGCGACAGCACTGAGCGGCGTGCTGGCCGCAATCGGACGGACGGACGCCACCCGGGCGGGGCGCGCGCGCGTGGAGGCCGTCGTTGGCGCTGCCGCCGCGATGCTGCTGCTGCTCAGCGCGTTCGCGTTCTTCTACCTGCGCTCGGTTGCCGCCGGGCAAGCCCTCAAAGGCCTGCTGCTCACGAAGGGCGCCGAGGCGCGCACCGACCCGCTCACGGGCCTTGGCAACCGCCGGGCGCTGTCAACTGCCCTGGTCAGCGCCACGGCGCAGCCACCCGGAGGCCGCGAGTTCCTGCTGGTGATGTTCGATCTGGACGGCTTCAAGCAGTACAACGACTCGTTCGGTCACACGGCGGGCGACGCTCTGCTTCAGCGTCTCGGCGCCCGCCTCGCGGAGGCCGCGACGGCACACTCCGGTGCGGCCTACCGCATGGGCGGTGACGAATTCTGGATGCTGACCCAGACACCGCCCGAAATGGCCGAAGGTCTGCTCGTGCGCGCGGTCGCTGCGTTGCAGGAGACCGGCGATGGCTGGCACGTCGGTTGCACGCAGGGAGCTGCGTGGATTCCGTCGGAAGCGAACACCGAGACCGCGGCCCTCAAGCTCGCCGACGACCGCATGTACGCAAGCAAGGCCGGCCGCTCCTCACCGAGCCGGCAGGTCACTGACGCGCTGCTGCAGGTCATCACGGAACAGAACCTCCTGCAGGACGACCACGTCGAGCGTGTCTCGAGGCTCGCGGGCGAGCTAGCCGAAGCCTTTCGGCTACCGGAGCACGAGGTCGCACGGATCCGGCTCGCCGCCAGGCTGCACGACATCGGCAAAGCCGCCATCCCGGCCGCGATCCTCAACAAACCCGGCCCGCTCGACGAGCGGGAGTGGGAGTTCATGCGTCGTCACCCGATGATTGGAGAGCGCATCGCGCTTGCCGCCCCCGCCCTTGCCGGCAGCGCCCCACTGATTCGCTCGAGCCACGAGCGGATCGACGGCGCGGGATACCCCGACAGGCTCGCCGGCGCCGACATCCCGCTCGGCTCGCGCATCATCGCCGTATGCGACGCCTTCGACGCGATGACATCCGAGCGGCCCTACCGCGGGCCGACCGGCACCGATGGCGCGCGTGCGGAGCTCAAACGCCTCGCCGGGGCCCAATTTGACACGAACGTCGTCGAGGCATTCTGCCTGCTGACCGCGCCGGAGCATCATTCAGCTGAGCCGTCGCACGCGATGGCAGCGACTCGCTGAGGCCCTGACTCGGGCGAGCGGATTCCTTCCCGTCGTCGGCCGACCGGGGCAAACAGGGGCACGGTCAATGAACGATCGCGCGGCGCGGTCTCTGATTCCTAGGTCGAGGTGGGTCAGAGTACGCCCAGCGAGCCGAGGGCCGCGAGGAAGCGCTCCGCGACGACCGGCGGGGCGTAGTCGCGCGCGACCGCTTGGCGGATCGGTTGCGCACCCGCGCGGGCTCGCGCCGGATCGGCCGCGAGCGCACGCATCAGTTTGGCGGCGTGGTCCAGCCGAGGCTCCGCCCAGTGCTGGTCCGCCGAATAGCTGGCCGGAGCGCTACTCACGACCGGGACCAGGTCGTAGTCGACCAGCCACGGAGAGCCCTCGAGGTAGGCGAGATGTCCGCTCCAGCGAGTGGCGATCACGGGGTTGCCGTAGGCGCAGGCGTCAAAGCTGCCAATCCCCCACCCCTCGCCATGGCATAGCGAGACGTAGCAGTCGCCGCGTGCGTGAAGCGCCTCGATCTGGCTGTCGGGCCACTCGTTGACCCACAGCTGAATGCGTGGCGGATGGGGGTACTCGCGCAGTACGCTCGCGACGCGCCATGCCGTTGTGAGCTCGACCGCCGATCCGCGCCAGCCGGCAGGCATAGTGATCTCCGCGAGGTGTCCTGTCTTTATCGCGAGCATCACCGGATCCTCGGCCGTGAACGCCTCGCAGAACGCGCGAACCGCGGCTGACGGGAGCTTGCGCTCGTCCCAGCGGCTGATCGCGTAGAAGACGACGAGGCCGTCGGGAATCCCGAGCTGGTCGGTGCGCACCGAGGAGTTCGGCGAGCACACAACGTGCGGGACGACCTCGATCGCTACACCCACACCGCAGGCGGCGAACGTCTCACGGTTCCACTCGGTCGGCACGATCACGCCGTCGCTGTATTGCAACACCGGCGGCCAACGCGCGGGGATGCGGTCCGTCTCCCACACGGTGTGCACGATCAGCGGTCCGTCGGTCGCCGGCTTCACGTGGATCAGGTGCTCGGGGGCCAAGTGCATGATCGTCGGCGCCGAAGGCGCTGCTTTGGCCGCTCGCGCCGGATCGTCGCGTGAGTGCGCCACCCACTTCGAGGCGCTGCCCCTGTGGGGCTCGGCAATGCCGGTCATCTCGACCTCGACGCCGGCGTCGCGCACGGCGGCCACAAGCCGCGCCGCGGCGATGCTGTAGCCGGTCGAGCCGTTCTCGGCGACGTAGCGCAGCGCCGCTTGGATCCCGCGGGCCACGCCTAGAACACCCCGTGGCCGGGCAAGAATCGACGTGCCGCCAGCCCATAGGTCGTGTCGGCCTCGCGGATCCAGCGTTCGGTGATCACCGCGGAGTGCAGGTCGATGAAGTCCTGCCGTGCGCGCCGCCACCACAGATGGGCCATCAGGTGGAGCGAAACGACGCCCTCCAAGCTGCCCGGTGGATCGACCAGCAGGCGGCGCAATCCCTCCGGCGTCGGCTCAAACGCGTGGAAGGCGCGCTGAGGCTCGACGCGCACACATCCTGGTAGCTCCTGCGCGAGGACGTGCGCCAACAGACAGCTGTGGCCAGACCACGAGCCGTCGAACGCCCCGCCCATGCGATCGCGCCAGACGCGCACGAACTCGCCGCCCGGGGTGCTCATCAGCAACGCATTTGAGAGCGACCCGTGCGCGCGTCCGCTGTCGTCGACAACGTCCGCCTCACGCCCGATCACCGCCGGTGCGCTCCAACACGCCTCCGCCGGCGCGCGAATGAACAGCGTGTCGATGTCGGCGTACAGGCCGCCCCAGCGCTCGAGCACGTCGAGGCGGACGAAGTCGGCGTGGTGGGCGTACGCGTACTGGCCGCTCGCATCGTGGTAGGAGTAGCTGGCGATCTGCTCGACGGGCTCGACGCGGTGCAGTTGCACACGCGGTCGAATCAAGTCCCAATAGAAGCCGAACGGCAGCTCGTGGCAATGGATGTGCAGCTCGTCGGGCTGCACGACTTCAAGACAAGACGCGAGCGCGAGGTAGTGCACCAGATGCAGCGGCTCGACCTGGCGCTTCAGGCCGAACACGAAGTGGGCTAGACGCGGGATCGTGGCTGCTCCTCGTTGCGCGCCTGCACGCGAACGGCTAGGTTGCCTGCGGTGCTCGGCGCGGATCCTAGCGACCCAGCGGGAAGTACAACGCGAGCCGACGATGCCGCCGCAAGTCCGGTCGTACTGGTCGTCCCGCTCGCGCCAAAGCGCAGCGACAACGGGCTCGCGATGCGTGCCGGCATGTTGCTCGAGGCATTGGCCGCCCGCTGGCCGGTCGAGCTCGTGATCCTGCCCGTGTCAGGACCAGCGTCCACCGACAACTGGGCCGAGGGGCTGGCCCGCGCTGTGACGGTGATCGCCCCTGTCACGGCAGCCACGGCACGCAGCCACCTCACCCGCCAGCTGGCCGACGCGACCCTTCGCACTCGCCTGGCGGCGAGCGCACCGCTCAGCGCGCGCGTGCGCGCGGCGGCGCCGACGCTCGCGCACGACGCGGGCGCCGCATTGCGCTCACGCGGACAGCGCCCACGGGCAGTCTTCGTCCTGCGCGGTTACCTCGCCCCGCTTGGTGTGACGCTCGCCCGCATACTCGACGCGCGGCGGATCATCATCGACCTCGATGACGACGACGAGGCCTACGCGCGCTCGATCGGGGCCGACGAGGAGGCAGACGCCGTGGCCCGACTGGCTCGTGCATGGCTGCCAGACGCGGACGTCGTGTGTACCGCAGCCGAAGACGATGCGCGAGCGATCGCGGCACGTTACGGCCTGGCGGCCGTCGCGGCCATCCCCAACGCCGTGCGGCGGCCGCCCGGTGCGCGGCCGCCGCCGCCGGAGGAGGGGCGGCTGCTGTTCGTCGGCAACCTGACCTACGGCCCGAATGTCGAAGCCGCGCGCATGCTGATCGAGCACGTCCTGCCGCTCGTCCGTCGCAGCCACCCCGAGGCGAGCTTGGACCTGGTCGGCCGCCACGAGGGCCAGCTCGCCGGCATGCGCGCCCCCGGCGTCCGCGTCCACGGGAGGGTCGAGGAACTCGAGCCCCACTACCGCGCGAGCGACATCGTCGTCGCGCCGGTGCTCCACGGCGGCGGCACGCGAATCAAGGTGCTCGAGGCGTTCGCCCACCACCGCCCGGTTGTGGCGACGCCACTGGCGGTCGCCGGGCTCGCCGTGCGTGATGCGCGCGAAGTGATGCTGGGCGAATCGTCGCAGGAGCTCGCGCACGCCGTGACCGCCCTGCTCGCCGATCCCGCGCTCGGCGCGAGGCTCGCCGACAATGCCGCACGGACGCTCCGCTCGCGGTACGTGCAGACTGTCGTCGCGCCGAAGATCTGCGAACTGGTCGAAGCCGAACAGGTCGGGCCCCCAGCTGCCACCTCATTGGAGTCAACTTGAGCGAAACGACCCCGGAACCCGTAGCCGACCTCGACATCAATGAGGTCGACGACGGCCTCGTCATTTTCGACCCCGCGACCGAGCGTGTCCATTACCTCAACGGAACCGCAGCGCTCGTCTTCACCCTCTGCACGGGAGAGCATGACGCCGAAGCGATCGCCGACCTCGTTCGGCGCATCTTCCAGCTCGCCGAGCCGCCGGCCCCAGAGGTGGACGTCTGCCTGGGCCAGCTGCGGCGAGAGGGCCTGATCCGATAGCCACGCAGATGCGGTTCCGCCTGCTATGGCACGCGGTCACGGTAGAGACCGACGAGCCGTCGCTGGTCGGCAAGCTCGAGGGCCTCGTCGCGTCGGCTGAACATCCGATGGCCGCGGCTCGCACACAGCAATATCGCGTGAGGACTCGGCAGGACGGGCTGGAGATCAGCGAGGAGGGCGATCTGCTCGCGCTGGTGAGCGACGCAGTGGAAGCGCGCGACGCGATCCACGAGCGCTCGCAGCGCCGCGCGTTCGAGCTGGCCGAGCTGAAGGGATGGCTGATGCTGCGGGGCGCGCTGGTCGATGTCGGCGAGCGCCGGTTGCTCCTCCTCGGCCCGCCCGGCGCGGGCAAGACGATCCTGACGCTGCGTCTGGGCCTGTGCGGCGCGGCGATCCAGGGCGACGACCGCGTGCTGTTTCGGCACGGGCAGCTGCTCGCAGTGCCGCGACCGCTGGCCGTGCCCGAGGACGCCGGCGAGCTCGTGCCCGAGCTCGCCGCGATCGTGTCCGAGCTGCCGCGGGCCGGCGGTCGACCGCTGCTTGACCCCGCCCGAGCGCTCGCGCTTCCGTGGCGGCTGCGGATCGCCCCCGCCGACCACGTGGTGGCACTCGAGCGCGCCGCAACGCAGACCGGCGCGCGTCCGGTCGCACCAAACGAGATCCTCGGCGCACTCGCGTCGGCTCTCGCGCCGCCGAGGGACGTGACACCCCGGGTGCTTGGGGCATTCGCAGCGCTCCTGCAATCCGCCACCGCGCACAGGCTGAGCGTCAGTGACCCGGGCACCGCCGCGCGTGCAATCCGTGCCATCGCGTGCTAGTTTCTCGCCACCGAATCCGACCTCAGGGGTGTGCAAGTCATGGCTGACGAACTCGACCGGGTAGCGGAAGAAACCGGCATCGGGCGCCGGGCGTTTCTTCGCCGCATGCTGATCGGCACCGCCTTCGCCACACCGGTGGTGGCGTCCTTCGCGATGGGTGGTGTGGCCTCCGCGGCACCGCACGGCGGCTCGCCGATCGCGCCGCTGCTGCCATGGTGCCAGGCGAACCAGACCGAGACGTTGATCGCGAACACCAACCAGAACGGCGGCGAATACTCGTTCTTCGAGGAGTTTGAGCAGTTCGCCGAGTCGCTGTGCGGCAACAACAAGTCCCTCGTCCCGCCGAAGCTGTAGAACGCGCGCTCAGCAGAAGGGTTTGACCCGGCGCCCGCTTCGGTAGCGGGCGCCGCTCGTGATGCTGCTCTCGGCCGCCATCATCGTCCGTGACGAGGCTGATCACCTCGATGCCTGCCTGCAGTCGCTGAGCGGCCTGGTCGACGAGATCGTCGTCGTGGACACGGGATCGAGCGACGACTCAGTGGCGGTGGCACACCGGCACGGCGCGATCGTCGCGCACGAGCCCTGGCAGGGCGACTTCGCCACGCCGCGCAACCGCTCGTTGGATCTCGCGAGCGGCGAGTGGATCCTGTACATCGACGCCGACGAGCGCGTGCGCGCCGGAGACCCGCAGGAGCGCCGCGAGCGCATCGCCGCGTCGGCAGAGTTTGAGGCGTTGCGCATCCCGCTCGTGCCTCGCGTCGGCTGGACCCCCTACGTCGAATATCGCCTGTGGCGCCACCGGGCAGACGTGCGTTTCAGCGGCCGGATGCACGAGTCGATTGTCGGCTCGATCCACGCGGCAGCCAAGCGCGCGGGCCTGCGCGTCGGCATCAGCGACGTGATCACCCTCGACCACCTCGGCTACGAGGGCGACCAGCGCCACAAGCACGCCCGCGACGAGCCGATCCTGCTCGCGGCGCTGGCGGAGAACCCGACCCGCGTCTACTACTACGACCACCTGGCCCGCATCTACCACGCGCAGAGCCGTGACGAGGAGGCGGTTTCGATGTGGACGCGCGGTATCGAAATGGCGCGGGCAAGAGAACACCCCGACCACGACGACCGTCTGTTGTGGGTCGACCTGATTTGGCACCGCGTCACGCGCGCCAACGCCGGGGACGACGTGGCCGCGCTCGTCTATGAGGCGCTCGAGCGCTTCCCGCGACTGCCGGTGCTCGAGTTCGTCGCAGCGCAGCTCGAATTCTCAAGCGGCGAGCACGCGAGCGCGCAATGGCGCGTCGAGTGGATCCTGTCGCGCTCAGAGCTCGACGCGCTCGCCAGCGGCAGCTCCTACGACGCCCGGATCTTCGGCGAGTGGTCCTGGAATCTGCTCGGCCTCTGCCGCTTCGCAGACGGCGATTGGACCGCCGCCGCCGAGGCGTTTGCCAAGGCCGAGCGCGCGGCGCCAACGGTGAAGGAATACGCGGTCCGCCGGCAGCTTGCGCAGACACGCTCCGAGAGCGCTGAAAGCCGGGACGCGCGCCGCCCGCCGGGCTAGCGGCGTTCACGGAAGCGGTGATGACCACCGCCGCGAATGCGGAAGGCGGCTGCATCGCGATGGTGCTCGCACCTCCCTACACCCCGACCGCCGTAAGTCCCGACCCAGAGTCCGGAAGCTTTGAGGACACGCAGCCCCTCCAGGTTGGCTCCTACGAGGCTCGCGCCGGCACATGGAACTCCGTGCCAAAACCGTCCGGTGCCATCACCGCCATAAACCAAGCGCTCTACGTCGAGATCCCGCTCGGCGGCGGCCAGCAGCAAGACCTCGTCGTCGGCGCCTCAGGGCTCTCGCAGACCGCGCTGATCTCGATCGTGGCAAACGGGCTTTCCGCCGGCTCCCCATCGACCGCCGGCAGGACGAGTCAGGGCGTGTAACGCGAACCGCTGGCACGGGGGGTCGGTGTCCCGAGAGTGCGTCAGCCCGATCCGGCACTGCGTTTGTGGTTCGCCGGCTGCGGTTCGCCCTTGACTGGTCGGCGCTGCCGGGTTAGGCTCGGCGCGCGCCGAGCAGACCGCTTCGGCCGAGATGATGGGGGCACCTCTTTGCGGCCGGGCCGGAGGCGCAGATTTCAGGTGGGCGCGACTGTCGCACGATGGCGCGCGGCGAGTGTCAGGCGTCAGAGTGTCAGGCGTCAGTGGGGCCAGCGTGGTGTCGATCGTGTGATCCGCGGAACAACTGTGGGCGGGTTGCGTCGATCATGGCTCGTGGTGGGCGCGTCCGGGTGGCCGTTGTTCAGAGCGCTTGCGTTCGCGAGCGTCCTCGTTGGGCTGCTCGCCGCCGCGCCGGCGAGTGCCACCAGCGTCGACAGGGCGTTCAGCGATACAAGTTCGGTGCCCACGCCGAGCCTGGCGTTGTCGACATTGTTGGCTGAGAAGAGCATATGCGAGGTCGATGCGCCGGGCGGGCGTCTGGTTGTGCCGAGCTTGCAGGCCGCGCTTGCGACCGCCGAGAGCGTGCTGTCTTCGCGCGGCTCGCCGGGGAAGCTTGACGCGCTGCTCGCAGGCAACGGCCTCACCTCTGGCGGCGGCAGCGCGGTCGGGGTTGCCGGCTTGGCGCAGGGTCAGCCAGGCGTGGCGCTGCTTGGGTTCCTTGCCGCGTATGAGCACGACCGCACAGATCCGCTGCCGTTGCTCGATGCTGCTGTGATGCTTTCGAGCTTGGGGCATCAACCCCAGGCGCTGGCGCTGTTGGGCGCTGCCGAGAAGCTGCCGGGGCGCGGCGAGACAGTGCTGGGCGTAAGCGTGCAGGCGTCAATCGATAACGCGCATGGCGTGGCGCTGTTTCGCCTCGCACAGTTCGCCGGCGCGGAGGCGCAGTTCAAGGCTGCGCTGTCGCTATCACCGAACTTCTCGCCGGCAGAGCGCAATCTCGCCGGGGCACTGCTGTGCCGCGGTCAGGCGCAGGAGGCCGTCACGCCATACCGCGACAGCATCTACGTTGACCCAGAGCAATCCCAGCCGGCGTCTGCCGCGACGAGTAGCGGTGAGACGCCGCCGGTTCCCGGTGACGCTCTCGATCTCTCGCACGGTGTCGCGGGCACCCTCCCGGCGCTGACGATTCCGGTGACCGCCGACGACGGCGCGGACAGCGCCGGCGACATCGCGACCGACAACACGGACGCCTACAACGAGGGGACTCAAGCCGATCAGGCATCGTCACAAGATGCGGTGGCCCTGAGCGCTGATCAGGCCAAACTCGGTTTTAAGGGCGCGGGGCTCCTAACAATCGACTTCGAAGACGAGGTTCTCGGCCTGTGGAACGACTGGCAGACCAATCAGCCGGATCTCGCGGCGCTGTACGCGAAGGTGCAGGCCGACTATGCGGCACAGACCGCGTCCAACTCTCCAATCGCGGCGCTGTCGGCGCAGGTCGCCGACATCCTGAACAGCTGCGCCCAGCTGCCGACGGGCAATCAGCAGTGTGTGCAGCAGCAGTGCTGGCCTGCGGTGGAGGAGGGCCACGCCGAGTGGCTGCCGCAGATCCAGTCATATGACAGCGATGTGCGTGCGTTCGCGAGCGCTGTCTACAAGTACGCGACGGCGGTGGCGAGCAACGTCACCAACGCGGACGAGATTGCCGCGATCACGATGGCGGGACGCGGTCTGATGTTCGGCGCCTACGACGGCGAGCTGTCCGTTTTGACCGTGATGACAGGTGATGAGAGTGATTGGCAGATCGAGTGCTCGCCGCCGGCCGCGGGCTCGGCCGCGGGCGATAACGGAATGACGGACACTCCGGCCGCGGCACCGTGTCCGCCGGGGCTATCGGCGGTCAAGATCCAGTTCAAGTTTGCGGTCGAGGTTTTTGAGGTGCCGGTTAAGTTCGACCTGAAGGTCAACTGCGACGCGGTCGAGATCGGCGTCAGCCTACCGGGTCCGATAAGCCCTTACGGCTCGGTGAAGTACAAATTCAGTGACGGATCGATCTCTGTCTTCGCTGGGGGTAAGGGAAGCACCGATGTCCTCGAAAACGTCACCTCGAGCGCCAAGGTCGGTGTCTACGTCGATTTTGCCTCAGACGGCTATCCAACCGACATCGGCGTACAAGCCAGCGCCGGGGGCCTCAGCGGTAGCTGGGACGAACTCGGCGTTAGCACAAAGGACGCGGTGTCGGACAAGATCAGCCTCGCCCCGTATCTCTTCTAGACGCGGGACGCCCTGCGCCCGAGGGGATTCAAACGCCCGCCCTACCGCTATGTCCCTCCGATCGGGGCGGTCGGATTTGAACCGACGGCCTCTCGCTCCCAAAGCGAGTGCGCTACCAGGCTGCGCCACGCCCCGTGGCAACGAAGAGTAGGGGGCCGGGGGCGGCGGCACGGCGTGCCTCGTGCCGGCGGCGGCGCAGTGGCGGGCGCCGGCGACATGGCCGGCGGCGAACGACTAGCCTCCGCGCCGGCGATGGCTGAGGTGCAACCACTGCGGGCGGTGCATTACGACCTGGCGAGCGCCGGGCCGCTGGCCGATGTCGTGGCTCCTCCCTACGACGTGATCGACGCGGCTCAGCGGGCGGAGCTCGTGGCGCGGTCGGCGCACAATGTGGTCGAGATCGACCTGCCGGTCGGCGATGAGCCCTACCAGCACGCGGCGGCGCTCTATCGCGAGTGGCAGCGCACCGGGGTGCTCGTGCGCGACGAGGAGCCGGCGCTGTGGCCGCTGCAACAGCGCTACGTCGGCCCCGACGGAGCGGCGCGGACGCGGCGGGGGTTCTTCGCGAGGGTTCGCGTCGAGGAGTACGGGGCGGGGCGGATCCGCCCGCACGAGCGCACGCACCCGGGGCCCAAGGAGGACCGCCTGCGACTGACGCGTGCGACGCGGGCGAACCTCTCGCCGATCTTCTCGCTCTACTCCGATCCGGCCGCGGCGGCGTGGGAGGCGTTTGCCGCCGTCACGGCGGGCTCGCCGTGGGGTGAGGTGACCGATGGCGACGGCACGCTGCACCGGCTCTGGCGGTGCGCAGATCCCGGTGCGATCGAGCAGGTGCGCTCGACGCTCGCGGGCGCCGAGTTGCTGATCGCCGACGGCCACCACCGCTATGAGACGGCCCGCGTGTATGCCGAGGAGATCGGCGGCGAGGGGGACCATCGCTACGTCCTGATGTGCCTCGTCGCGCTGGAGGACCCCGGTCTGACGGTCTTTCCGACGCACCGGCTCGTGCGCGGCCTTGACGATGCGCGGCGCGCGGCGCTCGCGGAGGTGATCGAGCGCGACTTCGTCGCGACGGCGGTCAGTCTTCAGGAGATCGCCCCCGCGCCAGGCACCGGCCCGCTCGAGCTCGGCTACCTCGACGCCGAGCGCGCGCGGCACCTGCGGCTTCGCGACCAGGCGATCGCTGATGCCGCGCTGGCGGACATGCCGCCGGCGTACCGGCACCTGGACACCGGGGTGCTGGAGGCGCTGCTGTTGCGCGGCGCGCTCGGGCTGAGTGACGATGACATCTCGCACCTGAACGGCTTTGGCTACGCGCGCGACAGCGCGCAGGCGGTGGCGCTCGTGCGCTCGGGCGAGTACGACGCGGCGTTCGTGCTGCGGCCGACCCCCGGTCGCCGCGAGCGGTGTCAACATGCCGCCGAAGTCGACGTATTTCTTCCCCAAGGTGCTGACCGGCCTGGTGATGAATCCCCTGGACTAGATTTGGTCTGGCGCTAGTACCATCAAAGAAGACCCACGATCGAAAGGCACATCCCGATGCAGGTCAGCTCGCTACGGGCCACGGCTCGGCGCTCCTCGAACCTCTCGCACACGATCACGATTCGCGATCACCAGCTTGTGGTGGACGAACCGCGCAGCGCGGGCGGCGACGACGAGGGACCCAACCCCGAGGAGCTGCTTGCGGCGAGCCTCGCGTCGTGCACGGCGATCACGATCGAGATGTACGCCCAACGCAAGGGCTGGGATGTCGGCCCTGTCGAGATCGACGTCCAGTACACGCCCGCCGAGCGCGGCTGCCCGACCAAGTTCGAGCTCGTGCTGCACCTCGCGTCCTCGCTCAGTGACGAGCAGGTCGAGCAGCTGCGCGTGATCGCGGCGAAGTGCCCGATCCACCGCACGCTCGACGGCGAAGTCATGTTCTCCGAGCGCGTCGAGCGCGTCAACCTGGCGCGATGAGCCCGGCGCAGGCGGAGCGCCTGCGCGCCGTCCTGCTCGACCCGATCGAGGCGCAGCACATCGGCGTCGCCGGCTCGGTGGCCGCGGCGGTGCTGGCGCCGCTTTTCGAACGCGACGGTGAGCTGCACGCGGTCTTCACCAAGCGCCGCTCGGACCTGCGGCTGCACGCCGGCCAGATCTCCTTCCCCGGTGGCCGCCGCGAAGCGGGCGACAGCGACCTCGTCGCGACGGCGCTGCGGGAGACCCATGAGGAGATCGGCCTCGACCCGGCGTGTGTCGAGGTGCTCGGCGCGCTCTCGCCGACGCCGACCGTCGTGACCGACATCGCGATCTACCCGATCGTCGGCCTGATCGCGGAGCGCACGGATCCCTGGACGCTCGCAGCCGGCGAGGTCGAGGCGGTGATCGAGGCGCCGCTCGCGGCGCTCGCATCGACACACCGGCTGGCGAGCTTCACGCGCCGCGACGGACGCAGCTTCACGACCGACGCCTACACGGTCGGCGAGGACACGATCTGGGGAGCGACCGGCCGGATCCTCACCGACCTGCTCGCACGCCTCGCCGACGATCCGGCCGAAAGGCCGGCCTAAAAAAGATACGCGGCAGCGCCTAACGCTCGCCGCCGCGCGGCTCCATCAGCTGCGCCAGGGCGGCGCGCGCCTGCGCCACCCAGGCCGGCGGATCGGCCGGGTCGGCGTCCAGCACGCGCAGGGGGATCGCGTTGTAGGCGGCGAGCCCCGCGATCAGCTCGCGGCCCGCGGCGAGCGTCGGCGCCGCGACCGCGCCGGCGGCCTCGTAGAGGAGGCCGCGCACGGTCGTGTCGATCGTCTGGTTGACGAAGAACTCAAGGCGCGAGGAGTGCAGGGCCTCCACCGCGTCGCGATCGCCGCACGCGTTGCCGAGCAGCCAGCAGGCGATCGTGACGCTCTCGAGCGCGTAGCGGAGCGTCGCGACGCGATCGGGCGTGCCGATCCAGCACTCGGCGCCGACCGACTCGATCGCCGCGCGACCGGCCTGGTCGCGTGTGGTGATGCGAACGGCGTGCCCCTCCGCGATCAGCGAGGCCGCCAGCGTGCGCCCGCGCGCCCCACCGGCGATGATCAGAACGCGAGCCACTCACCGACCCTAGACGATGGCATCACGAACCGAGCCCGGTGCGCGTTCAAGCATCTGTGAAAAGCGGTCTCCCCCCCTTCCAGGTCCTGCTCGAGCGCCACAGCGAGGACGTCTGGCGCACGCTGCGGGCGATGGTGGGGGCGCAGGCCGCCGAGGACTGCTTCCAGGAGACCTTCCTCGCCGCGCTGCGGGCCTACCCGCGGCTGCGAGCGGACTCGGCTCCGCGGGCCTGGCTGCTGACGATCGCCCACAACAAGGCGATCGACCACATCCGTCGCAGCGCGCGGGAGCGAAGCAGCGAGGGGGTCGAGTCCGCCGGCGAGGATCCGGCGGCGCCCGACGAGTGGGTCTGGAGCGCCGTCGCGGCGCTCGCGCCGCGCCAGCGCGCGGCGGTCGCGCTGCGCTACATCGGCGATCTCTCCCATCGCGAGATCGCCGCCGCAATCGGCTGCTCGGAGGAGGCGTCACGACGATCTCTGCATGACGGCCTGCAAACACTGAGGGGGCTTCTATGAGCGACCCGATCACCCGCGCCCTGCGGGCGCCGGCGCCGCAGGCGCGCGACGCCGCCCGGCGCTTCGCCGATCGCGCCGCCGCCGAGCACAGCGCCGACCTCGCCTACACGACGGTCGCGAGTCCGCTCGGGGAGCTGCTGCTCGTCGCGAGCGCCCGCGGCCTGGCGCAGATGCACTACCTCGACGATCGTCTCGAGGCCGCGCTGCAGACGCTCGCCGCCAAGCGCTCGCCGCGGATCGTCGAGTCGCCGGCGGCGCTCGATCCCTGGCGGCGCGAGCTTGACGAATACTTCTCGGGCGCGCGACGGCACTTCGACGCGGCGCTTGACTGGGAGTCGATGACGGCGTTCCAGCGGGCCGTCCTGCGGGCAACGCTCGCGATCCCCTACGGGCAGACCTCCACCTACAGCGGCGTGGCGAGCGCCGCCGGCAGCGCGCACGCACAGCGCGCCGCCGGCAATGCGCTTGGCGCAAACCCGCTCGCGATCATCATCCCCTGCCATCGCGTGCTGCGCCTCGGCGGCGCCTTCGGCGGCTACACGGGCGGCCTGCACCGCAAGCACTACCTGCTCGAGCTGGAGGCGGGGGTCAGCCGCCCATGAGCGAGGCGATCGCGAGCGCGTCGTCGCCGCCGGCGGCGCGCAGGCCGGCGATCGCGCCTGCACGGTCGGGGGCGCCGGCGCGCTGGGAGAGCTTCCACGCGCCCGTGATCTCCTCCACGATCAGCTCGAAGCCGACGATCCCGGCGGCCTGCTGTGCGCGATAGGGGGCGGGCAGGCTCGAGAGCTGCCAGGGGCGCTCCCGCGTCGCCTCCATCTGGGAGACGAGCCGCTCCAGCATCGCCTCAACCTCGCCGGGCTGCTCGAGCAGACGTGGGTGCCCGCGGACCTGGACCGCGAGGTAGTTCCACGTTGGGACGTTGGGCTGCGTCTCGTACCAGGCCGGGGAGATGTAGTGGTGTGGTCCCTGGAAGAGCGCCAGCAGAGGCGTCGCGGCGGTCCACTCGCGCCACTGGTCGTTGGCGCGTGCGAGGTGGCCGAAGATCAGCGGCTGTTGTGGCGTGCCCTCGATCACGAACGGGATCCAGCTCGCCGCGGGGGCGCCGCCCGGGCCGGTGCTGATGATCGTCGCGAAGGCGTTGGCGCGCATCGCGTCAAACAGCGCCTGGTGGTCGCGCTGGCGGTAGTGCTCGGGGACGAACACTAGGAGCCGGCGGAGGCCGCGGCGCCCTGCAGCACTGGCGTGTCGCGCAGGTACCACTCGGCGTCGAGCGCCGCCTGACAGCCGGAGCCTGCCGCCGTCACCGCCTGGCGGTAGGTGTGGTCGACGAGATCGCCGGCCGCGAAGACACCGGGGCGGTTGGTTCGCGTCGAGTGCCCGTCCACCAGCACGTAGCCGGCCGCATCGGTGTCGATCACGTCGCGGACGAGCTCGGACTGCGGTACATGGCCGATCGCGACGAAGGCGCCGGTGACCTGAAGCGTGCGCGGCTCGCCGCTCTCGGCGTGGCGCAGCCGGGCCTCACCCAGCGCGCCGTTCTCGCCCGCCGCCAGCTCCTCCACGACGTAGGGGGTCAGGAACTCGATGTTGGGGACCGCTCGCGCGCGCTCGAGCATGATCCGCGAGGCGCGGAACTCGTCGCGGCGATTGACGATCGTCACCTTCGCGGAGAACTTGGCGAGGAACATCGCTTCCTCCATCGCCGAGTCTCCGCCGCCGACGATCATCGCCTCGTGGTCCTTGAAGAATGCGGCGTCGCAGGTCGCGCAGTAGCTCACGCCGCGGCCGGACAGCTCGACCTCGCCGGGCACGTC
>JBEKNK010000029.1:0-28507 GCA_049522915.1 Solirubrobacteraceae bacterium | reverse complement strand
TCCGGTACGCGCAGACCGCGCGCGAGGACGGCCTGCATCGCACCGATCGCGAGTGGATCGTTGAAGGCGAAGATCGCGGTCGGCGGGTCAGCGAGCTCGAGCAGCGCGGCGCCGGCCTCGCGACCGCCGTCGACCTCCCAGTTGGACTACGACACGCAGCGCCGCAGGGCGAAGCGCAGCGCGGCCGTCTATTCGCAGATCATGCGAGCGAACGCGTTGGCCGAGCTGGACGTCGTGCTGGCCGAGGCCGCCGGCGCTCGGACGGGCAGGTCGAGCTGAACGCGGCAGCCGTCTCGCCCGTGGTCCACCGGAGCGGCGGTCTCAGGATGTAGCGTCCCGAGCGTGACCAACCCGCTGAACGTGCTTTCGCTGGACGAGCTTCGCATGCGCACGAGCATGAAGTGGCGTCGTTTCGACGAGGACGTTCTCCCGCTGTGGGTGGCCGAGATGGATGTGCCGCTCGCCGAGCCGATCGTCCGCGCCGTCGGCCACGCGATGGCGATCGGCGACACCGGCTACCCCGAGGGCACGGCGTACGCGGAGGCCTATGCCGACTTCGCGCGCGAGCGCTGGGGCTGGGAGTTCGATGTCGACGCCGGCTCGAACATCCCGGATGTGATGGGAGGCATCGTCGAGATCCTGAGCGTCGTCACCGAGCGTGGTGACGCCGTGGTCGTGAACTCGCCCGTGTACACGCCGTTCTACCGCTTCGTCGAACACATGGGGCGACGCGTGATCGAAGCTCCCCTCTCCCCGACGTACCGCATCGACGCCGACGCGCTCGAGCGCGCCTTCGCCGCCGCCACCGCCGAGGGGCGCAGCGCCGCGTTCCTCCTCTGCAGCCCGCACAACCCCACCGGCACGGTTCACACACGCGCCGAACTGCTGACCGTCGTCGACTTGGCGCGGGAGCATGGTGTGCGAGTGCTCGCGGACGAGATCCACGCCCCGATCGTGGCCGCCGCAAGCGAGCACGTCCCGTACCTGTCGCTGGCGGGTACAGAGCACGCGTTCGCCCTGCTCTCGGCATCCAAGGGCTGGAATCTCGCCGGCCTGAAGGCGGCGCTGGCGGTCGCCGGCGTCGAGGCGGCGCAGGATCTCGCACGGATGCCCGAGGCGGTCCGTCATGGTCCAAGCCACATCGGTGTGATCGCCCACGTCGCCGCCCTTCGCGACGGACGCCGCTGGCTCGAGGAGTTGGCGCGCGGGCTGGACGAGAACCGCGCGCTGCTCGGCGACCTGCTGCGCGAGCACCTCCCGGGCATCGGCTACAGCGAGCCGCACGGGACCTACCTCGCCTGGCTCGACTGCCGCTCGCTCGCGCTCGGTGAGGACCCCGCCGCGGTCTTCCTCGAGCGGGGTCGCGTCGCGCTCAGCTCCGGTCCGCGCTTCGGCACCGGCGGCGCGGGGCACGTCAGGCTCAACCTCGCGACCTCGCCGGCCATTCTCAGCGAAGCCGTCACGCGGATGGCATCCGCCGTGAGCTGAGAGCACTCCGAGGCGACGCTCGTTCAAGCGCTGGACGGCCGGTTCGCGGCGTCCGCGCGCCGCCGTCAGCCGAGCACGCGCTCGATTTCGAGCACTGTCGTCTCGCCGCTTCGGACCTTTTCCAGGCCGTCATCGCGCAGCGTTCGCATCCCCTGCTCGACGGCGAGCCGTCGAATGTCCTGGGCGGCCGCGCGAGCGACGATCAGGCTGCGGATCTCGTCGGTGACGTTCATCACCTCGTAGAGGCCGATGCGGCCGCGGTAGCCGGTTCGGCGACACAGCGCGCAACCGACCGCCTCGAAGACCTCGACCTCGCCACCCTCAAGGCCGACGAGCGTGCCCGGGACGATCGCCGGCCGGCGGCAGCTTGGACACACGTGGCGAGCCAGTCGCTGTGCAACCACGGTGTTCATCGACGCGGCGACCATGTAGGGCTCGATCCCCATGTCGACGAGACGCATCGGGGCGCTCGGGGCGTCGTTGGTGTGCAGCGTGGAGAGCACGAGGTGTCCGGTCAGGGCAGCCTCGATGGCGATGTGCGCGCTTTCGCGGTCGCGGATCTCGCCGACCATGATCACGTCCGGATCGGCCCGCACGATCGCCCGCAGCCCGGTCGCGAAGGTGAGCCCGCTGCGCTCGGAGACCTGGATCTGGTTGACGCCGGAGAGGCGGTACTCGACCGGGTCCTCGATCGTCGTCAACGTCTTCTCCGGCGAGCGCACCATTTCGATCATCG
This sequence comes from Solirubrobacteraceae bacterium, assembly GCA_049522915.1. Lineage (GTDB taxonomy): Bacteria > Actinomycetota > Thermoleophilia > Solirubrobacterales > Solirubrobacteraceae > Palsa-513. The sequence continues at coordinate 26,283 of JBEKNK010000029.1, read as the reverse complement.
CGTACATCGAAGTCGTCTTTCCGGAGCCCGTCGGGCCGGTCGCGAGTATCCCGCCCTGCGTGCGACGCAGCCCGGTTGCGAGGCGCTCGAGATCAGCCGGGCTCATCCCGAGTTGGTCGAGCGACAGCGGTGAGCGCCCGGCGTCGAGGATCCGCAGCACCGCTGACTCGCCGCCGACGAGCGGCATCACGGCGACGCGGATGTCGATGCGCCGCCCGTCGATCACGATGCCGATTCGCCCGTCCTGCGGCAGACGCTTCTCCGAGATATCGAGGTCGGCGAGGATCTTGATGCGGGAGATCACGGCGGCTGCCTGGCTGCGCGGCACGCGAGCCGCGTCAACCATCACGCCGTCGATCCGGAAGCGCACGGTCAGCATGCCGTCGTCGGGAGCGAAGTGCACGTCGGAGACGCCGCGGTCGACCGCCTCGGAGATGATCGAGCGCACGAGCTTGATCGTCGGGGCATCGTCCGGGCTCTCGAACTCCTCGCCGCCCATCGGGCGCACGTCGGTCGGGTTGTCGTCCTCGAAGAGCTCTCCGTCGAGCACGCTCAGCCGCTTGAGCAGCGCGTCGAGATCCTCCTCGGACACGACCACCTGCTTGACCTGCATGCCCGTGAACATGGACATGTCTTCGAGCACAAGGTAGTTATCAGGACTGGTGACGGCGACGACGATCGTGTGCTCGTCCTCGTAGGCGACGGGCACAGCGCGCATCCGGCGCGCCGCCGTGAACGAGACCAGCTGGACAGCCGCCGCGTCGACGTTCAGTTCGTCAAGCCGGCGGTACTCGAGGCCGAACCGGTGCGCCATCGCGATCGCGAACTGGTCCGTCGTGATCGCCCCGCGCTCGAGCAGGACCTGCCCGATCTGCTGCCCGGACTCGCGCGCGGCGCGGGCGGCCGACTCGACGCGGTCTCGGTCGGTGAATCCAAGCGTGACAACGATGTCGCCGATGCGCGCGCGACCTGACGGCCGCTCCTGGTGGCCGACGACGTCGAGCGACGGGGCGGAGGTGTCCGTCTGCATAGCGTGCTTATCGGCCGATTTGGGGAATTCGTCGAGCGAGATCTTGCGCGCGTGGAATGACCATCCGTCCAGCCGCCCGAAAACGGGTCATCAAACGGCGTCAAAAAGCCGAGAAATGCAAAATGAAGCCCGTTTCTTCGCGCCCCGAGGTCACGGCCGCCAACGCCCATCTCGTCGAGCCCTTCCGCGACGCAATGGTTGCGGCCGCAAGGCACGCCACGATCGAGCCGAGCGGGCCGAATGTCGCCGAGCACGGCGCGTCGGCGACCGCAGAGCACCGCGGGGCCGGGGGTGTGGTCGAGCGCAGCGGCCCCGGCGTCTCGGAGCGCAACGGGCACGGCGTCCTCGAGCGCAACAGCAACGGTGTGGGCGAACGCAACGGCCACGACGTCTCGGAGCGCAACGGGCACGACGTTTCCAAACGCAGTGGCCACAACGTCTCCGAACGCAACGGACACGACACCTCTGACCACAGCGCCTCCGCCGTGATCGAACGCAACGGTCACGTCGTGATCGAGCGCAACGGCTCCCTGCAACCCGCGCGTGAACGAACCGGCGGCGAGCAGGCCGACAGCGAGCGGCGCAGGCACGGCGACGGCAGCCGCGGTCGGCGGGGCAACATCAGCTCGGTCCGCATCAGCGTCGTCATCCCGGCTCTGAACGAGGCCCTCAATCTTCGCCACGTGCTGGCGAACCTGCCCGACAACGTGTTCGAGGTGGTGCTCGTGCCTGGCACCTCCACAGACGACACCGAGACGGTCGCGCGCCGGCTTCGACCCGATGTTCGGGTCGTCCACCAGACCCGGTCGGGCAAGGGCAACGCTCTGGCGTGCGGCTTCGCCGCCTGTCGCGGCGACATCATCGTCACGCTCGACGCCGACGGCTCAGCCGACCCGAAGGAGATCCCGGCGTTCGTCGGCGCGCTGCTGGCCGGAGCCGACTTCGCCAAGGGAACGCGGGCCATCCAGGGCGGCGGCAGTCACGACATGACCGTGCTGCGGCGCCTGGGCAATCGCGGCCTCACGCACCTGGCGAATGTGCTCCACGGCACCCACTACAGCGACCTCTGCTACGGCTACAACGCCTTCTGGCTTGCCTGCCTGCCGGCGCTCAACGTCGACATCGACGGCTTCGAGGTGGAGACGCTGCTCAATCTCCGAGCCGCGAAGTCCGGACTGCGCGTGGCCGAGGTGGCGAGCTTCGAGTTGGCCCGGATCCACGGCAACAGCAACCTGCGGACCTTCCGCGACGGCTGGCGCGTTCTGGGAACGATCCTGCGCGAGTGGGTCCCCAAGCATCACCGGATCGCGCACACGCCGCCGAGCAGGCTCGAGGCCGGCCGTCGCCGAGGCGCCCGCCGAGCCGACCGCACCACACCGGACGTCACACCCCGCTAGGCGGCGGCGCGCCGTGGCCGGCGCGCTCAGCGCTGGTGGAAGGTCTGTGAGATCTCCCCGATCCGCGTGATCCGGCTCACCAGCACGTCGCCGTCGCGCAGGAACACCGGCGGCGTTCGGTGCGCCCCCACCCCCGCGGGCGTTCCGGTGAAGACGAGGTCGCCGGGCAGCATCGCCACGATCGACGAGATGTGCGCGATCAGCTGCGCGACGGAGAAGATCATCTCGCCGGTGCTCGCGTGCTGCACCCGCACGCCGTTGAGCAGGCACTCGATCTCGGCGTCCCCCTCCCCGTACTCCGCCAGCGTCAGAAGCCACGGTCCTGTCGGTCCGAAGCCGGGGAACGACTTGCCAAGCGAGAACTGCGGCGTGGGGCCCGATCGCTGCACGTCGCGCGCGGAGAGATCCTGTCCGACCATCAGCCCCGCGACGTACTCCCAAGCCTGAGCGCTCGTGACGTGGTGCGCGCGGTGCCCGATCACCACCACCAGTTCGGCCTCCCAGTCGACGAACTCGCCCGGCAGCGCGATGCGCGCGTGGGGCCCGGCCAGGCAACTGGGAAACTTCGTGAAGACCTGCGGCACGCTCGGCGGGTCCGATCCGCCCTCGCTGGCGTGCGCCGAATAATTGAGAGCGACGGCGAAGACCTGTCGCGGCCGTGGCACAGGCGGACCGAGCGCCTCCGCGGCGACCGGCTCCCCGACGCCGAGCGTCGCGCCCGAGCTCCACGCCAGGAACTCGTCCCAGCGCTCGTAGATCAGCTGTGGGTCGGGTTCGAAGCGGCCCTCGCTCGCGAGCGCGAGGTCGACGAACGTGCCGCCGCCGTCGCCGATCACGAGCCGGCCCTTGAAGTTCGCCAAGCGCATCAGGCGGGCCGTCCGCCGCTCATAGCAGGCCGCCGCCGGCGCCGAGGTCGCGCTCGATGGCCGCAGCGGTCTGCAGCAGCGGGGGCAGCAGCGACGAGGAGATCTGGGCGACGCTGACGCGAGCAGCATGGACCGCAAGGTTGATCGCCGCGATCACGCGATCGCTGCCATCACGAATCGGCGCCGCCACCGAGCGAAGGCCGGACTCGAGCTCCTGGTCGACGATCGCATAGCCGGACAGACGCACGCGCTCCAGCTCCGCCTCGAGCTGTGAGCGCGTTGTGAGCGTGTCGTGAGCAAGGGGTACCAGTTCGATGCGGTCCAGCAGCTCGGCGCACTCCTGCTGATCCAGACCGGCGAGCAGCACTCGCCCCATCGACGTCGCGTAGGCCGGGAAGCGCGTGCCGACGTTGATCACAACGTTCATGATCCGCCGGGTCGGAACGCGTGCCACGTAGACGACCGACTCACCGTCGAGCACGGATACCGACGAGGACTCGCGGACCTGCTCGACCAGCCGCTCCATGTGCGGCTGGGCGACCTCGGGCAATCCGAGCGCTGAAAGGTAGGCGAAGCCCAGTTCGAGGACGCGCGGGGTGAGCGCGAAACGCCCGCCGGACTGCTGCACGTATCCGAGCTCTTCGAGCGTCAGGACGAAACGCCGCGCCGACGCCCGCGTCAGGTCGCTGGCCCGGGCGACGTCACTGAGCGTCATCGGCTCCGGGCTGTTCAGCGCACGGATCACCGACAGGCCGCGCGACAGCGACTGGACGAAGGGCTCGCAACGCACCACGGTCTCGCTCAAGACGGCCGCTCCTGCGCCAGGACCTCGTCGGCGATCGCGAACGCCCGGTTCGCCGCCGGCACGCCGGCATAGACGGACGTGTGCAGCAGGACCTCGCCGACCTCCTGTGCGGAGAGCCCGTTGCGAAGCGCGGCGCGAACGTGCATCGCGATCTCGTGCTCGCGCCCGAGCGCGGTCAGCACACCCAGCGTGACGGCGCTGCGCGTGCGGCGGTCGAGGCCGTCGCGCGACCACACCGCACCCCACGCATAGCGCGTGATGAAGTCCTGAAACGGCGCCGTGAACTCCGTCGTTTGGGCGATCGCGCGGTCGACGTGCTCGTCTCCGAGCACCTCGCGGCGGATCGCCATGCCGTCGTCGTAGAGATCGTCGTTCATGCGGGCTCCTCCAGATAACGCTCGATCAACGCCGCAACCTCGTCCGCGCACTCGATCGCGGCGAGGTGGGCGCCGTGGGGCAGGACCTCCAGGCGCGCGCCCGCCACCGCGGCTGCGATCGCCTTCGAATGAGTCGGTGGGATGGCGGAGTCCTCGGCCGCGCCGACGGCGAGTGTCGGTGCCTTGATCAGCGCGAGCTCACGACGCAGATCCAGGCGTTCGATCGCCCCGCAGCACGCCGCGTACCCCTCCGGCGGGGAGCTTCGCAGCGTCGCACCGACCCACTCGATCACCTCCGGGTTAGACCGCGCGTAGCTCGGCGTGAACCAGCGCTCCAGGACACGGTCGGCGACGACGGCAACGCTTTGGGCGGCCAGTACGCTGGCGGCACGCTCGGCCCACGCCTGCGGCGGCGGCAGGTGCGCCGAGCTGCAGATGCACACGAGCGCGTCGATCCGCTCCGGTGCGTGCGCCGCCAGCCACAGGCCGACCATCCCCGCCAGCGAGACCCCGACATACGAGACGCGCTCCAGATCCAGCCGATCGAGCATCGCGAGGACATCGCGCCCGAGATCGGCGATCTCGTAGGGGCCGTCGGGCACCGGCGAGCGGCCGTGTCCGCGGTGGTCGAAGCGGACGATCCGGTAGCGGTCCAACAGCGCGCTGCCCGCGGGCGTCGCAAGCGCCGGCCCCCACATCTCGAGCGTCGTGCCGAGCGAGGACCCGAGCAGCAGCGCCGGCGCGTCGCCCGGCCCGCTCTGCTCGTGGAAGAGCTCGGCGACGCTCAACGCGCGCTCACCCCCAGCGCACGGTCGATCAGCGAGTCGACGGCGCCCAGGTCGCCGTCCAGTCCGGCCGCGTGCTCGCTCATCCGTTCCACATCGACATCGAGGTTGGCCAGCAGGTCGGCTGACCAGGCCGCCGCCGAGCCGACGAGCACCAGCAGGTCTGTCAGCGTTCCCCATTCCGCCTGCCAGGCGCCGGCGGCGCGATCGTGCTCCTGCGCCATCGCGGCGAGGACCGTCGCCACGAGCCCGGGGACGCGCGTCGTGCATGCGATCACCGACACACTCGCAACCGGGTTGCGCTTGTGCGCCATCGAGGACGATCCGCCGCGACTCGGCCCACCGCCCTCGCGCAGCTCTCCGACCTCGCTCTGGGCAAACAGCGCGACGTCGCCGGCGATCTTCGCGAAGACACCGGCGAGCACGCCGAGGGCGCTCGCCAGCTCGGCCGGGCGCACACGGATCGCGCCCCACGGCAGCGTCGGCTCGGCGAGGCCGAGCTCCGCTGCCACGCGCGCCCCGACCGCCGGCGCGCGGGCGCCGACGGCGCCACCCATCTGAACCGCCAACCGCTCGGCGGCGATCACGCCCAGGCGCGCGTGCGCCTCCGAGAGGCCGACGAGCCAGCCCGCGGCGCGCAGGCCGAAGGTGCTCGCCTGTGCCTGCTGCAGCAGCGTGCGCCCGGCCATGCGGGTGCCGCGGTGGGCGTCTGCCAGCGCCGCCGCCGCCGAGGCTGCGGCGCCGGTGTCGGCGAGCAGCGGCTCAAGCGCTCTTCGCGCCAGCAGCATGGTTGCCGTGTCGATGATGTCCTGGCTACTCGCACCGAGATGCACGTGCGGCGCGACCGCCTCGCCCACGGCGGCTCGCAGCGAGGCGACGATCGCGATAACCGGTGTCGCGGAGTCCCCGGTCGCCGCGGCGATCGCGCGCAGGTCGAAGCGCTCGACACGACAGGCATCTGAGATCGCGACCGCCGAGGCGGCGGGAATCAGGTCCTCGGCCGCGCAGGCGCGCGCCAGCGCCGCCTCGACATCGAGCATCGCCGCAAGCCAGCCGCGGCCGTCGAGCACGAGCGCAACCGGCCCACGCGCGTAGAGCGCGTCGAACAGACCCTCAGAGCTCATCCACGCGCTCGCCGCAGCGAGTCTCGGGTGCTCGCTCAGATCGCAAAGAAGACGGTCTCCTGGGGTCCCTGCACGTGAATGTCGATCTCGTAGCCGCCGTTCGCCACCTTCGCGATCAGCGTTTCGCGCCGTCCCGGCGCGATCGTGGCGAGCACCGGGTCGGCTGCGTTGGCCGCCTCTTCGTCGGCGAAATAGAAGCGCGTCACGCAGCGGTGCAGGAGTCCGCGAGCGAACAGCGAGACGTCTATGTGCGGGGCGGCGGTGGCGCCGCTGGCCAGCACCAGCGGACCCGGTTTCACGGTCAGCACCTCGAAGCTGCCGTCACCGTCCTCGTGGCCGACGCGTGCGAAGCCGCGGAAGCCCTCCAGCTCCGAGCCCCCGCCGTGCCCGTGCAGGTCCGCGAAGCGCCCGGCCGGGTCCGCCTGCCAGGTCTCGAGCAGGAAATCGGGAATCGGCGCGCCGGCGCCGTCATAGACGCTGCCGCGCAGCGTGATCGCGCCGGCGGTGCCGGGAGAGACGGCGTAGGGGCCCTGCGGCCAGGGCAGACCGATCGCGAAGTAGGGCCCGACCGTCTGCGCCGGGGTGATCGGGAACATCACACCGCCTCCTCCAGCGGCGTGGCGCCGGGGCCGCGCAGGTGGATGTCGAATTCGTACGCGAGGGCCCAGTCCGGCTGGGTGTCCTCGATCGAGAAACGTGAGACGAGTCGGTTGCGCACGGCCTCGTCGGGGATCGAGTTGAAGATCGGGTCGTGCGGGAACAGCGGGTCGCCCGGGAAGTACATCTGGGTCACGAGTCGCTGCGCGAACGCGCGTCCAAGCAGCGAGAAGTGGATGTGGGCCGGCCGCCAGGCGTTGTAGTGGTTGCCCCACGGGTAGGGGCCCGGCCTGATGGTGATGAATCGGTAGCGGCCCTCGTCGTCGGTGATGGCGCGCCCGGCGCCGCTGAAGTTGGGGTCAAGCGGGGCCGGAAAGCGATCCCATCGGTGGCGGTAGCGCCCGCAGGCGTTGGCCTGCCAGATCTCGACCAGCGTGTTGCGCAGCGGCTTGCCCTCGGTGTCCAGCACTCGCCCGAACACGACGGTTCGCTCGCCGATCGGCTCGCCGTCGTGCTGGCGGGTCAGGTCGTTGTCCAGCTCGCCGACCGGCGCGAGCGAGCTCAGCGCCGGACCGGTCACCTCGGTGATGCCCTGGGGCAGATGGACCAGCGGCTGTTTGGGGTGGCGCAGCGCGGTTGACTTGTATCCGGGGAAGTCGAGCGGCGGATGGATGCCGGCCGGCTCGCGTGCGTAGGAGGCCGGCGTGTCAGCCACGGGGGCGTAGATCTGCCGCGGCATGCTCGGCGAATCGCTCAACTCTCATCCCTCCAGGATCATGGCGAGGCCCTGGCCCACGCCGATGCAGATTGCCGCCAAACCGTAGCCGCCCCCACGTGCGTGCACTTCGTGGGCGAGGCGCCCGAGGATCCGCGTCCCCGAGGCGCCGAGCGGATGGCCGATCGCGATCGCGCCTCCGTGCACGTTGACGAGCTGCGGATCGAGCTCCGGCCAGCAGGCCAGGCACGCGAGCGACTGCGACGCGAACGCTTCGTTGAGCTCGACGGCGACGATCTCGCCCCAGCCGATCCCGGCACGTGAGAGGGCCATCTCCGCCGCCGCGACCGGCGCGATTCCGAAGACGTCGGGATCGACGCCGTGGGCGCCCACCGAGACGATCCGAGCGAGCGGCTCGCGACCGAGCAGCGCGCCCGCCCGCTGATCGCCGATCAGGACCATGCTCGCGCCGTCGTTCAGCGGCGAGGAGTTGCCAGCCGTCACCGTTCCGCCATCGATGAAGGCCGGAGCCAGCTCACCAAGCGCCTGCAACGAGGTGTCTGTGCGAATCCCCTCGTCCCGTGCCAGCTCCACACCCGGAACCGCCACAACCTCCACCATCACGCCGTCCTCGTAGGCCTTGGCCGCGAGCCGATGACTGCGCAGCGCGAAGGCGTCCTGCGCCTCGCGCGAGATGTTGTGAATCGCAGCCAGCCGCTCGGCGCTGGCGCCGAGCGAGATCGTCCACTGTTCGGGCATCCTCGGGTTCACCATCCGCCAGCCGAGCGTCGTCGAATGCAGCGTTTCGGGGCCGACGGGATATGCGCGCGTGGGCTTCAGCAGCACCCACGGCGCCCGGCTCATCGACTCGACCCCGCCGGCGACCGCCAGCGACGCGTCGCCGCAACGGATCGCCCGCGTCGCCTGAATCGCCGCCTCGAGACTCGATCCGCAGAGGCGATTGACGGTGACGCCGGTAACACTCGTGGGCAGACCCGCGAGCAGCACGGCCATGCGCGCGACGTCGCGGTTGTCCTCGCCGGCGCCGTTGGCGTCGCCGAGGAAGACGTCGTCAATCGCCGCCGGGTCGCTGAGGCCAGCGCGCTCGAGCAGCGCCCGCAGCGCGTGCGCGGCGAGGTCGTCCGGGCGCACGCCCGCGAGCGCCCCGCCCAGGCGCCCAAACGGCGTTCGCACCGCCTCGTAGACGAACGCGTCGTTCATCTGGCCAGGAGCTCCCGCAGCGCGTCCAGCTCGGTCGCGCTCGGCGGCTCGGTCACGCTCGGCTGCTCGGCCACCGCCAGATCCCAGCCGGTCGCCTCGCGCGCCTGCTCGACGCTCACGCCTTCGTGCAGCTGGGTGAGCGTCAGCTCCGCGCTCGTGGGGTCGGGCTCGAGCACGCCAAGATCGGTTATCACCGCGGTCGGACCCTTGCCGCGCAGCCCGAGCCGCTCGCGCGCACCTGGGCCGTCGCCATGCCCGACCGTCGTGAGGAAATCGAGCCGCGCCACGAGCGTGCGACGAGAATGCCCGACGGTCACGATCACCTCGCCACAGCTGGAAGCTATTTCAGGGGCGCCTCCGGCGCCTGGCAGTCTTGTGCGGGGATGGTCGTAGTCCCCGATCACGGTGGAGTTGAGATTGGCGAAGCGATCGACCTGTGCCGCGCCGAGGAACGCCACGTCTACGCGGCCGGCACCGATCCAATAGTTGAACATCTCCGGTACGCCGACGACCGCATCGGCGGTCTCGCTCAGCTCGCCGTCGCCGATCGAGAGCGGAATGTGAAACGGCTTCGCACCGATCGTCCCCGACTCGTAGATCAGCACCAGATCCGGGTTGTGGACCATCCGCGCCAGGATCGCCGCGGTGCTCGGCCGGCCGACGCCGATGAAGACCGTCTTCGCGCTCGCCAGCCGCCGCGCCGCGACGACGGTCTGCACCTCGTCGGTCGTGGCGTCAGGGCTCACCTCGCCGCCACCCTGCCGAGCACGTGCTCCTCCATCCACGCGACGAAGCGGTCACGGTCGCGGCTGATCTCATCCCAGTCACGATAGAAGTCGTTGTCGCGCCGCGTGATGCCCTCGCTGTAGGAGGGCTGGGAGCCCTCGGGCGCCAACGCGATCGCGTCGAGCGCCCAACCGGGAAGCACGACGGCGCCCGGCCGCGGCTGCAGCTGCTCAACGATCCGCTCGACCGTCACAAGCGAAGCAGCGGCCGCGAGCACCGCCTCCTTCTGCACGCCCGGGATCCCCCAGAGCTGCACGTTGCCGGCGCGGTCAGCCTCCTGGGCATGGACGATCGCGACGTCCGGTCGTAGCGCCGCGACTGCAGCGAGGCGCTCCCCGGTGAATGGGCACGCCACGAAGCGCACATTCGTGTGCTCCACCAGGTCGGTGCCGGTGTAGCCGCGCATGACGGCAAACGGCAGCGCGGCGGCGCCGGCCGCGTAGCGGTTCGCCATCCCGGCGTGGCTGTGCTCCTCGATCTCGATCGGATGCGGCCAGCCGTGCTCGATCGCATCGCGGAAGCGGTGCAACGACCCGACGCCGGGGTTGCCGCCGTAGGAGAAGACCAGGCGGCGCGCGGCGCCCATCCCGATCAGCTGGTCGTAGAGCAGGTCCGGCGTCATCCGAATCAGCTCGAGATCGCGCCGCCCCTGGCGCAGCACCTCATGCCCGGCGGCGAACGGGATCAGGTGCGTGAAACCCTCGAGCGCGACGGAGTCGCCGTCGTGCACGAGCTCGGCGACCGCGTCGCTCAGGCCCAGCAGCCGTGCCATCGCTGTGCGCAATGTGAACACGCCGTCATACCGCGCACAACGTATCATCGAGGCCGTTTCACGCCGCCGGACGCCGCTTGGCTCGGCCAGCGCCGAAGACCGAGCACAGCCGGCGCCGGTAACCACCACGAGGGAGAGCGAATGGCAACCACCGATTTGCGCGAGCAGCAGCTTCTGATCAACGGCGAGTGGCGCGCCGCGGGATCCGGCGACACCTTCTCCAGACTCAACCCCTACACCGGCGAGACCGCGACCACCGCCAGCGCCGCCGGCCGCGCGGACGCCCATGCCGCCGTCGATGCCGCGCACGAGGCCTTCTCGCAGTGGTCGCAGAGCGGGCCCGGCGGCCGCCGGGCGATTCTCTCGCGCGCCGCCGAGCTGATCGGCGAGCGCCAGGAGGAGATCGCCCAGACGATGATCGAGGAAACCGGAGCGACCTTCGGATGGGGAATGTTCAACTGCATGCTCGCCGGCGGGATCCTGCGTGAGGCCGCTGCACAGACCTACGGAACGCTCGGCGCGGTGATCCCCTCGGATGTCCCAGGCAAGCTGGCGATGGCCGTGCGCGCTCCGGCCGGCGTGGTCGTCGGCATCGCGCCGTGGAACGCGCCCGTGATCCTCGCGGCGCGAGCGATCGCGATGCCCCTGGCATACGGCAACACGGTGGTCCTGAAGGCCTCGGAGCTGTGCCCGCGCACGCACGCTCACGTCGCCGCCGCGATCGCCGACGCCGGCGCTCCTGCCGGCGTGATCAACTTCCTCACCAACCAGCCCGAGGACGCAGCCGACGTCGTCGAGGAGTTGATCGCCCATCCGAACACGCGGCGCGTGAACTTCACCGGCTCGACCCGCGTCGGGCGGATCATCGCGCAGCTGGCCGGACGCCACCTCAAGCGCACGCTGCTCGAACTCGGCGGCAAGGCGCCGCTGATCGTGCTGGCGGACGCCGACCTCGAGCGCGCCGCCGCCGCGACGAGCTTCGGCGCCTTCTTCCACCAGGGACAGATCTGCATGTCAACCGAACGGGTGATCGTCGAGCGTGCGGTCGCGGAGCCCTTCGCGGCGCTGCTCGCGGCCCGCGCGAGCGCGTTGCGTGTCGGCGATCCACGTGACGCGGAGACCCAGATCGGGCCGCTGGTCAACGACGCCGCGCGAGCGCATGTGAGTGAGCTGGTTGAGGATGCACGCGAGCACGGAGCGCAGGTGCTGGCCGGCGGAGTCGCCGACGGGCCCTGCTACCCGCCGACGGTTCTCTTCGACGTCAACTCGAAGATGCGGGTGTACGGCGAGGAATCCTTTGGCCCGCTCGCCTCGATCATCCCCGTCGACGGTGTCGAGGCCGCAATCGAGGTCGCCAACGACACCGAGTACGGCCTTTCGGCGGCGATCTTCAGCGCGAACGTGCCGCAGGCGCTCGAGCTCGCCCAGCGCGTCCAGAGCGGGATCTGCCACATCAACGACACGACCGTGCACGACGAACCCCAGATGCCCTTCGGCGGCGTCAAGGACAGCGGCTGGGGGCGCTTCGGGGGCCAGGCCGCGCTCGAGGAGTTCACCGAGCTGCGCTGGATCACGATCCAGGAGAGCGAGCGCCACTACCCGATCTGAACACGCGCAGCGACTCGTCGGCGCATTTGTCATCCGCCCGGCGGGGCTCGGCGCCGGGCGGTCGAGCCGTCGACGCGCGGCGCTAGTCTCCGTGCGACGTCAGTGAAGATGAGCAGACGAGCCCTCAGCGTCGCAGCCGTGAGCGTGGGAATCGCCTTGGCGGTTCCAGCGGCGGCCTACGCGGTCCTCACGACTCTGACCAACCCCGCCGACCCGACCGCAGTGGCGAGCTGCCCGGGAACCGCCACGCTCCCGTGCACGGTGGTCTCGCGCACGACCGCCGAGCAGGTCCAGGTCGGCTCGATCTCGGAGCCGTTCAAGATCAGGACGCCCGGGCGCATCGTCGGCTGGGAGATCTCACTGAGCGCGCCCACGGCAGCGCAGATCAATTATTTCGACACACACGAGGGCGGCGTGTCGGAGGCCGCGATCGCGGTGATCCGCCAGGTTCGGGGGCTGGACTACCGTCTCCAGTCCGAGGGACCGCTGATCGACCTGCGCCCGTACTTCGGCGAGACGGCGACGTTCCCGCTGACCACCTCGATCCGCGTGACGCGCGGTGACGTGATCGCCCTGGCGGTCCCAACGTGGGTTCCCGCACTCGACCTGCAGGCCGGGGGCAAGACGGCGTGGCGCGCGAGCCGCAGCACGGGCCGCTGCTCCGACGTCACGACGCAGACGGCGCAGCTGCGCGTCGGCGACATCGTCGAGTACTCCTGCATATACCGGACCGCGCTGCTCGACTTCGACGCGATCGAGATCTCGACGCCCTAGCGTGGTCAGCTTGGCGCGCCGCCGCCCAGCCGCAGAGCCGGCGACGAGGCAAGCGGCGCGACACGCGAGTCACGCGCACGGCGAAGCCGCCGGCTCGCGCCGACCCCGATCACCGCCGCGAGCGCACAGGCAAGCGCGCCCACGCCAAGGCCCGCACGAGCGCCGGCGAGGCTGATCACCAGGCCGATCAGCGGTCCGCCGATCGGCGTCGTTCCCTGCAGCGCCACGAACCACAGGGCCATCACGCGGCCGCGCATGACAGGGTCCGACGCGAGCTGCAGGGTCGAGTTCCCGCTCGACATGAACGAGACGCTCGCGGCGCCGACGAAGGCCAGCGCGATCAGCTCGACCGCCAGCGTCGGCGACGCCGCGGCGAGCGCCAGCGCGACCGCGAACGCCGCCACCGCCACCGTGACCGGGCGCAGGCCGGTGTGTCCGCGCGCCGCGACGACCAGGCCACCGATGATCGCCCCGACACCCATCGCAGCGGTCATGAAGCCGTAGCCCTCGGCGCCCGCATGCAGCGCGTGGCGCGCCATCACCGGCAGCGAAACCTGGAACTCGTAGGCGAGCGTGCCGACCAGCGCCATCATCAGCAGGGGCACGATGATCTCGGGGGTGGCGCGCGCATAGCGAAGCCCTTCGCGCAGCTGGCCCGGCGAGCGCGTGGCCGGCGGCGTGGGATAAAGCGCGGAGCGCTTCATCGTGACCAGCGAAAAGACGACCGCGACGAAGCTCGCGGCGTTGATCAGAAAGCACTCGCCGGTGCCGACGGTCGCGATCAGCACACCGGCGACGGCCGGGCCGACGGCCCGTGCCACATTCACCTGCACCGAGTTGAGGCTGACTGCGTTGCGCAGCGTCTCGGCGCCGACCATCTCGAGCACGAAGGACTGGCGCGCAGGATTCTCGAACGCATTGTTGAGGCCGAGCACTACCGCCAGCACGCCGATCTCCCACAGGCGCACCGAGCCGGTGATCGTCAGCACGCCAAGGATCAGGGCCTGGATTCCCATCGCGGTCTGCAGCACGACCATCAGCCGGCGCTTGTCGACGCGGTCGGCGATCACGCCCCCGTAGGGAGCCAGCAGCAGGACGGGCAGGGTCTGCAGCGCGACGATCACACCAAGCGCCGTCGCCGAGCCCGTCAGCGAGAGCACGAGCCACGACTGCGCCGCCATCTGCATCCAGGTGCCGATCAGCGAGGTCGCCTGACCGATGAAGTAGCGGCGGTAGTTGGGGACCGAGAGCGCCGCGAAGGTGCGCTTGCGCGTGTCGCGCATCGCCTCGTGCGCGTTGTGCGGCGACATGTTCAACGCAGCCGCTCCGCCAGCGTTTCGAGCGCCGGGATCGCGTCGATGATCGACTGACGGTCGCCGGACCCCAGCTGGGCGAGGTGTGCTGCCAGGGCAACGCTTCGCTCCCGCTGGATCCGCTCGCGCAGCCGCCGGCCTGCCGGCGTCGCCTCTGCAAGCGCGGCCCGGCGGTCAGCCGTGTCCGTCGTTCGCCGGGCGAGTCCGGATTCGCACAGGTTGCCGAGCACCCGCGACAGCATCGTCGGGTTGAGGGCTTCGCGCTCGGCGAGCTCAGCCAGCGAGAGCGGCCCGTGCCGGGCGATTGTGAACAGCACGGAGATCTGCGTCGGCGTCAGCCCACTGCCGGCCTTCGTCTCGCGCAACCTTCGCGCCAGCCGCCCGACCGCCGCTCGCAGCCTCACGCCATAGTCCTCGTCGCCTGCTGTTATCGGGTGGTCGCGTAAAGCCATAAACTTGCTTATCAGCAAGCATCTTACCGCGGGGTGGCCGACGACGCAACCCGGCCGTCGCGAGCGCCCTCAGCGCACCGGCAAAACCACCCACCGCGCCGAGAAACCACCCGCCGCGCCGAGCGCTCCCGCGCGCCCGAGCGCGATCCGGCGGCGGCGTCAACCGCGTCCGCGCCCGAGCGCGATCCGGAGCCGTCCGCGTCGCGCCCGAGCGCGATCCGGCGGCGGCGCCAACCGCGTCGCGCCCGAGCGCGATCCGGAGCCGTCAACCGCGTCGCGCCCGAGCGCGATCCGGAGCCGGCGCCAACCGCGTCGCGCCGAAACCTAGAGCTCGGCGATCGCCGTCGCCGGGTCAGGAGCGCCCGCGGCGCTGCCCGAAGGTGCCGAACACGATGTCCCACCACGGTGCGCTGATGCCGTATCCGTGGGTCTCGTCCTCGAAGTGGTGCCGCATGTGGAGTTCGCGCAGCCGGCGCTCGAGAGCGGTGCGTGGCTGGCGGTGGTGGTGCAGCGCGTAGTGCAGCATGTCGTAGACGAGGTAGCCGGCGAGGAACCCTGCGCCGACCGCCCAGCCGAGCGGAGTGCCGAAGACGGCGACGAAGACGACGAGGAACAGCACCGCGAGCGGCACCGACACGGCCGGCGGCATCACGAGTCGCAGAGGATCGTTCGGATGGTCGTGATGAACGCCGTGGACCATCCAGTGCAGACGCGCGCCAAAACCTGCCTCCGGCTCGAAGTGAAAGATCGCACGGTGGATCCAGTACTCGCTGAAGGTCCATGCGACGTAGCCTCCGAGCGCGCCGAGCGCCGTGCTCAGCACCGACTGCCCGCTGAGCGCGACGACGGTGAGCACGATGATCGCCGGACCGAAGATCAGCGGCGGCACGACCGGATGCACGCGCGACAAGCGATCCAGCCAGGCTGTGCGGAACATCGGCGGCGACGCGCGCAGCACGTCCGTGCGCGAGCCGCGAAGCTGCTGGTCACCGAGTGGGCTGTCGAGCGGAAGGTCGCGCATGCCGGGTCACGTGAAACGTGCACCCCGTTTTATACCGCGTCGGCGACTCGCCCTCGGCAGTAACCGCAAAAACGCCGTCGAACGAGCATCGCCCCGACGGGGCGAGCGACCGCGCGCACCGGGTTCCCGCGTCTAGACCGGCCGCGAAGACTCGGCGCCGGGACAGCGGAGCAACGATTCGCGCACGCGACGCCGAAGCGCCTCACGCTCGCGAGCTTGCTGCTCCTCGGGCCGGTTCCCGGCCGACTCGGACTCCGTGTCCGTCGCCACCTGCTCGTCCATGGTTGTGAATCCAATCATGTGTCGCGGACGCGTGCGGAGCCATTCCATCACCACCTGCCGGGCAGATCGCTCCCCGGTACTCATCCGACGCGCCCTTGCTACTGCGTTGACAGCGCGAACACGAGCGGGGCGGCGCAGAGACCGACGAGGGCCAGCGCGAGAAATGCGGGCGTCGGGTGATGCACGAGAAGCGCGACCAGCAACGCGATCAGCAGCCCGCCGGCGTTGCCGGCGAGCCACAGCAGCGCGGTGACGGTCCCCGCGCTCGCACCGGCTCGGCGCTCGCTGAGCTCCAGGATCACCGGGAGGAGCGTGAGCAGCAGCAACCCGATCGCCACCAGCACGACGGCGTCGATCGCGACGACGTGTTCGAACGCGAGCAGCACCGAACCGGCGACCGTGACAGCGACGGCGGCCGCGACCATGCTGCGCTCGCCGTTGCGACTGACGACCAGCGGCGGCAGCACGGCCGCTCCGAGCGCGCCGGCCAACACCATCGCGACGAGCAGCCCGCCGGCCGTCGTCGAGGAGATGCGGTAGTTGTGCAGCAGCGCCTGCAGCCACGTCGTCAGGGCGACGAATGCGCCGAAGCCGAGAAACAGCAGACCGCTCAGCACGCGTACGTTGCGGTCTGCCCACACCTCCCGCAGGGCGACGATTCCGAGCGCCACATCCGGCTCCGTCTCGGCCGCGCCGTGGTGGCGCAACTCGAACAGCAGCGCCCCCGCGGCGAGGACTGCCACGGCGGCCTGCAGCTCGAGCAGCGCCTGCAGGTGTGCGCCGCCGAACAGCGTGCCGAGCGTCAGCGCCAGGAGCATCCCCAGGAAGATGCCGGCCGAGCCGACGGCGATGCCGTGCGGACGCAGACGCGGCGGCAGGTGCTCGCTCGCCACCTTCGTGACGGCGTTGAGCACCAGCGGCTGGGCGACCGCGACCAGCAACTGGCCCAGTAACGCCCATGCGAAGTCGGGCGCGACCAGTCGTGCGAGCCCGCCGAGGGCGGTGAGCACGGCGCCGACCGCCAGCCAGCGGTGGAACGCGCGGTCGAGCAGCCGTCCTGCCGGCAGCGCCAGCACGACGTAGAGCAGCGGGAAGATCTCCGCCAACAGGCCGATCGCCGTCTCCGAAACGTGGTAGTGGTGCGCGCTCGCCGTCGTCAGCGGCGCAAACGTCAGCCAGAGCAGCTGCGTGGCGCCGGCGAGCATCGCGTACGCCGCCACGGGCCGCCAACGGCGAGCGTCCTCCGCCGTCCCGACTCCCACCGCCACAGTCACGGCCGCGCATCCTAGCGGCAGCCAGGGCGGCTGCTCCGAGCGACGGCGGCGGTGCCCGAAAGTCCGTGCCGGCGCCCGAACCGCCGCTCGAACCTATAGCCTGATGGGTATGTCCTCCCGATATTTCGTGCTCTGCTCCCTGGTCGCCGCCGGCGTGATCGCCGGCTGCGGCTCCAGCAACTCAGACACCGCAAACATTCAGCTTCCGCCCACGGCGTCTCAGACGCTGACCTACACGCCGACTTCGACGACCAGCAGCAGCACGGCGGCGGCGATCACCACGCCGAAGACCGGGCCGCTCTCAACCGAACCAAAGATCACGGTTCCGTCCGGCGCGCCGCCGACCTCGCTGGTCAAAACCGACCTGATCACCGGCACCGGCGCGACCGCCGCGGTCGGCGACACGGTCACGGTCAACTACGTCGGGGCGCTCTACAGCAACGGCACGGTGTTCGACTCCTCCTGGAAGCGCAACGAGACCTATACCGTTCCCGGGCCGCTTGGCACCGCGTCGGTCATCACGGGCTGGAACCAGGGCATCGTCGGCATGCGCGTCGGCGGGCGGCGCGAGCTGATCATCCCGCCATCGCTGGCCTACGGCGCCGGCGGGGAGCCACCCACGATCCCGAAGAACGCGACGCTGATCTTCATCATCGACCTGCTCGGCGTCACCCCGGCCAGCGGAGCGAGCGGCTGACGCCACTCCCGCTCCTGCGCGAGCTCGTCGCCAGCCCGCCACGCGGTTGCGAGTACGCAGAGGCGCGCTGGGTGCAGCGCACGTCGGAGCAGCTGCGCGTGAGCGGCGGACGCGTTGACGGGATCGAGTGCGCCAGCGAAGAGGGCGTCGGCATCCGTGTCGCCGTGCCCGGTCATGGATTCGGCTTCGCAGCGACACGCGAGGTGACAAAGACGGGGCTCGAGCTGGCGCTCGCCCGCGCCGTGTCGATCGCGCGCGCGCTGCCTGACTCGCCACGGCGCGGTCCGCTGCCGCCCGTACTCCCAGCGCGTGGCCACTGGGCGAGCGTCTGCGATATCGATCCGTTCGCGCTCTCGCTGGGAGATCGCCTCGAGCTGCTGCTGAGAGCCGAATCGCTGTTGCGCGGGGACCCGCGCATCGTTCGGGGCGTCGCCGAGTCGCTCGCGATTCGCACCGCCGCCGCCTTTGCGTCCAGCGACGGCGCCGCCTTCACCCAGGAGCGGACCGAGTGCGGAGGCGGGATCAGCGCCTACGCGGCGGCGGACGGCGAGCTTCAGCAGCGCTCCTACCCCAGCGGCCACGGCGGCTCCGTCGCGCTGGCCGGGTACGAGCACCTGATCGCGCTCGACCTGCCGGGCCATGCCCCGCGTGTCGCCGAGGAGGCGCTTGCGCTGCTCAGAGCGCCGCCGTGCCCGGCCGGCCGCACGACGCTCGTGCTCGGCGACGAGCAACTCGCGCTGCAGATCCACGAGTCGATCGGTCACGCGCTCGAGCTCGACCGGATCCTGCTCGGTGAGGCTTCCTACGCTGGCGCGAGCTGGGTGTCGCCGTCCGACGTGGGCACTCTGCGATACGGCTCGCCGCTCTTGTCGATCAGCGCGGATGCCACGCTCCCGGGCGGCCTTGGCTCCTTCGGGTGGGACGACGAGGGCGTCGCGGCCCAACGCACGATGCTGATCGAGGACGGCGTGCTTCGGGCGACGCTGTCGGATCGCCAGTCGGCCGCCGTGGTGGGTGCGAGATCCGGGGGAGCCGCGCGCGCCGACGGTTTCGCGCGCCAACCGATCGTACGGATGACCAACGTGTCGCTGGAGCCCAGAGACGGAGGAACTCTCGAGCAGCTGATCGCTGAGGTCCCCAGCGGCGTCTACATGGAGACCAACCGCTCATGGTCGATCGACGATCGCCGGCTGCACTTCCAGTTCGGCACCGAGATCGGCCGGGAGATCCGCGACGGAAGGCTCGGCCGGCTGCTGCGCAACCCAACCTATGCCGGCGTCACGCCCCAGTTCTGGGGCTCGCTGGAGGCCGTCGCCAGCGCGCCGGCCTGGCGGCTGTGGGGCCTGCTCAACTGCGGCAAGGGCGAGCCCGGTCAGACCGCGCACGTCTCGCACGGCACCTCGCCCGCGCGGTTCAGGGATGTCGAGGTCGGGGTTCTGCGGTGAGCGGCGAAGGCGAGTTGGCTCTCGCCGAGCGGGCCCTCGCCCACCTGGCCGGCGACGAAGCGCACGTCACGGTCACCCGGGAACGTTCGCTGTTCGCGCGATTCGCGCGCTCAGAGGCGACACAGGCGACCGCGATCGACGACACCTCGGTTGAGCTTCTCTGCGTGCTCGACGGACACACCGGCGCAGCCTCCACCAATCAGGTCCACGACGCCGGGCTCGCCGACGCGGCGTCGCGCGCCCGCGCCGCGGCGAGCGCCGCTGCCCGCTTTGGCCAGGGATCCTACCCCGGGCTGCCACGACCGGCACCGCTCAGCGGACACGACGGCTACGACGAGGCAACCGCGGAGCTCGACGCCACGCTCGCAGCGTCCGCCCTGGCGGCCGCGTTCGCGACGTGCCGCGACGCCGGGCTCGAAGCGTTCGGAATCTGGACGGCCGGCGAGGTAACGACGGCGATCGCCTCTAGCACCGGGATGGCGCTGACAGACGCCGTCACGGACGCGCACATGACCGTTATCGCCCGTGACGTGAGCGGACGCAGCGGCCATCGCGCATCCAGCTCGGTGGCCGCCGGCGACATCGACCCTGCCGCCCTCGCAGCCACAGCGGCTGCGAGGGTGACCAGACGGGAGCCGGAGCAGCTGGCGCCCGGCGATTACACGGTCGTGCTCGACCACGCTGCCGTCGGCACGCTGCTCGACTTCCTCGGTTCGCTCGCCTTCAACGGCCTCGCGCACACGGAGCGCCGCGGCGCCCTGTGGGAGTCGATCGGCAGCGCCGTCGCGGCGCCGTGCGTCACGCTGATCGATTCGACTCGGATCCCCGGCACGCTGCCGCGCAGCTTCGATGCCGAGGGGGTGCCGAAGCGGCCGCTGGCGCTGATCGAGAACGGGATCGCCCGCGCAGTGGTCTACGACACGCGCACGGCGGCCCTGGCCGGCACCGAATCGAGCGGTCACGCACTTGCGCCGGGCGGTGACCCAGATGGACCCGAGCCGACCAATCTCGTGCTGGCCGGCGGTGACGCGGCCACGCTCGAAGAGCTCTGCGCGCCAATCGAGCGTGGTCTCTTTGTCACACGCCTGTGGTACGTCAACACGGTTGAGCCGCGACACGCATTGCTGACCGGAATGACGCGCGACGGAACCTTCCTGATCGAGGACGGCGTGATCGCACGCCCGCTGCATGACGTGCGGTTCACCGATTCGGCGCTTCGAATGCTCGCCGCCACCGAGCAGCTGACGAGGGCTCAGCGGCTCGTCGGCGACACCGACCTCTACGGTCGTCGCTTCGCGAAGGGCGTGCTTTGCCCGGCGCTACGCGCCGGCGCCTTCCGCGTCAGCGGCGGCTCAGCCTGATCCGCCCCACGGGTGTTTGAGCAGCAGGATCGTGTTCCCGACGAAGAGGAGCGCGAAGAAGATCGTCCAGCGGTTGAGGTTGCGCTCGACCAGCGATCCGCCACCGAGGGGACCGGCACCGGTTCCCACGCCGAACGCGCCTGAGAGGCCGGAGTCCTTGCCCGAGTGCATCAGGATCAGCAGCACCAGGATGACGCAGATCACAACCTGGAGCGTCGAGAAGATCGCCTGCATCCGACCATTCTAATCGCTCGGGGCGCCGTTCGCCGCGTCGAACTCGTCGATCGCACGGAGGATTTCCACGGCCTCGGCTCGCAGTTGGCGATCGAGCTCGCGGTAGTCCACGTCCGAGAGCTTGCCCGTGCGGTAGTCGGTCTCGTTGTCACGGATCTCCGCATACTTGGATTCCTTCGCGCTTTCGAGCGCACGTCGCGCGTCGGAGTCCCCCGGCCGCGCGGCGGCGACGCGCGCACGAAAGGGACCGCTGAGCGCCCACAGCACGAAGGCCACCAGCGCGCCGATCAACAGCGCGGCGAGCAGCGCCGTCATCGTCGCGCGCGTGGGCCCGCGGCCCTAAGCGCGGCCCAGCTCCTGCGCGACGCGCGCCAGGTAACGCGCCCGCACACGGCTGCGCAGAGCCGACGGAGCCGGCCAGATCGCGGTCAGGCCACCGAGGAAGACGATCAGGCCGCCGATCCAGATCCACATCACCAGCGGCGACGCGATCAGCGTGAAGGACGCCGGGGGTGGGAAGTTCCTGTAGTGCGTGACGATCGCACGCAGCAGGTAGTAAGCGAGGCTCAGCTGATCTGTGCCCGACTCGTTCGTAGGGATCAGCGCGTCGGCCTTGTTGATCAGCTGCTCCTCCGGCAGCTGGGTCCCATTCGCCGGCAGCGTCGTCCCAAGGGGCTTGATCGCCGCCCAGAGGTCGCGCCTCCAGCTTGACTGCAGACCGATCTGATCGACCGCGTCACCCGAGATCAGGCTCGCGACGACGAGCCCGGGAACGATCGGTGAGGAGGGGAAATATCCGGCGCTCGGGCGCAGCGTGCCCACGTAGTGACCGCCGCGCGTGACGCGCAGCACCGCTCCGAGCGTCATCGTCGCGCCGGTGTGGTTGGGGTCGGTGACGACCGATCCCGTCGCCCGCACGTACTTCATCGTGTAGGCACCGACCTGCGTTGACTGACCGACCTGCAGGCTGAGCGTCTGTTCGTGCTGGAAGGTCGCGGAGGCCGCCACGCCGATGAATAGCACCGCGATGCCGAGGTGGACGATGTAGCCGCCGTAGCGTCGGCGATTGCGGCGCACCATCGACAGGAACGCCAGCGGCGGCGAGTCGCGGGAGGTGGCGCGCCGCGCGCGCCAGCCGCGCCAGAACTCCTGGCCGACGCTGGCGAACACGAACGCCGCGGCGCAGAACAGCAGGACCACGCCGATCGAGGAGCTGATCGGCACGACCGTGTAGGCGGCGACGGCCATCGCGGCGGCGGCCCCGAGGGGCAGCAGGAAGTTCCGCCGCGCGTTGGCGAGTGTCGCCCGACGCCAGGCGATCGCCGGGCCGACGCCGCTCAGCAGCACGAGGATCAGGGCGAGCGGAACGGTGTAGCGATCGAACCACGGCGGCCCGACCGCTGCCGAGGTTCCCGTGACCGCCTTTGAAATCAGCGGGAAGAAGGTGCCCCAGAAGATCACGAAACAAAGGCCAACGAGCACCACGTTGTTGAGCAGGAACGCGGCCTCGCGGGAAAACAGGGAGTCGAGCGTGTGTTCGCTGCGCAGGACGTCACGCCGGCTGACGACGAGATAGATCGAGCCGCCCGTCATCGTCGCGATCAGCGCAACGAAGGGGATTCCCAGCGTCGAGGCGCCGAACGCGTGAATCGAGTTGAGCACGCCGGAGCGCACGAGGAAGGTGCCGACGATCGCAAGCGTGCTCGCGCCAAGCACGAGCGACGCGTTCCAGATCTTCAGCATCCCCCGCTTCTCCTGGATCATCACGGAGTGCAGGAACGCCGTGCTGATAAGCCATGGCATCAGCGCAGCGTTCTCGACCGGGTCCCATCCCCAGTAGCCGCCCCAGCCGAGCTCGTAGTAGGACCAGCGAGCGCCCAGCAGGATGCCGATCCCCAGAAACAGCCACGACGCGAGCGCGAAGCGGCGGGTGACGCGGATCCAGTCGGCGTCCACCCGCCGAACCACCAGCGCCCCGACGGCGAAGGCGAACGGGATCGTGAAGAAGGTGTATCCCGAGTAGAGCATCGGTGGGTGGATCAGCATGCTCGGGTTGCGCAGCAGCGGATCGAGGCCGGCTCCCTGCACCGGCGCCGGATGGGTTTGGGCAAACGGCGAGTCGAAGAACACCAGCAGGGTCGTGAAGAAGGCGCCGAAGCCGAGGAGCACGCTGGACGCGTAGGGCACGATGTCGCGCAGGCGGTTGCGCGTGATCACGGTCGCCACGCTGGCCCAGATCGACAACAGCCAGACCCACAGCAATAGCGATCCCTCCTGAGAGGACCACATCGCGGCGGCGCGGTAGAGCAGCGGCGTCGTCGTGCTCGATGTGTTCGCGACGGTGTTGTAGGAGAAGTCGTTGCGGATGAAGGCGACCTCGAGGATCACCATCGCCACGGTCAGAATCGCCGCCAGGCAGTAGATCGATCGCCGGCCGGAGTCGACCCAGTCGCGCCGGCCGCGGCGCGCTCCGTACAGCGCCGCGCCGATCCCGTACACGCAGACGACAAGTGCCAGGACGAGCGCGAGGCGCCCGGCGAACGCCATCAGCCGCCGCTCCTGCTCACGTCGAGCTCGGCGCGGCGGTGTACTTCGAGGGGCACTTCGTGACCATCGAGCTCGGCGTCGCGACGAAGGTGCGGCCCCTCAGTTCGCCGGTGACGATCAGCTCACGCCCGACCTCGAAGGTGGGCGGCACGCTGCCGCTGTATTCGACCTCGACCCTCGGCCCACCGCCCGAGCGGTCGGCCAAGGCGAAGTCCACGGCGCCGCTGGCGAGATCGTGCACCGAGTGGCTGACGACCGTCCCGGTCAGCTGGATATCGGTGCCCTGCTTGGCCTGGCGCACCAGCTGGCTCGGGGTCAGAGCGGGATCGGCCGCCGAGAAGCTCGTGTAGATCAGCCCGCTCGCCAGCAGGACCGCCAGCGTCAGCGATACGACCAGCCTGACCTGTCGCTTACGAGGAGGAGTCATCGCGCCGCGTAAGTATCGCAATCCGATCCGCCGCAGGTCACACTCGCGAGCAGCGCCGGGAAGCCGGCAACGAACTGGCGCTCAGATCGCCGGCGGCGACGTCTACTGCGGCGCGTTGTAGTGCACTCGCTCCGGCGCGAGCACGAACTTGATCCGCTGCTCGCCCGGCCCCAGAAACGGGTATTCGTCGGCGTCGATGTACTTCTTGGCGAGCATGTTGATGTGCTCGAGCGCGCCGTCGTGGGTGGCCTCCACGAGCCTTCCCGTCACCGACACCCACTCGTAGGGATTGCTGTCGGCCATCACCGTCACGGTCGCGTTGCCCGCACGGCGCAGATTCGCAGGCCAGGCTCGTCCCTCCGAGCTGTTGAGCGTGATGTTGCCCCCCTCGGTGTGCGCCCAGACGATCACCGCCTGGACGGTTCCGTCGCGGCGCGGGATCGCGACGTTCGCGTAGTTCTTGCCGGCGATGATCTCCTCCGGCCGGCCGGCGAGCGTGTCTGCCATGTCGTCTCCGTGTGGTCGTGAACCTGATGGGCGTAGCGGACGGTAGCGAAGCGCCGCTCGTCGCGGCTGACGGGCGAGGCCGAGCCTGATGCGCTGCGGCCGACCGTCGCGGCTGACGGGCGAGGCCGAGCCTCATGCGCTGCGGCCGACCGTCGCGTCAGCGGCGGGAGCGGCTGCCGCTGCGCCGCATCGCATAAACGATGATCATCGAGAAGATGACCGAGAGGATCAAGCCGGCGCCGTGGCGGTGCAGCACGTACCACGAGAACAGGCCGGCGCTGAAAGATCCCAGCAGGCCGACGACGATCGTCATGCCGACGCCCATCGGATCGGGCCCGGGCAGCAGCAGCCGCGCCACAGCCCCGACCACGAGGCCGACCAGCGCCAACAGGATGAGAAAAGCGATGAGGCTCAATGCGTCACTCGACAAGCAGAGTACTCCGCCCGCGGCGCCATCCACCGGTAGCCGCCGCGCATCCGCGGGCGGGCGGCGCCGTCGCGCTCGCCGGACGCTGAAGGGCGGTGAGCGATGCGCTCAGCCGATAGCGGAGCGTGCGCGGGCGACCAGCACGGCCGCCAGCCGGCGCTCGAGCGAAGCGGAGGGCTTGGCGCCGACGGCCTCGACCGTCAGGCTGACCTCCGCCTGGCCGTAGGTGAAGCCGATCAGGTCGACGTACAGCGGCAGGATCAGCGTGGTCGTCTTGCGTGTCACGGTGATGATCACCGTGACGCGGTACGCGAAGGTGCGGTCGGCGCCAGCAACGATCGGCGCGAGCCTTGCCCCGTGCGCCGTGACGGTTTCGCCCTTCGGGGGCTTCCCGACCAGCTCCTGGCGCAGCTGCTTCAGCAGGCAGGGCAGTCCGTGCGGGCCCGTGATCGCGTCGAAGTCCTTGGCGACCAGCGCGATCGACGGCAGGATCTCAGTGCCCGAGCTCAGCGTCCCGGAGGTCCCCGAGCGGTTGACGAAGTTCGGCGACTGCGTGTCCGCCAGCGCTTCGCTCTCAGGCACCCCGCCGACGCATGCGGTGAGCTGCGCGCTCTGCGCCGTCTCCTGCGCGGTCATCGGATTGCTCTGCGGCTTGAGCTTCGGCACATCGCCGTGGCGCACGCTGATCGCCGTCGCCACGGCGAGGGCGTCGGCTCGCGTGATGATGCGCTCAGACGCGAGAGCGGCGCTGGCGCCGGCGACGAGCGCCACGCCGACGAGAAACGGGGCGACCGCACCGCGCCACCTCGGCGGCCTCGATCGAGTGCTCATCGCAGCCGATCATAGTGCCGCTGCAGCTGAGGTGACCGGGGCGAGACGCGACCCGGCTGCCGGCGCGCGGCCAACGCCAGCGACCACGCTGCTCGGAGTAGCGTCCACAAGCGCGGGAGCTGATCCGGCGCCCCGGGGTCGTTGCTCGCCCGAGTGGTCCCGAGGCCCCGGATGGCAAACCTCGGCCAAACAAGACGAAGGAGAGCGACGATGACCGACCACAAGACCGGCACCCGCGAGGACTGGCTGGTGGCCCGGCTCGAGCTGCTCGAGGCTGAGAAGGCGCTGACGAGGCGCAGCGACGAGCTGGTGCGGCTACGGCAGCAGCTGCCCTGGGTTCCAGTCCTGAAGGACTACCGATTCGACACCGCGGCGGGCACCGCCTCCCTCGCCGACCTCTTCAGGGGATGCTCGCAACTGCTCATCTATCACTTCATGTTCGGGCCGGACTACACGGCAGGATGTCCTTCGTGCTCGGCGATCGCAGACGGCTTCGACGGGTCGGTCGTCCACCTCGCCAATCACGACGTGACCCTCTGCGCGGTGTCGCGGGCTCCGCTCGCGAAACTGGAGGCCTACAAGCAACGGATGGGCTGGAGCTTCGCCTG
>JBEKNK010000028.1:0-33182 GCA_049522915.1 Solirubrobacteraceae bacterium | reverse complement strand
GAATCGAACGAATCGCTCGATCGCGCCAGAGCCGCGTGGATCGCCTCGGCCGCGAGACGGCCGGAGTTGATCGCGTGATGCACGCCCTTGAGCGCCACGGTGTCGACCATGCCGCCGGCGTCTCCGACGATCACGGCACCCGGCATCGAGAGCTTTGGCATCGACCACCAGCCGCCACCGGGAAGCGCCTTCGCGCCCCAGCCGATGCGCTCGCCGCCGTCGAGGATCCCGCGAACCAGCGGATGGCGCTTGAACAGCTGGAGCAGGTCGTGCGCCGATGTCGTCGCGTCGGCGTAGTCGAGATCGATCACGAAGCCGATGCTGACGAGATGTTCGCCCGTCCGCTCGTCGCGCATCGGGTAGATCCAGCTGCCGCCGATCTGGCCATAGCGGGAGCGCAGCCGCAGCGGCCAGGGCCCGATCGTGTGAATCACCCGATCCAGCGCCCGCGGCACCCGCCAGAGCTCCTTCACGCCCAGCTCCCAGACCTGCGGCTCGCGGTCGGCGCCGAGGTCGAACTCCCGGATCGCCGCGCCAGTCAGATGACCCCAGCTGCCCTCGGCGAGGACCGTCGCCTGCGCGCGGATGTCGGTGCCGGGCTCGAAGGTGCGCAGCGGCTCGCCGTCGCGACCGCGGCCGCGGTCGCCGGAGCGCACGCCGAGCACGCGGCCGTCCTCGACGATCAGCTGCGCCGCCGCCGTCTCGGTCAGTACGTAGGCGCCGGCCTCCTCGGCGCGACGCTGCTGAAACCGTGCCAGCGCGGCGACGGAGATGACCTCGGCGCCGTGGTTGCGAAACGGCGGCGGCGGCGGGATTCGCAGCCGGGTGCGCGCGCTGGGGAGCAGGTACACGGCCTCCTTGGTCACCTCGCCGAAGGCGAAGCCCTCGGCGCGCCACTGCTCGCGGCTCATCTCGGGGAACAGCTCGAGCAGCGGCTGCGGGCGCATCACGGCCCCGGAGAGACTGTGCCCGCCGCAGGCCTTGGCCTTCTCGATCACGGCAACCGGCACCTCGCCCAGCCGCTCGGCGGTTGCGGGGTCCTGCGCGAGCAGCGCGAGCAGCCGGTTCGCGCAGGCCAGGCCGGCGGTTCCGCCGCCAACGATCGCGACGCCAACATCGATGCGGTCCTCCTCGCGCCCCAGCTCGCGGCGGATGAACTCGGCCCGCGAGTCAACCGGCGGGGGGTAGTCGGCCGGGACAACACCGGCACGGCCGCTCACCTCAGCCCTCCCGGCGCGCCCTGAGTGCGGCGGCGAGCTTCGGCAGGATCTTGTTGAGGTCGCCGACCACGCCGAGGTCGGCGAACTCGAAGATCGGCGCGTTGGCGTCCTTGTTGACCGCGACGATGTTCTCCGAGCCCTGCATGCCCACCTTGTGCTGGATCGCGCCGGAGATGCCGGCCGCGAAGTACAGCTTTGGTGAGACGGTCTTGCCGGTCTGGCCGATCTGGCCGGCGTAGGGGTACCAGCCGGCATCCACCACCGCGCGTGTCGCCGCCACGGCGCTGCCCGGGCCGAGGGCCTTCGCCAGCTCGGTGCAGAGCTCGAAGTTCTCGGCCGTGCCGAGCCCGCGCCCGCCGGCGACGAGGATGTCGGCTCCCTCGATGTCGACGTCCTCCCCGCGCTGCTCGCCGCGGCTGAGCATCCGCGCCCGCGTCGAGAACTCCGAGAACGCGACTTCGACGTCCTCGACGGTCGCGTCCCGCTCGCTCGGTGAGGCGATCTCGAAGGCGTTCAGGCGGCCGATCACGATCCCGACATCGCTGCGGTAGGAGATCTCGGAGATCGCCGAGTCGCCAAGGATCGGCCGCTCCGCCACCAGGCGGCCCTCCTGCGCGCGCACCGCCGTGACCTCCATCGCGACGCCGGCTCCGAGCCGCGCGGCCAGACCCGCGCCGATCTCGAAGCCGAGCAGGCCACCGCCGAACAGCGCATAGACGAATCCGTGTGCGGCCACGAGTTGCGCCATCGCATCGACGACCGGCTGCGCCAGACCCTCCGGCCCCGCGACGCGGTAGACGCGCGTCGCGCCATAGCGCCCGAGCGTCACGCACAGCTCATCGCTGACGCCGTCGCCGAGCACAATCGCGTGAGCCTCGCCGCCGAGCGCGGCCGCGAGTCTCGCTCCCTCCGAGACCGCGCCGAGTGAGTTCTTGTTGAAGGCGCCCTCGTAGTGCAGCGCGTAGACGAGGATGTCGGCCATCAGATCAGCTTCCTCTCGTCGAGCCAGGCGACGATCTGCGCGACCGTCGCGTCGGTGTCCTCGTCCTCGATCATCGTGCCGGCCGCTTTGCGCGGTGGTTCCCTGGAGCCGGTCCAACGTGCGGCCGAGCCCTCGCCGCCGACGCGTGAGCGGTCGATCTCGAGCTCGTCGACGCTCAGGGTGTCGAGCGGCTTCTTCTTCGCCCCCATGATCGCCTTCAGCGATGGGTAACGAGGCTCGTTGATCGCGTCACCGACGGAGACGACCGCCGGCAGCGCGACTTCCACCGTGTCGTAGCCGTACTCGGCCTGGCGCTCGCAGCGCAGCCGCGGCGGCTCTCCATCCGCCCCAGCCTCGACATCGAGCTTGATCACCTGCGTCAGCGAGGGCATCGCCAGATGGTCGGCGACGATCGCGCCCACGGTGTAGCACTCGCCGTCGTCGGACTGCTGTCCGAGCAGGACGAGGTCCGGCGCCTCGCGTCGCAGGGCCGCGGCGAGGGCGTAGCCGGTCGCCGCGACATCCGAGCCGGCGAGGGCCTCATCGCACAGATGGACCGAGCGATCGACGCCGAGCGAGACTGCCTTGTGCAGCGCGCGCACCGCGCCCTCTGGTCCCATCGTGACCGCGACGATCTCCTCCACCTCGACAACGCCTCCCTCGCGGATCGCCATCGCGGCTTCGATCGCGTGGGTGTCATAGGGATTCAGCGTTCGCTCGCCGCTGCGGTCCATGCGACCGCTCGACGGGTCGATGCGTTTGCGCACGGCGGCGTCCGGCACCTCTTTGACGAGGACGCAGATCTTCATCGCAGGACTCCTCGGCAGCGAGATCTGACAGCGCCGGCGCTCACGCGGTGCCCGCCACCCCGGCGCGGATGAACTCGATCGCGGCGCTCGTGGAGGCGCCGGGCGTGAAGACCTCCGCGACTCCGATCGCCTTCAGCGCCTCCACGTCGGCCGCGGGGATCGTGCCGCCAACGGTGACCAGCACGTCGCCCGCCCCCCGTTCGCGCAGCAAATCCACGATCCGTGGGACGAGGGTCATGTGCGCGCCTGAGAGGATCGACAGCCCGACGGCGTCGGCATCCTCCTGGATCACCGTCTCGACGATCTGCTCGGGCGTCTGGTGAAGGCCCGTGTAGATCACCTCCATGCCGGCGTCGCGCAGCGCGCGCGCGATGATCTTCGCGCCCCGGTCGTGCCCATCGAGGCCCGGCTTGGCAACGACGACACGGATCTTCTTCTGGCTGGTGGATGCGGGCATGCGCGGACGCGACACCCGGATCGTATAGGGGCGGCTGCCAGGCTCGCTCAGACACGAACGATGACGGCGTCGCCCTGCGCGCCGCCGGAACAGATCGCGGCGCATCCGAGGCCCCCACCACGGCGGCGCAGCTCGCCCACAAGCGACCCGAGGATCCGGGCGCCCGAGGCGCCGATCGGATGGCCGAGGGCGATCGCGCCGCCATTGACGTTGACGCGGTCGGGGTCGATTTCGAGCATCCTGGTCGACTGCAGCGTGACCGATGCAAAGGCCTCGTTGATCTCCCAGAGGTCGATCTGTGAGGCGTCCAGGCCGGCCTTGGCGAGCGCCTTGCGGGCCGCGAGCGCCGGGGTCCGCGCCAGGTAGGGGAACTCGTCGGCGGCCTGTCCGGTGGCGATGATCGTGGCGAGCGGCTCGCGTCCGGCTGCCCGCGCCCAGGCCTCGCTGGCGACAACGAGCGCGGCCGCGCCATCGTTGACGCCGGGCGAGTTGCCCGCCGTGTGAGAGCCGCCCTGCACGAAGATCGCGGGCAGCGCCGCCAGCGCCTCCAGCGTCGTCTCTCGCCGCGGAGGCTCGTCACGATCGACCACCGTCTCCCCACCGCGCGAGCTGACGGTCGCCGCGACGATCTCCTCCGCCATCCGACCCTCGTCGATCGCGGCGATTGCGCGCTGATGCGAGCGCAGCGCCCAGCGATCCATGTCGGCGCGCGTGATCTCGAGCTCCGCGGCGACCTCCGTGGCCTCCTCCGCCATGTGCTTGCCGCTGTAGGCGCTCAGCAGGCCGTCGCGCAACATCGAGTCGTTCACGGTCGCGTCGCCCATGCGCAGCCCGAAGCGCGCGCCGTCGAGCAGGTAGGGGGCGCGCGACATCGACTCCATGCCGCCGCCTACGCCGACGTCCAAATCGCCGGCGCGGATCGCCAGATCGAGCAGCGAGACGGCGCGCATGCCCGATGCGCAAGCCTTGTTGAGCGTTTCCGAGCTGACCGTGACCGGGATGCCGGCGCCGTGCGCCGCCTGGCGCGACGGGACCTGGCCCTGCCCGGCCGCCAGCACCGTGCCGAGCACGACGTGCTCGACCTGGTCGCCGGCCACGCCCGAGCGCTCGAGCGCGCCCGCCACCGCGATCGCACCGAGGCTGACCGCGGGCAACGACGCGAGCGCGCCGCCGAGCTTGCCGATCGGCGTACGGGCGCTGCCGAGAATCACGGTTGTGGCCATCTGTTCATGCGCTCCATCGATCGATCCGCCGGGCGAGGAGCAGTTTAGTGAGCCGCGCCGAGCACTCGGGCACGAGCTGTATGCTCGCGTGCTCATGCGGGTCAACGCCACAACCGAGCCGGCGCCGCATACCGCCGCCGACACGCTCGTCGTCGGCGTCTTCGAGGGCGAGCAGGTCGCGTACGAGAGCCTGCAGGCGCTGCTTGACTCCGGTGAGGCCAAGCGCGGCGGCGGCAGCATCGCACTGGCGCACGAGGGATCGCGGCGTTGGCTGCTCGCCGGACTCGGCAAGCGCGAGGAGTGGAGCACCGAGCTCGCGCGCGTCGCCGCCGCCAGGGCGGCCAAACATGCCGCCGAGCTCGGTGCGAAGTCGCTCTGCTGGGAGCTGCCGGCCGGATCCGACGATGGCTTCGCAGCCGCGCTCGTGGAGGGAACGATCCTGGCCTCGTACCGCTTCGAGCGCTACAAGGAGCAGCCGAAGGACCCTGCCGAGCAGCCGGCCACGCTCGAGGAGCTGATCGTCAGCGCGCCCGCCGATCTCGGCCAGGCGCTCGCGAGCGCACAGGTGGTCGCCGAGGCGGCCAACGCCGCGCGGACACTCCAGGACACGCCGTCCAACGACATGACGCCGACGGACCTCGCGGATCGCGCGCGGGCGCTCGGCGAGGAGATCTCGGGCGTGAGCGTCTCGATTGAGGGCCGCGCCGGGATCCTGGAGCGCGGGATGGGTGCGTTCGCCGCGGTCGCCGCCGGCAGCTACGAGGAGCCGGCGCTGATCACGATGCGCTACGAAGGTCCGGGCGCAGGCGGCCCGATGCTCGGCTTCGTCGGCAAGGCCGTGACCTTCGACACCGGCGGCATCTCGCTGAAGCCGGGCGAGCACATGGAGGAGATGAAGTACGACATGTCGGGCGGCGCGGCGGTGATCGAGGCGGTTGGCGCGATCGCTCGGCTGGCCCTGCCGGTGCGCCTGATCGCAGTCGTCGGTGCGACGGAGAACATGCCGAGCGGACGCTCGGTGAAGCCGGGCGACATCGTCCGCACGCTCGCCGGCGTCAGCGTTGAGGTGAACAACACCGACGCCGAGGGGCGTCTCGTGCTCGCCGACTGCATTGCCCATGCGATCGCCGAGGGCGCCGAGCGACTGGTCGACCTGGCGACGCTGACGGGCGCCTGCCTGGTCGCCCTCGGCCACACCCACGCCGGCCTGCTGAGCAACGACGACGAGTGGTGCGCGGAGGTCCTTGGCGCGGCGGAGCGCAGCGGCGAGCTGGCGTGGCGGCTCCCGCTGCATCCCGAGTACGCGAAGCTCGTCAAGGGCACCTTCGCCGATCTCAACAACGCCCCCGGCGGACGCCTGGCCGGTGCGATCACCGCCGGCGAGTTCCTGCGCCGTTTCGCCGGAGAGACGCCGTGGGCGCACCTCGACATCGCCGGCACGGCGTGGAGCCTGGGACGCGCCTACGCCGAAACCGGCGGCTCGGGCTTCGGCGTGCGCCTGCTCGTCGAGCTGGCGCGCTCGTCCGGCGGAGCCTGAGCGCAACCGGCATGGTGCTCGGGGTCACCCGCTGCGGGGCGTTTCTGCCGCGGCGACCGACCCCCCGCGACGGCAGATCGGCCCCAGTCCGTTCGGCGTGCCCCACCTCTCACCCATCGCGGTGAACTTTTCGCGGACGGCGTTGACACGTCCGGGAAACCGAGGATCCTAGGCGCTTCACTTGACTAGGGCGGCGACGCCGCCCGGGAGGAGTTACGAATGTTGAAACTCAAAATAGTCGGCGCGGGCTGCGCGGCGCTTCTGTCGATGCTCGTCCTGGCATCAGCCGCGAGCGCGATCCCAGCCACCCCCGGTGTGTTCGTCATTCCGGCGGGCTACACGGCGACGCTCTCGGGTGGCACGTTCTGCGCCGACGACAGCCTCACCTACGGCTACACGCTGAACGGTGGTTCGCTGCAGCCGCTGGCGTCCGGCGGTAACGGGGAGCAGTGCGGCACGGCCGCAGGCGGCACGGTCGGGCCGTTCAACACGCAGAGGACCGTGCGCGTGTACCTCACCGACAACTACTGCGCCCTGACGTACTACTCGGATGGGACCGGCGCCGGAGATCACTCTCTCGTGACTCCAGAGGGCACCAACACCTGGGGCGTGTCAATCACCGACTGCGGGATAGGTGGCGACACGACGGACACGCGCATACCAAGCGCCAACGGCGATGGCAACCTGAACGTGACCGTCACCATCAGCCCGGCCACAGGCGGGAACGTATGCGAGGAGACGGCCGTCCTCGCGACCGGCAGCCCCTTCTCCAACACGGACGTCGTCGGCGCCTGCCTGGCGATCGACGAGGTCTTCGGGCCACCGAGCTCGCGTAACGCCGCGGCGATCCGCAGCTATGACATCTACGTCGGCGACCTCGTCGCCGCCCACTGGCTGAGCTCGGCCAACGCGGCGTACCTCGAAAGCGCAGCTGCCGCGCTCAACTGAGCCTGGGCAGCCGCGCCGCAGGGCGAATGCTGAAGTGAGGAGGGCCCGCCATCGGCGGGCCCTCCTGCTTCCGCGCTCGCTCTACGCTCCCAGCGGATGACCGCCGCGGCCGAACACACCGCCTCGAGCACCCCGCTCACCCGCAAGCTCGCCATCACCGCCGAGCGGCGCGTCGCAGTGCTCGGCGCCCCACCGGGCTTCGCCGACCGCCTCGAGGGTGTGCCGCCGCCGCACACCCGCCTGCGCGGCTCCTTCGACGTGATCGTCCAGTTCACCCGCTCGCGCACGAGCCTCGAGCGCAGGCTCCAGACGCTGATCGCGGCGCTTGCGCCGCGTGGCGGCCTATGGATCGCGTGGCCCAAAGGCAGCTCAGGCGTCCAGAGCGACCTCGACGACCACGTCGTTCGCGAGACGGTGCTCGCGGCTGGCCTTGTCGACAACAAGGTCTGCGCGATCGACGAGATCTGGTCGGCCCTGCGCTTCGTCAGGCGTCTGGACGCTCGCTGAGCCCTGCCGCGGCGCTCGCCGGGTCAAGGCGGCGCGCCGCGACCTCCTCGATCAGCGCCTCGAAGCGCTCGTCGCCCTCGAGGCGCTGCTCGAGCGCTCGACGCATCCGCGCGCTCGCCAGGGCGATCACCTCGCCGCGCAGGTGAAGCCGCCGGCGGCGCTCGAGCGCTCCCGCCTCCCCGAGCGTGTCGCGGTGAGACTGCAGAACCGTCTCGAGCTCCTCGACACCGCGGCCGCTGAGCGCGTCGGTCGTCACGACCGGGACCTTCCAGCCGGCCGACGGCGGGGCGAGTGAGAGGGCGCCCCGCAGCTCGCGCACAAGGACGTCGGTCAGCGGGTGGTCGGCCTTGTTGACGACGATGATGTCGGGGATCTCCATCACGCCCGCCTTGAGCGCCTGAACCGAGTCCCCGGAGCCCGGCACGAGCACGAGCACGACGCTGTCGGCGTGCCCGCCGATGTCGACCTCCGCCTGCCCCACCCCGACGGTCTCGAGGTAGATCTCCTGGCAGCCCGCCGCATCCATCAGCAGCGTGCTCTGAAGCGCCGCCTCGGCGAGTCCGCCGAGCGCGCCGCGCGTGGCCATCGAGCGGATGAAGACGCCGCGGTCGAGGAAGTGCTCGCTCAGGCGGATGCGGTCGCCGAGCACGGCGCCGCCGCTGAACGGCGAGCTGGGGTCGATCGAGAGCACGCCGATCTCGCGGCCCGCCGCACGCCGCCGGCGGGTCAGCGCGCCGATCAGGGTCGACTTGCCGGCGCCGGGCGGCCCGGTGAAGCCCACGATCGCCGCCGCTCCGGTGCGGGAATAGATCTCGCGGACGAGCTCGCGCCCGCCGGGGTCGTCGTCCTGGACGAGTGTGATCGCGCGAGCCAGCGCCCGGCGATCACCGGCGAGCAGGCGCCGCGCAAGCTCTGATTCGGCCATCGCAGCCCGGATCATGCCAGCCTGCCCGGGCGCCCCGTGAGGGTGGGTCCCGTTTCGCCCGCCACCAAGGGGCGCGCGCACACCGGGCGCAGGCTCATAATGACGGCCGTGCGAGCAACAGTCCGCCGACCCACCCGCGCACCCGCACAAGCCCGCGTGGGCGCCCTGAGGGGTGCAGCGTGAACGCCTGGATCGAGCGTGACTTTCCGCTCTTCCCGCTGGACCTCGTGGCCCTGCCAGCCGAGTTCGTCCCGCTGCACATCTTCGAGGCGCGCTACCGCACGATGGTCGCCGAATGCCTGGAGCGCGACAGCGATTTCGGCATCGTCTGGCTGTCCGATGACGGGCTGAAGCCGATCGGCTGCGCGGTCGCGATCGAACGCGTGCTCGAGCGGATGGAGGACGGGCGGATCAACATCCTGACCAGGGGCACACGTCCCTTCCGCCTGATCGAGCGCCAGGACGACCTCGCCTACCCGGCCGGGACCGTCGAGTTCCTCGGCGACCGCCACGAGGAGCCCGACCCGGCCGCGCTGCAGGGCGCGCGCGAAGCCTATGCGGCGCTCGTGCTCGAAGCGACCGACAATGAGATCGATGGCGACCGCCTCGCGGCGATGAGCGCCTACGACATGGCGGCGACAGTTGAGTTCGGGCTGGAGGCCAAGCAGGGGCTGCTCGAGCTTCGTTCGGAGAACGCCCGCCTGCGACTGCTGACACAGCTGATGCGCGCCGCACTCAAGCGGCTCGAGTTCGTGGACCGCGCGCAGGCTCGCGCACGCTCCAACGGAAAGGTGCGCTTCGGCTGATCGCGCTCGCCGCCAGAGCGCGACGACCGGCCGCAGGCGCCTGGCGCCGGAGGCCCTAATCACAAACCGTCCGCACAACCGTCAGGACCCATTCCTGGAGGTGGCGCAGCGTGATGCTCTGGCGCGGTGAGTCGTCGCTGTAGCTGAAGACGCCCGATGGTGTGCTGACGACGTAGGTGTAGACCGGGTGGGGCCCCGAGGGCAGGCGCAGGGCCTTGGAGGCGGGGGTCGTGAGGTCGTCGGCGAGGTTCTCCGCGGTCAGCACCAGGGGGTCTGGGAGCTCGTGTCGCCTGCCGTTGCAGCGCACGGTGCCGTCGCCG
This sequence comes from Solirubrobacteraceae bacterium, assembly GCA_049522915.1. Taxonomy (GTDB): domain Bacteria; phylum Actinomycetota; class Thermoleophilia; order Solirubrobacterales; family Solirubrobacteraceae; genus Palsa-513. The sequence goes on along the minus strand of JBEKNK010000028.1, from coordinate 23,448 downwards.
CTTGGGATCAGCGTCACATCGGCGCCCGGGACCGAGCCGCTGCGGGCCACCGCGAAGAGGTCGGCAGCCGGTCCGCCGCACGCCGACACGAGCAGCACGGCCGCGGCGCCGGCCGCCACGGCCGCCGGTAGCGCGCGCGGGCGCGGACGCACCGCCCGGGCTCCCCGGCCTCTACCCGCGCGGGACGAACTCGGGCACGTCGAGCGATGCCACCGACACGGGCGCGCGGCCCGCGACCGGGCGCGGGGCGCTGGTGCGCTTGATCCGCGGCTCGCCGATCGGCTCGTCCAGCCGGCGCGGGCGTCGCACGGCGCGATCGGAGTAGCCGGTCGCGACGACCGTCACCCAGACCTGGTCGCCGAGGTTCTCGTCGACCATCGCGCCGAAGATGATGTTGGCGTCGGGGTGAGCTGCCTCGCTGACCGCCTTGGCGGCCTCGTTGACCTCCCACAGCGAGAGGTCGCGCCCACCGGTGATCGACAGCAGGATCGAGCGCGCGCCGTCCATCGAGGTCTCGAGCAGCGGCGAGGACACGGCAGCCATCGCCGCCTCGATCGCTCGGTGCTCGCCATGGCCCATGCCGATGCCCAGCAATGCCGTGCCGGCGCCCGACATCACGGTGCGCACGTCGGCGAAGTCGAGATTGATCAGGCCCGGCAGCGTGACGAGGTCAGAGACGCCCTGCACTCCCTGGCGCAGCACGTCGTCGGCGACGCGGAAGGCCTCGACCATCGAGGTCTGCTTGTCGAGCACCGAGAGCAGCCGGTTGTTGGGAACGACGATCAGCGTGTCGACCTCGGCCCCGAGCGCCTCGATCCCAGCCTCGGCCTGGTGCGCGCGCTTGGTGCCCTCGAAGCCGAACGGCTTGGTCACGATGCCGACCGTCAGCGCCCCGACCTCGCGCGCGATCCGCGCGATCACGGGCGCCGCGCCGGTGCCGGTGCCGCCGCCCTCGCCGGCCGTGATGAAGACCATGTCCGAGCCCTTCAGCAGCGCCTTGACCTGGTCGTACTCCTCCATCGCCGCCAGGCGCCCCAGCTCGGCGTTCGCGCCCGAACCGAGCCCGCGCGTGACCTGCGCGCCGATGTGGACGGTGACGTCGGCCGTGCACTGCTGCAGCGACTGAAGATCGGTGTTGACGGCCAGGAACTCGACCCCGGCGATGCCCGCCTCGACCATCCGATTGACGGCGTTGACGCCGCCGCCGCCGACCCCGATCACGCGCAGCTTCGGCTGCCCCATCGAGTACGGGCGCGGCTCGCTGTACTCGGCGCGCGCGTAGACGTCGATCGGCGTGGCGTGCGGGCCAGGCTGGGGATCGAGGATGTCGTCGGGAAGCTCGGAGCTGAAGGCGGCACGCAGGCGCTCCTGCGGCGTCGGCACGACGGCCGCTCTCTCTTCGCTTGCCTCCAGCGCGGGATGCGGCAGGCCGCTCTCGCGCGGATGTCGCGGCGGCTCGGCCGCGGGCTGGGCCAGAACCGGCTCGACCGGCCGGCGCGCGCGCGGCGTCGTGTCTGTTGCGGGCGCCGGCGGCGGGTGCTCAGAGGGATCCTGCTCGGGCGCCTGCGCAGCTCGGCTGTCCTGCTCGGTCTTGCGGAAGAGCGCCGCGAGCGGTCCGTCGCGCATGCTCGCGCGCTTACCGCCGGCCATGGAGCACCTCCTGGGCGAGATCGCGGTACGCCTGCGCGGCCACGCCGTGGGGGTCGTACTTGAGCACCGACATGCCCTTCACCGGCGCCTCGGCGAAGCGCACCGTCTTGCGTATGCGCGAGGCGAACACGCGATCGCCGAAGTTCTCCTCGAGGATCTCGATCGCCTCCTTCGCGTGGATCGTGCGCGAGTCGACGAGCGTCGGCAGGATGCCCTCGATGTCGACGTTGGGATTCAGGTTCTCGCGGATCATCGAAAGCGTGTTCTGCAGCTGGATCAGGCCGCGCATCGACAGATACTCGCACTGAACGGGGACAATCACCTTGTCTGCGGCGGTCAGTGCGTTGATCGTCAGCAGACCGAGGCTCGGCGGCGTGTCGATGCAGATGAAATCGTAGTCCTCGCGGATCGGGTCGAAGGCCCGCTGCAACGCGCGCTCGCGGCCGATCATCGGCGCCATCGCGATCTCGGCGCCGGCGAGGTCGATCGACGCGCAGGCAACGTCGATCTCGCGCTTGCGGATCACTTCGCGGATCGAGATCTTGTGTACGAGCACGTCGTACATCGACTGCTCGAGTGAGTCGGGGTCGATCCCCTGCGACATGGTCAGGTTGCCCTGGGGGTCCATATCGACGCACAGCACGCGGTGCCCCTCCTCGGCGAAGGCCGCGGCGAGGTTCAGCGTCGTCGTCGTCTTGGCGACGCCGCCCTTCTGGTTGGCGAAAGCGATGACCTTTGCCTTCTTGCTCACGGAATGCTCCAGCGTCGAGGGCGGACCCACACGCGGCGTTATTCGCACGCGCTGAGCGGAATCCTTCATCCGGCGTCCGCCTCCGACTCGGGGGGCGGGCGGCCACTAGGTTGTAGCGATCACCTCGGGACCGGAGAAGAGAACGGAGCAGGGCGGCCGCGGACTGCTGGCTCGGCGGTTGGTGATCCTGCTCGGCAAGGGCGGGGTCGGGCGCTCCACGCTCGCGGCGGCGCTCGGGCTGCTCGCCGCCCGCCAGGGCCGCCGCGCGATCGTGGTCGAGGTCAGCGGCCGCGGCGACGTGCCGCGGCTGCTGGGGGCGCAGGCGCAGAGCGGCGTCGAGAGCGAGCTGGCGCCGGGCCTGTGGACGCTCGACGTGGATCCACGCCGGGCGCTGGAGGAATACCTGCACGACCAGCTGCCGCTGCGGATGATCGCCGACGTGATCGGTTCGAGTACGACCTTCGGGATCGTCGCCGCCGCGACCCCGGGCCTGCGCGAGATGCTGACGATCGGCAAGATCTGGGAGCTGGCCCAGCCTCAGCGTCGCACGCGCAACGCTGAGGCGTATGACGTGGTGATCGTCGATGCGCCGGCCACCGGGCACGGCCTGGCGCTGCTGCAGGCGCCGCGCACCTTCGCGAGCGCCGCCGCGGTCGGGCCGATCGCCCGCCAGGGCCGCCGCATCGAGGCCACGCTGCGCGATCGCACGCTGACCGCCCTGGTGGCGATCGCGACGCCCGAGCGCGCGGCCGTCGACGAGCTGATCGGCCTACGCCGCGGACTCGGCGGATCACTCGACGCCGAGCTCGTCAACGCCGTCGCGACGGTCCGATTCTCAAGCGACGACGCCACACTGCTGCGCGAGGCACAGGCTCGCACCCAACCCGGCTCCCCGACTTCTCGCGCGCTGGAGGTGGCGATCTCCGCCGAGTCCCGCTCGCGCGCCCAGCAGCTCCAGCTCGCGCGCCTGGAGCAGCCGCTGGCGCTGCCGTTCATCACCGCCCCGGCGCTGGGGCTTGGGGAGCTCGAGCTGCTCGCCGACGTTCTCGCGGAGGCGGCGTGAACGCGCCGCCCGCGCAGCTCGCCGGGCGCCTGTGCATCTGCGTCGGCGCGGGCGGCGTCGGCAAGACGACCGTCGCGGCCGCGATCGCCTGCGCTCGCGCCGCGGCGGGCGAGCGCGTCGCGGTGGTCACGATCGACCCGGCCCCGCGGCTCGCGCAGGCACTCGGCTTCGACGAACTGAGCGGGGAGCCGCGCCGCGTGCCGGGCGCCGGCGAGCTGTGGGCGATGCGGCTTGACCCCAAGCGCACGCTCGACGAGCTGATCTGCAGCCTCGCCCCCGACGAGGAGGCACGCGAGCGCGCGCTGTCCAACCGGATCTACCGCGAGCTCTCCGGCGCCGTCGCCGGCTCACAGGAGTTCAGCGCCGTCGCCAAGCTCTACGAGCTCGACCGCAGCGGGGCCTTCGACGCGATCGTGCTCGACACGCCGCCGTCGCGCAACGCGCTGGACTTCCTCGACGCGCCGACGCGCCTGACGCACTTCTTCGAGGGCCGCGCGCTGCGCCTGCTGCTCGCGCAGGGCAACTTCGCGACCCGCGCCGCAAGCCGAGCCGGTGCGCCGCTGCTTGGAGTTTTAGGGCGCCTGACCGGCGCCGGCGTCCTGCGCGAGATCACCGCGTTCTTTGCCGCCATCGCCGGCATGGTCGACGCGCTCGCGGACCGTGCGGCGGCGGTCTCGGCGCTGCTGCGCGAGCCGACCACCACCTTCGTCCTGGTGACCTCGCCGCGGCGCGAGGCGCTCGAGGAGGCGATCGCATTCGCCGGTGAGCTGCGTGCAGCGCAGCTTCAGCTGGCGGCGCTGGTGCTCAACCGGGTTCATCGGCCGGGCGCGGTGGCCGGCGATCGCCTCGGACTCGACGCGCTGCTGGGCCCGCGCCTGGCGGGCCTGGTCGTTGCCCAGTGCGGCGAGCTCGCGGCGCTGGAAGCGGCCGACGCGGTCGCGCTCGAGCGTCTGCGTGAGGCGTTCGGGGAGCTCGCGCCCGTGCTGATCCCGGAGCTGGGCGAGGAGGTCGAGGACCTCGAGGGCCTTGCCCGGATCGGACGCTACCTCGAGTGCTCGCCGAAGGGCACCTCGCCCTCGGCGGCGCAGTAGTCCTCCTCCAGCGGGAGCAACCAGTCCTGCTGGCGCTCGGGATCCGGTTCGGGCTCACGGGGGATCCGCCGCAACGCGGGTTGTTCTGCCGGCTCGTCCTCCGCCACCAGCGAATCGGCGAGCGCGACGAGCTCGCTGCTCAGGTGCCCGCAGATCACGTCTCGCAGCAGGGCCCGCAGATGGCCCTCGATCTCCTCCGCCAGCCTGTAGGCGTCCTCGCCGACGCTGACTCCGGCGATTCGCGAGCGTTCCAGCGAGATCGCGTGCGCGACGCGCTCGGTCGCGGCGGTTCGCTGCGCCGGCTGCGCACAGAGCGCCGCGATCCGCCCGGCGAGGCGGCCGCTGCGCGGACCCTCCGGTTCGAGCAGAACGCGCAGCGCGAGCAGGTTGTCGGTCAGGCCGCTCAGCACGTCCGGACGCTCGAGCGCCAGCTCGAAGCGTTCCAGGGCCCAGGCCAGCTCGCCCTCGACGGGGCGCCGGCGGCTGATCAGGTTGGCGAACGCCCGCAGCTCGTCCTCCTGGTCGAGCGTGATCAGCACGCTGCCGTCGCAGCGCCCGCCGGCGGGCAGCGGTAACGGCCGCCACGCGGATCGCTCGGCGCGGACCCACGCCAGCGGAGCCATCGAGATGCCGGGGGCGTAGAGGCGAAGGGCGCTCTGCAGGTCGCTCAGGCGCTCGAGCGCCTCGGCGATCGCGCCGGGCCCGACGCCGGGGACGAGCGCGACCACGGTGCGCAGCTCGCCGCCGTGGCGGGCGTCGTCGCGGCGCCAGAGCGGATCGGGCGGCAGGACGTCCAGGCGCGATAGCGGGGCGAGCACCAGTCCCTCGGCCAGCGTGACCTCGGGGGACTCACAGCCGATGCCGCGCAGCAGCGCGAGCACCGCCAGCTCGCCGGCCGGCGCCGCGTTGGTACCCGCCGCAAGCTCGCGGTAGGCGGGCTCGAAGCGCTCCGGCAGCAGCTCGAAGTCCTCGCCGGCGCCCTCGAACACCCGGGTGGTGAAGCAGCGCAGGGCGTCCTGCTCGATCGGCGCGCCGACACGGTGATCCTGCACGTAGGTGTCCAGGTAGCGCTCCAGCCCCTCGAGCCCGGCCAGCGCGAGCTGCGCGTCGCGCATCTGCGGCAGCGCCAGCAGGCTCGTCCAGTGGCTCTCGACGAAGGCTGTGGTGAGCGGCGCGTAGCAGTAGAGCCCGGGCCGCGACCCGCGCGCGCCCTCCTCCACGACCTCGAAGCCGAGCTCGTCGCCTCCCGCGACCGCAGCGGCGAGCGTCGCGCTCGCCGCTGCGGCGAACGCGTGCAACGAGGCGTGGAGCTGGCGCGACTGCATGGGGAGCGATTCGTCCGCGCGCGCGATCGTCCTCCTCACCGCAGCGGGGATTGCAGCCTGCCCGCAGCGATGCGCTCGCCGAGGGGCGGAGCTATGCGGCGACTGCGGTGCGGTGCTCGGGGGCCTGCGAAACCTCTTCGCACAGCCAGCGGCGTCCGTACTCGCGCATGCTCTCGATGATCGGCAGCAGGTCGAGACCCTTCTGCGTCAGCGAATACTCGACGCGCGGGGGCACCTCGGGGTATGTGTGGCGCTCGACGATGCCGTCCTCCTCGAGCGCGCGCAGGCGCAGCGACAAGGTGCGCGGGCTGATCCCGGTGAGCGAGCGCTCGAGCTCACAGAAACGGCTGCGGCCCGCGGCGAGGTCGCGCACCAGCAGGAGCGTCCACTTGCCCCCGACCAGTTCGGTCGTGTGACAGACGGGACAGGTGTCATCAGATGCCATCGCACCCGATACTTTACCAACTGAAGCGTTGCGGGTTGCGCTCAGCTGACGAGCGTCAGCGGCGCGGACACCGCGGGGACCGTCGGGACGTCGGACATCGTCGTCCCGCGCCGACCCTCGGCGTCCAGCAGCAGCTTGAAGTCATGCGGGCTCGACGCGACCATCACGGCGTCCTCGACCGTCACGCGGCCCGCGACCACGTGCGCGTAGAGCGCCTGGTCGAAAGTCTGCATGCCGTAGTAGCCGCCTTCGGCGATGACCGTGTTCAGGGCGCCTGTCTGGGCTGGGTCGAGGATCATGTCGCGTGCACGCCCGGTCATCCGCAGCACCTCGCAGACGGCCACGCGGCCGCCCTCGGCCGCCGGCACAAGGCGCTGGGAGATGACCCCGCGCAGCGTGCCGGCGAGCATCGAGCGCACCTGGCTGTGCTGGTGGGGTGGGAAGAAGTCGAGCATCCGGTTGATCGACTCCGACGCGTCGATCGTGTGGATCGTGGAGAGCACGAGGTGGCCGGTCTCCGCCGCCGAGATCGCCGTCGCGACGGTTTCCTCGTCGCGCATCTCGCCAATCAGGATCACGTCGGGGTCCTGGCGCAGCACGCGCCGCAGGGCCCGCTTGAACGATGCCGTGTCGGTTCCGACCTCACGCTGGCTGATGACCGAGCGCAGGTCGGTGTGGATGAACTCGATCGGGTCCTCGATCGTGACGATGTGCGCCGCGCGGGTGAGGTTGACGTGGTGGATCATCGCCGCGAGCGTCGTTGACTTGCCCGATCCGGTCGTGCCGGTCACCAGCACGATGCCTCGCTGTTCGTCGGCGAGGCTCGCGATCACGGCGGGGAGCGCCAGCTCCTCGATCGTGCGAATGCGGTGCGGGATCGCACGCGCGACGAGCGACACTCCGCCGCGCTGGCGAAACGCGTTGATGCGGAAGCGAGCGACGCCGGGGATGTCGTGCGAGAGGTCGATCTCGTTCTCGACGTCGAACTCGGCCATGCGCACGCTGTTGCCGACCAGCTGGTGCAGCGCCGCCTCGGTGTCGGCCGCCTCGAGCACCGGCCAGTCGTCGTTGCTCAGCGGGGTGAGCTCACCGTCGACGCGGGCCAGCGGAACCGACCCCACCTTGAGGTGCAGGTCGGAGCCGTCGCAGGCGACGAGCGCGCAGAGTGCTTGGTCGATGTCGATCACGAGCCACGACAGGGATCGGCGCTCCGCGCGCAAAGGTTGAGCAGATGGACACTTGGACCACCCTCGCGGTGTCGGTCCAGCGCCCGTCCGTGTGCCCGCCGCGGCGCCGGCGACGGCGCCGGCGGGCACCCGCCCGCGCCCAACGGCCGTCGCGGCCGGGGCTCAGGCGACGTCGCGGAGCTTCTGCGCCTCGGCGAGGCTCTGCAGCTTCTTCAGCGACTGGTTCTCGATCTGGCGGATCCGCTCGCGCGTCACATTGAACGTGCGGCCGACCTCGTCCAGCGTGCGAGGGTGCTCACCGCCAAGTCCGTAGCGCAGCTCGAGCACGCGCCGCTCGCGGTAGGAGAGGTTCTCCAGCGCCTCGCGCAGCGCCTCCTTGGTCAGGATCTCGGCGGCGCGCTCGTATGGCGACTCGGCCCGCTCGTCGGCGATGAACTGGCCGAACTCGGACTCCTCCTCGTCACCGACCGGCTTCTCCAGCGACACCGGCGCCTGCGCCGAGCGCTTGATCGAATCGACCTCGTCGGGGTCGATCCCCGTGACGGCGGCGATCTCGTCCGGTGTCGGCTCGCGGCCCAGCTCGGTGACCAGCTTGCGCTCGGCCCGCCCGATCTTGTTGAGCTTCTCGACGACGTGAACGGGGATGCGGATCGTCCGCGCCTTGTCGGCCAGCGCGCGGGCGATCGCCTGGCGAATCCACCAGGTGGCGTAGGTCGAGAACTTGAAGCCCTTGCGATAGTCGAACTTCTCCGCGGCGCGCACGAGCCCGAGCGTGCCCTCCTGGATCAGGTCGAGGAACGGCAGGCCCTGGTTGCGGTAGTTCTTGGCGATCGAAACGACCAGGCGCAGGTTGGACTCGACCATCTTCTGCTTGGCGTCGAGGTCGCCGCGCTCGATGCGCTTGGCGAGGTCGACCTCCTCCTGCGCCGTCAGCAGGCGCACCTTGCCGATGTCCTTGAGGAACAGCTGCAGCGAGTCGGTGGTCATGTCGGGCTTGAGGTCGAGCGCCGTCTTGGCCTTGCGGCGGCCGCGCTTGTCCGGCGCGCGCTCCACCTCCGAGCCCGCGGCGGTGGCCGGGTCGATGTCCTCGACCAACTCGATCTCGGCCCGCTCGAGGAAGCCGTGCAGCTCCTCCATGTCCGCCTCGTCCATGTCGAGCTCTGAGACCGCGCCCTGAATCTCGGCGTAGCTGAGCACGCCGACCTGCTGGCCCTTGGCGACCAGCCCCTTGACCTCTTCGAGCTCCTGCAGTTCCGCTACTGACATTTGGTTCCGTTTCCGTCGCACAGACGAGCGAGCGCCCGAAGGGGGCTGGTCGCCTGCGATTGCCGAGAGAGTCGCTCGAGCGCTCCGTGGCGGGGTCTCCCCCGCACACCGCACAGCTCAAACGTCGCTCGGTATTCTACGCGCTTTACTTTGTGTAGTCAACGTTCGCGGCCGCCCGCACGGGCGTTCCGTCACTCCTAATACGCATAACGCATCGGAACGTTTCAGGTTTCCATGCGAATGCAGGTTTAATCCGCCCGGGGTCGAAATTCGGGCCACCGCATCGCGGCCGTGGTTTTCGCACGCCTGCTCGACGAGCGTCTATACTCGCGCCACCACGCCGAGCCACGCTGCGTCCGCGCAGGGTGGGCGGGGGAACCACTGCGGAGCAGTTCTCCGCTGGGGCGAATCGGCCATACGACGGCCGTAGCGCGAGGCGCGCGAGCCCGACAGCTCACCCCGTAGGCGACGGTAGGCGGCCGGTGAGTGCATGGTGCGCGCGCGTACAGCCATCCGATGGGCCATTCCCGGCCTCTGCGCCGGCCTTCTGGCGCTGCCCGCAGCTGCCGGCGCAGCCGACGGCGGCACCACCGCCCCCGCGTCGATGACCCCGGGGGCCTCGACGACCCCCTCGCCGACGGCCGTCGCCGGGGCGCTCACCGTGACGCCGGCAGCGTTGCTGGAGGACCAGGTCGCCGTGGTCAGCGGATCGGTCCCGCTCGTGGACGCCGGCCATACGCTCTGGCTGCAGGCTCGCCAGGGCGTGGGAACCTGGACGACGGTGCTGAGCGCCGCCGCCAAGCCAGGCGGCAGCTTCGCGATCGGCTGGCGCGCGAACGTCGCCGGGCGGCTGACGCTGCGCGTCATCAGCTCCGATACCGCAACGGCCAGCTCGGTCACCTCGACTCCGCAGGCCTCGCTGGCGGTCTACCGCAAGATCGTCGCCACCTGGTACGGCCCCGGCCTGTACGGCAACCGCACGGCGTGCGGCGAGCGGCTGACGCGCTACATCGTCGGGCTGGCGGACCGGACGCTGCCCTGCGGCACGCCGGTCTCGCTGACCTACAACGGCAGAACGCTGACGCTGCCGGTGATCGACCGCGGGCCCTACGCCAACGGAGCGACGGTGGACCTCACCCACGCCGCCGCGCAGGAGCTCGGGATCACCGAGACGGTGCCGATCGGCATGCTCTCGCTCGGCGGCCCGCTGCTCGCGCCCGCCAACTTCTTCGGCCCGAGCGGGTCCGGCACGACCGGCGCGACCGGCGCCACCGGGGCGACCGGGGCGATCGGCACCTCGCTCGCCGGCGGCGCGACCGCGCCACTGCCCTGAGCAGCGCAGCGCGCTGCGAAGCGCCCGGCTCTGGGCGGACGCACGCCGCTCACATGCCCGCCCCAGCGCAGGCGAACGCATAGGCGTTCGCCAGCTGGCAGCATCCGCGGGCGATGGTGCTGCTGATCGCGCCGCTCGCCGTTGTGCTCGCGGCCCTCTGGGCGATCGCGGTGCGCCGGCGCGCGACGCTCCCGGCCGCGATCCACATCGTCGATCCTGAGGGCGGGCCGACGATCGACGCGGACGGCGCGGCCCGCTCGGTCCAGGCCGCCGAGCTGCGAATCCCCGCGCCGGCGCTCGTCGCGCTCTGGTCGCCCACCTCGCTGGAACGCCTCGCGCGCACCTACTGGAGGTTCCTCGAACGCTGCTCGCTGGGCCTGATCCGTGTCGCCTACAGCGACCGCGACCGCGCCGTGGTGCTGCTCTGTCGCCCGTTCGTCCTGATCGCCTTCGACCCACCGGAGTACGAGCTGACCGCCGACCGCGGCGTCGTGCGCTGGCAGATCCGGGGCGGCGCGCTGGTCTCGCATCGGCAGGACCGCCGCGGCGGCTTCCTCCAGATCGATGTGCGCCGGATCGACGACGCCGACACCGACCACCAGACGATCCATGTGGAGGTCGCCGTGCTCAGCTTCTACCCGGCGATCGCCAACGCTCTCAGCCCGCGCCTCTACGCGGCCACCCAGTCGGCGATCCACGTGCTCGTGACGCACGGATTTCTGCGCTCGCTGGCGCGGCTGGACCTCGCGCAGTCACGCACCGGCCGCTTCCGGGGCGACGGGGGCGCGGCTCAGTAGCTGCGCAGCTTGGCCCGGTCGTGGCGCGCGTGGATCCGGCGCACCGTGCCCGAACGCGAGCGCATCACGAGCGACTCGGTCGTGGCGCTCTTCGCGCCCTGGTAGCGAACGCCCTGGAGCACGTCACCGTCGGTTATGCCGGTCGCCGAGAAGAAGCAGTCGTCGCCGGCCACCAGGTCGTCGACATCAAGCACGCGATCGAGGTCGTAGCCGGCGTCGATCGCCGCCCGGCGCTCCTGATCGTCACGGGGCCATAGGCGCCCCAGCAGCTGACCGCCGATGCACTTGATCGCGGCGGCCGTCAGCACCCCCTCGGGAGTGCCGCCGATCCCCCACAGCAGATCGACCGGCGAGCGCTCGCTGCAGGCGAGCATCCCGGCCGACACGTCGCCATCGCTGATCAGCCGCACGCGCGCGCCGGCCTCGTGGATGGCCGCCAGCGCCTGCGCGTGACGCGGGCGATCGAGCAGCACGACCGTCACATCGGCGACCTCGATCCCCTTGCGCTCCGCGATCAACTCGACCGTCTGACCGATCGGGCGGTCGAGGTCGAGCAGGTCGGCGATCTCGACGCCTCCCGCGATCTTCTCCATGTACACGCACGGTCCCGGATCGAACATCGTTCCCCGCGGCGAGAGCGCGATCACCGACAGCGCGCTCGGCATGCCCCGCGCTGTGAGCGTCGTACCCTCCACCGGGTCGACCGCGATGTCGACCGACGGCGAGCTGCCGTCACCGATGCGCTCGCCGTTGAAGAGCATCGGCGCCTCGTCCTTCTCGCCCTCGCCGATCACCACGACACCGTCCATGTGGACGCTGTCGAGCATGTGGCGCATCGCGTTGACGGCCGCCTGATCGGCAGCCTCCTTGTCGCCGCGGCCGATCAGCCGCGAGGCGCCCAGCGCCGCCGCCTCGGTCACGCGCACCAGTTCGAGCGCCAGGTTGCGGTCGGGCGGCGTGGTGCTCGGATGGTCGGTCACGGGGCGCAGCGTATCTGCCTGCGCGAGGTCGCCGGCGCAGGTCACGGACGGTGTTGCGAGATCGTTGACGGCCGCGGGCAATAGTGCTGATAGCTTGCCCACGGATGAGTGAGCGCGATTACGTGATCGGGGTCGATGTCGGTGGTACCAAGGTCTCCGTCGCTTCGCTCCGCGGCAACTCCACCTCGACGCCGGTCGTCGCGCCGACCGAACGCTCGAGCTCCGAGGAACTGATCGCGCAGTTCGTCGCTGCCGTCGAGGCCGTCGCCGCCGGGGACTCGCCGGCGGCGGTGGGAATCGGCGTTCCCTCGATCATCGATTTCGCCACCGGCCTGGCGCGCTGGAGCGTGAACGTCCCGCTTGCCGACGTCCCGCTGCGCTCCGTCCTCGGCGAGCGCCTCGGTCTGCCTGTCTTCGTCGACAACGACGCCACGGTCGCCGCGCTCGCCGAAGCCCACGACGAGACCGGCCATCTGGATGCCCAGACCCTCGTCATGTTCACCGTCGGCACCGGCGTCGGGGGCGGGATCGTGATCGACGGGCGCATCTACCGCGGCGCCACGGGCGCCGCCGGCGAGCTCGGGATGACGCTGGTCGCGATCGACGAACGCGTGCCGCCCGCGACGCGGTTTCCCCAGCCGGGGTCGCTCGAATCGCTGGCAGCGGGCCACGTGCTCGACGGCCTCGCCCGAAAGGCGGCGAAGGAGCACCCGGATTCGGCGCTCGGGCGAAAGCTCGAACAGACGGGAACGATCGGCGGGCCCGACGTGGTCGCCGCGGCCAAGGAGGGCGACGGCGTCGCGATCGAGTGCGTGGCGACGCTGGGGCGCCGTTTGGGTGTGGGCGTCGCCAACGCGATCAACACCTTCGACCCGCACGTCGTCGCGATCGGCGGCGGCGTGTCCTCAGCCGGGGAGCTGCTCGTCGGGCCGGCCCGCGCCGTGGCGGCCGAGTACGTGCTTCACGGCGTTGGCACCGCCACCGAGATCCGCGTCGCGCGGTCCGGTCCGCAGGCCGGCGTGCGCGGCGCCGCGCTGCTCGCGCGCAGCGAACTGAAACGTCAGAACGGAGAAGCCAGATGAGCACAGCCACCCAGACCGCGAGCGAGCTCGACGAGCTCTGCATCAACACGATCCGCACACTCGCGATGGACGCCGTCCAGAAGGCGAACTCCGGTCACCCGGGGACGCCGATGGCGCTCGCCCCAGTGGCCTACACGCTGTACACCCGCGTGATGCGTCACAGCCCGGCCAACGCGGCCTGGCCGAACCGCGACCGCTTCGTGCTCTCCTGCGGTCATGCGTCGATGCTGCTCTACGCGACGCTCTATCTCTGCGGCTACGGCCTCCAGTTGGAGGATCTCGAGAACTTCCGCCAGATCGGCTCGCCCTGTGCCGGCCACCCCGAGTACGGGCACGCGGCGGGGATCGAGGCGACCACCGGGCCGCTCGGGCAGGGGATCTCCAACTGCGTCGGCCTCGCGCTCGCCGAGCGCATGCTGGCGGCGCGCTTCAACCGCGACGGACACGAGATCATCGACCACCACACGTTCACGATCGCCTCCGACGGCGACCTGCAGGAGGGCATCTCCTCCGAGGCCAGCTCGCTTGCCGGGCACCTCGGACTGGGTCGTCTGATCGCCTTCTACGACGACAACCACATCTCGATCGAGGGCAACACCGCGCTCTCCTTCAGCGAGGACGTCGGTGCGCGCTATGAGGCCTACGGCTGGCATGTCCAGCACCTCGGCGAGGACCTCGCCCTCGACCGGATCGAGCACGCCGCGCACGCGGCGATGGAGGTCACCGACCGCCCCTCGCTGATCATCTGCCGCACGCACATCGCGATCGGGTCGCCGAACAAGCAGGACACCGCCAGCGCTCACGGCTCGCCGCTCGGCGAGGAGGAGGTCAAGCTGACGAAGGAGGCCTACGGCTGGCCCACCGAGCCCCCCTTTTTCGTGCCGCCGCAGGCGCTCGAGCACTTCCGCGAGACGATCCCGCGCGGCGAGCAGGCCGAGCAGGAGTGGAACGAGCGCCTGGGCGCCTACCGCGAGGCGCACCCCGAGCTCGCCGGCCGGCTGCAGGCGATCTTCGAGCACCGCACGCCCGAGCTGCCGGCAGGTCTGCTCAAGCGCTTCGAGCCGGGCACCACGATCGCGACCCGCAAGGCCTCCCAGGAGGTGCTGCAGGTCGCCGCCGCGCACGTGCCGTCGCTGATCGGCGGCGCCGCCGACCTGGCTCCCTCGACGTTGACGCTGGTCGATGGCGGCGGCGACGTCGAGCGCGGTGACTACGGCAAGCGCAACCTGCACTTCGGCATCCGCGAGCACGGCATGGGAGCGATCGTGAACGGGCTCGCACTCAGCGGCCTGCGGTCGTATGGCTCGACCTTCCTGATCTTCTCCGACTACATGAAGGCCGCGATCCGGCTCGCCGCGCTGATGGGACTGCCGAGCATCTTCTGCTACACCCACGACTCGATCGGCGTCGGCGAGGACGGCCCCACGCATCAGCCGATCGAGCAGCTCGCGGCGCTGCGCGCCACACCCAATGTCAACGTCGTGCGGCCTGCCGACGCGCACGAGACGGCGCTCGCGTGGAGCTTCGCGCTGCGTGCGCAGGGAACGCCGACCGTGTTCGCGCTCTCACGCCAGGCGCTGGTCGTGATCGACCCCGAGCTGATCCCCGACGACGCGATCGACCGCGGCGCCTACGTCCTGGCGGACACCGACGGGGCGCCGGCCGTGGTCCTGATCGGCACCGGCTCCGAGGTCTCGCTGTGCGTCGCGGCAGCCGAGCGCCTCGCCGACGACGGCGTCGCCGCGCGCGTGGTGAGCATGCCGTGCATGGACCGCTTCGAGCTCCAGTCGCCGGCGGAGCGCGAGCGCGTGCTCGGTGCGCCCGGCACGCCGCGGATCGCGGTCGAAGCGGCGAGCCCGTTCGGCTGGGACCGCTGGACCGGCGAGCGCGGCGCGATGATCGGCATGCGCAGCTTCGGAGCGTCCGGCCCGGAGGCCGCCGTCTACGCGCACTTTGGGATCACCGTGCAGGCGATCGTCGAGCAGGCCCACACACTGTTGAACGACTGAAAGAGGAGACATGGCAAGCGCACCCCACACCGCGAACGCCAACCTGGCCGCGATGGCGGCAGCCGGGACCGCGCCGTGGCTTGACCAGATCCGCCGCGGCCTGATCTCAAGCGGCGAGCTGGCGCGCCTGCGCGACGAATGCTCGCTGCGCGGTGTCACCTCGAACCCGGCGATCTTCGAGCAGGCGATCCTCGGCTCCGACGACTACGACGACGCGCTGGCCGAGCTCGCCCACGAGGGCCTCGACGCGCTTGCGCTGTACGAGCGTCTGGCGGTCACCGACGTCCAGGACGCGGCGGACGTGCTGCGCAGCGTCTACGACGAGTGGGACGATGGCTTCGTCTCCTTCGAGGTCGCGCCGACACTCGCCGACGACACCGACGGCACACTCGCTCAGGCGCGCGACTACTGGGCCCGCCTGAACCGCCCGAACGTGATGATCAAGATCCCCGGCACGGCGGCCGGCGTGCCGGCGATCGAGCAGGCGATCTTCGAGGGCATCAACGTCAACGTGACGCTGCTGTTCGACGTCGAGCGATATGCGCAGATCGCCGAGGCCTACATCCGGGGACTGGAGCGCCGGGCCGCCGAGGGCCTGCCACCCCAGATCCACTCGGTGGCGAGCTTCTTCGTCTCGCGCGTTGACACAGAGGTCGACAAGCGCCTCGCTGCGCTGGGACGCAGCGACCTCGCCGGCACGGCGGCGCTCGCAAATGCGCGCGCCGCATACGCGCGCTACGAGCAGATCTTCCTCGGCGAGCGCTTCGCCGCGCTGCGCGCCGCGGGAGCCCTCGTGCAGCGCCCGCTCTGGGCCTCCACCGGCGTCAAGAACCCGGCCTACCCCGAGACGCTCTACGTCGACGGCCTGATCGCGCCCGACACCGTCAACACGATGCCGATGAAGACGCTGCTGGCGGCCGCGGAGCGCGCCACCGTCGTCCCGGGGACCGCGCAGCAGGATCCGGCCCCGGCGCTGCAGGCGCTCGCCGACGCGGGGATCGACATGAAGGACGTCACCGAGACCCTGCTCGTACAGGGGATCGCCGCCTTCGTGGAGCCGATGAACAAGCTCCTGGCCGGGATCGAGAGTGCTCGCCAGACGGTCCTGACGGGCCGCCCGCCGGCGATCGCCGCGGTGATCGACGACGAGTTGTCGAGCGCGATCGCGGGCCGCGTCGCTGCCGCCGTCGAGCAGCGCGTCGTGCGCCGCGTGTGGGCGAAGGACGAGTCGCTGTGGGGCGGCCCCGGGGTGCCGGAGATCGGCGATCGCCTCGGCTGGCTGACGATCTCCGACGCGATGTCCGAGCGCGCCGACGAGCTGGTCGAGTTCGCCCGCGGCTGCGCCGCCGAGGGGCTGAGCGACGCCGTGCTGCTCGGCATGGGCGGCTCGAGCCTCGCCCCCGAGGTTCTCTGGCGGACCTTCGGCGCGACCGACGGCGCGCTCGCGCTGCACGTGCTCGACTCGACCGACCCGGCGGCGATCCTCGATGTGCAAGAGACGATCGACCTCGACCGCACGCTTTTCGTGGTCTCGACCAAATCGGGCGGGACGATCGAGACCCTCTCGCTGTTCGAGCATTTCCATGCGCTCGTGCCCGACGGCAGCCGCTTCGTCGCGATCACCGATCCAGGCAGCTCGCTGCTCGACCTGGCGCGCGAGCATGGCTTCCGCGCGAGCTTCGAGAACGACCCGAACATCGGCGGGCGCTACTCGGCGCTGTCGCTGTTCGGCCTCGTCCCCGCCGCGCTGATCGGCGCCCCGGTCCACGCGCTGCTCGAGCGCGCCGTGCTGGCCGAGCAGGAGTGCGCGCATTACGACAGCACGCAGACCAACCCGGGCCTCTGGCTCGGGCTCGCGATCGGCGAGCTCGCGCGGCACGGTCGCGACAAGCTCACCTTCGTGGTCGGCGACCCGATCGCCAGCTTCGGCCTCTGGGTCGAGCAGCTGGTCGCGGAGAGCACCGGCAAGCACGGCCACGGGATCCTCCCGGTGGCCGACGAGCCGCTGCTGGGACCGGAGAGCTACGGCTCGGACCGCGTCTTCGTCCATCTGCGCGACGCCGAGCGCCCCGACGCCGACAGCGACGCGCGGATCGCTGCACTGGGCGCCGCCGGCCACCCCACCTTCACCCTCAGTGTGGACGGCAGCGAGGATCTCGGGCGGATGTTCTTCATCGCCGAGTTCGCGACCGCCGTCGCCGGCTGGGTGCTGGAGATCAACCCGTTCGACCAACCCAACGTCGCCGAGGCCAAGGACGCGACCAAGCGCGTGCTCGCCGCCGGCCCGGTGCCGCAGCCGCCGTTCGCCGACGACGCCGCGCTGGCGGAGCTCCTGACCGGCGGCGCGCCCGGCGACTACATCGCCCTGATGGGCTACCTCGAGCCCTCGATCGAGTTCGACGAGGAGATGACGGCACTGCGGGAGACGATCCTCTCCCGCACACACCTGGCGACGACGTTCGGCTACGGGCCGCGCTTCCTGCACTCGACCGGCCAGCTGCACAAGGGCGGTCCGCCGATCGGACGCTTCCTCTCGCTGCTCGGCGACAGCGGGCCGGACGTCGAGATCCCCGGCGCCAGCTACACGTTCCGCACGCTGAAGACCGCGCAGGCGATCGGAGACCTCGAGACCCTCCGCTCGCATCACCTGCCGGCTGAAATCGTCGCGCTCAGCGGCGACCCGGCGAGCGCGCTCCACGAACTTCACACTCGGGTCAAGGAGATGCTCTGATGCAGATCGGATTCGTCGGGCTGGGAAAGATGGGCGGCAACATGGTCGCGCGGATCCGCCGCGACTCCGACCACGACGTTGTCGCGTTCGACTTCGACCCACAGGCGGTCGCGCGCGCCAAAAAGACGGGCGCCCGCGGCGCCGCGAGCCTGCGGGAACTGGTCAAGGCGCTCGAGCCACCGCGAACGATCTGGATCATGGTGCCCGCCGGCGATCCGACGCAGCAGACCGTCGAGGCGCTCGTCAAGCTGCTGGACGCCGACGACACGATCGTCGACGGCGGCAACTCGAAGTGGACCGACGACAAGGCCCGGGCGGTGCTCACGCGCAAGTCGAAGATCCACTACGTCGACGTCGGCACGAGCGGCGGCGTTTGGGGGCTCGAGGTCGGCTATTGCATGATGGTCGGCGGCCCAACGAAAGCGGTCCGCCGCCTGGCGCCGATCCTCGATGTGCTCGCTCCGCCGACGGCGCCGGACGCCGTGGCGGCGATCGGGCCGCGCGGCTGGGAGCACTTCGGGCCCAGCGGCGCAGGGCACTACGTGAAGATGGTCCACAACGCGATCGAGTACGGCCTGATGCAGGCCTACGCGGAGGGCTTCGAGCTCTTCCAGCAATCGGAGTTCGAGCTCGACAACGCGAAGATCGCCCACCTGTGGAACCAGGGATCGGTGATCCGCTCATGGCTGTGCGAGCTTGCCGCGCGCGCGTTCGAGGCCGACGGCAACGATCTCGCGGGCCTGGAGGGCTGGGTCGAGGACTCCGGCGAGGGACGCTGGACGCTGCAGGACGCGATCGATCACAGCGTGCCGACGCCGGCACTCAGCGCCGCGCTCAACAGCCGCTTCTACTCGCGTGAGCTCGGCGACTACAGCGCGCGCGTGCTGGCCGCGCTGCGCAACCAGTTCGGGGGCCACGCCGTCAAGAAGAGCGGTACGTGACGGCGACCGAGACCGCACCCAACCCGCTCGCCGCGGGACTCGAGCGGCTGCCCGTCGCGCCGACCAACCTCGTGATCTTCGGCGCAACCGGGGACCTGGCGAAGCGCAAGCTTCTGCCCGCGATCTACAACCTCGCGCATGAGGGCGCCCTGCCGGGACAGTTCAACCTGATCGGTGTTTCGCGCGGCGAGCTGTCAAACGACGGCTACCGGGAGATGGCCGCGGAGTCGATCCGCGCGTTCTCGCGCACACCCCCTGACGAGAACGTCCTGAGCGGGCTGCTCGCCGAGCTTCGCTACGTCTCCGGAGCCTTCGATGAAGCGGCCACCTACGACGCCCTCGGCGCGGCGCTGGCGGAGCTCGACGAGTCCGCCGGGGAGGCGATGTCGCGCGCCTTCTACCTCTCGACGGCGCCGGAGTTCTTTGCCGTGATCGTCGGCGCGCTCGGCGGCGCCGGACTCTCGAAGTCCGAGACTGCGGACGTGCGCGTGATCATCGAGAAGCCGTTCGGGACCTCCCTCGCCGAGGCGCTCGCGCTGAACGCCAAGGTCCTCTCGGTCTTCGACGAGAGCCAGGTATTTCGGATCGACCACTACCTGGGCAAGGAGACGGTGCAGAACATGCTCGCGTTTCGCTTCGCCAACGGCATGTTCGAACCACTGTGGAACCGCAACTACATCGCGCACGTGCAGATCACCGCGGCCGAGGACCTCGGCATCGGCAGTCGCGCCGGCTACTACGACCACGCCGGGGCGCTGCGCGACCTGGTCGAGAACCACATGATGCAGTTGCTCACGCTGCTGTGCATGGAACCGCCGGTGACCTTCGCCGCCAACGACGTGCGCGACGAGAAGGTCAAGGTGCTGCACGCGATCCGCAGCCCGCAGCCCGAGGATCTCGCGCAGATGAGCGTGCGCGCCCAGTACGCCGCGGGCGTCAGCGGCGGCGAGAACGTGGTCGGGTACCTGGCGGAGGCCGGTGTCCCGTCGGACTCCCACACCGAGACCTACGCCGCGCTGCGCCTGGAGGTCGACAACTGGCGCTGGGCCGGTGTGCCCTTCTACCTGCGCACCGGCAAGCGGCTCGCCCGCAAGGTCACCGAGATCGCCGTGACGCTGCGCCCGGTTCCCCATCTCGCCTTCGAGCAGGACGGCTCGCTCGGCGTGCGCCCCAACCCGGGAACCCGCATGCGGATCCGCCCGGTCAACATGGAGTTCCTCTACGGGACCGCCTTCATGTCGCAGTCCCCGGAGGCCTACGAGCGTCTGATCCTCGATGCGATGCGCGGCGAGGCGACGCTGTTCACGCGCAACGACGAGGTCGAGGCGCAGTGGCGGATCTGCGATCCG
Source organism: Solirubrobacteraceae bacterium (assembly GCA_049522915.1). Taxonomy (GTDB): domain Bacteria; phylum Actinomycetota; class Thermoleophilia; order Solirubrobacterales; family Solirubrobacteraceae; genus Palsa-513. The sequence goes on along the minus strand of JBEKNK010000028.1, from coordinate 3,448 downwards.
ATCGTCTCCGCCTGGTCGGCGGACGCCAGCGCGCTGCCCCAGTATGCCGCCGGCACGCAGGGGCCGGTGGAGGCCGAGGGACTGCTGCTCGACGGCCACCAGTGGCGGGCGGTCTGAGTGTCCGTGGGCGCGACCACGCCGCTCCGCCGCGCCGCGGGCAGCCGCTGAGGCGCCGGCGTGCCCACCGTCGATGACACCGTCTGGGCCGGCGAAAACACGACGCCGGGCGCGATCGAGGCTGCCCTTCGGGAGCTGCTGATCGAGCGCCACAACGAGAGCGACGGCTACGTGCCAGCCCGCGTGCTCAACCTGATCTGCATCGTCGAGCGCCAGTGGAGCGGCGAGATCGCCAACCGCCTGCGACGCGTGGGGCGCTACCACCCGTCGCGCACGATCGTCTGCGCCGTCAGCGAAGGGCGGACGACGATCGACGCCGTCGCGTCGATCGCGGCGGACGGCATGCCGCTGGAGGGCCAGCACGCGCTGACGCGCGAAACCGTGATCCTCGACGTCGGACCAAGCCACCTGGAACACCTCGACACGATCATCGACCCGCTCGTGATCACCGACCTGACAACCGTCGTCTGGGCTCCCCACGGGCACTGGCGGGCCGTCGAAGCGCTGCGCGGGCTCTCGCAGTGCGTGCTGCTCGACTCGGTCGAGGATCCCGACGTCGCCGGCGCGCTGCGGCGAGCGCAGGCACTGCTCGCGCAGCGCTACGTCGTCGACCTCGCGTGGCTGCGCTCGACGCCGTGGCGCGAGCGGATCGCTGCGCTGTTCGACCCGCCGGCGCGGCGCCGCCAACTCGCCGAGATCGCCGAGCTGCGGATCCGCAATGCGGCCGAGTCGGGGGCCGCAGCCCTGCTTCTTTGCGGGTGGATGACCTCGCGCCTGGACTGGCCGCGCGGGCAGCTGACCCGGGACGGGCACGGTCGCGCCGCCGGCGCGATGGGCGCGGTGACGGTCACGCTCGAGTCGGTGCCGCAGGACGTTCCCGGGCTGGGTGGGATCACGATCGGCTTTCGCGACGGCAGCGAGCTCTCGCTCGACCGCGGCCCGGGCGGGCTGACGACGGCCAGGCGCGACGCCGACGGCGCCGAGCGCCGCTGGAGGCTGCTCGGCGCCTCGCGCGGCGAGGGCGGGATCCTCGGCGAGGGAATCCGCCAGTCGCTGCTGCGCGATCCCACCTATCGCGACGCGCTCGACGCGGCCGCCGGGATGCTCACGTGAGCGGACCGGCGCTGATCCGAACCGCCGACGGCGAGGCCGTCGCGACCCGCGCGGCACGGCTGATCGGCGAACTGCTCGAGGCCACGCTGACCGCGCGCGGGCATGCGCATCTGGCGCTCGCCGGCGGCACCACGCCGGCCGGCGCCTACCGGCAACTGCGACGCAGCGACTGGATCGGCGTCGAGCTGTGGTTCGGCGACGAGCGCTGCGTTGGTCCCGAGGACGCTGAGTCCAACTACCGGATGGTGGCCGAGACGCTGCTCCCGCACGCGGCCGGCGCCCTCGTGCACCGGATCGAGGGGGAGCTCGGCGCCCAGCGGGCCGCAGCCTCCTACGACGCGCTTCTGCGTGAACGCGTGAGCGGTGAGGACGGGCCGCTGCCGGTGCTCGACGTGCTGCTGCTCGGAATCGGCGAGGACGGCCACACCGCGTCGCTGTTCCCACACAACCCAGCGCTGGCGGTGCGCGACGCCGCCGCCGTCCCCGTGCACGACGCTCCCAAGCCGCCGCCGGACCGCGTGTCGCTGAGCCTCGAGGTGCTGCGCCTCGCGCGCGCCACGATCCTGCTTGCCAGCGGGCCGGGCAAGGCCGACGCGCTCGCCAGAGCGCTGGCCGGGCCCGACCCGGCGGTACCGGCGAGCCTGCTCACGAGCGAGCGCCTGACCGTGATCGCCGACGCCGCCGCGCTCGCCGAGACCGAGTCGCCGCGTTGAGCGGACGGCTGGTGATCGTCCGCCACGCCGACACGGCCTGGACGGTGAGCGGGCAACACACCGGCCGCACGGACCTGCCGCTGACCGACGACGGCGTCGCCAAGGCGCTGCGCCTGCGCGAACGACTCGAGGCCTGGACCTTCACCACCGTCTGGAGCAGCCCACTCGTGCGAGCCGCCGAAACGGCGCGGCTGGCGGGGTACGAGCCGATCCAGCGGGAGGATCTTCTCGAGTGGGACTACGGGGACTACGAGGGGCTCACGTCCGAGCAGATCCGCGAGCGGCGCCCGGACTGGGACCTCTGGCGCGACGGCTGCCCGGGCGGCGAGAACGCCGCCGATGTGGCGCGACGAGCCGATGCGGTGATCGCCGAGCTGCCGCCGAGCGGCGACACGCTCGTCTTCTCACACGGACACATGCTGCGCGTGCTGAGCGCGCGCTGGCTCGGCCTGGAAGCGGTCGACGGCGCGCTGTTCCCGCTGGCTCCCGGCGGCATCGGGGTGCTCGACCACGAGCAGGGTCGTCGCGTATTGCGGACCTGGATGTAACGCCGCGGCGTGGGGCTAGACTCTACCCGCGGCATGGCGGTCCTCGAAAACAGTCGCCTCGAGGAGGCGCGCGCACAGACCCTCGCGCTGGTCGAGGGCCTTTCCGACGCCGACCTCGAACGCGTCCACTCGCCGCTGATGAGCCCGCTCGTCTGGGATCTCGGCCACATCGCGACCTTCGAGGACCTCTGGCTCGCGCACCGCCACAGCGGCCTGCCCCTGCTGCGCCCGGACCTGCTCGAGGTCTACGACGCCTTCGAGACCCCGCGCGCGCAGCGTGGCGAGCTCCCCTACCTGCGTCGCGCGCAGGCGCTCGCATACCTCGACGCCGTGCGCGAACGGGTGGCGGGGCTGGACCTGAGCGACGAGGAGCCGCTCGCCGAGTTGGTCGTGCGCCACGAGCGCCAGCACGCCGAGACGATGCTGCAGACGCTGGGGCTCGCCGCCCTGCCCGACTGGTGCCCAAGCACGTGCCTCGCCGGCCCGAGCGACGGGCAGCCGGCGAGCGGCCTGCAGCTGATCGAGCTGCCGGCGACGCGCTTCCCGCTCGGCGCCGCCGGCGACGGCTTCGCCTACGACAACGAGCGCCCCGCGCATGAGGTCGAGGTGGCGGCGTTCGCGATCGGCAAGGTTGCGGTGAGCAATCGCGACTGGCTGGCGTTCATCGACGAGGGCGGCTACCGGCGCTCGGAGTGGTGGTCGCCGGCGGGGTGGGCGTGGCGCCGCGGCGAGGACGTCCAGCGCCCGCTGCGCTGGCTCGACGGTGGGCGCGAGCGGCGGCTCACCGGTGTCGGCGAGCTGCACCTCGACAGCCCCGTCGTGCACGTGTCCCACCACGAGGCCGACGCGTTCGCCCGCGCCCGCGGCCTGCGCCTGCCGACTGAGGTCGAATGGGAGCTGGCCGCGACCTACGATCACGCTGGCGCCGTCAAGCGCAGTTGGCCCTGGGGCGAGCAT
>JBEKNK010000027.1:0-34284 GCA_049522915.1 Solirubrobacteraceae bacterium | reverse complement strand
GTCCTGCAGGACCTGAGCACGGGCAGGGACGACACCAGTGACCTCCCCTGGCGAGTCGACACATGGCGCTGCGCAAGCTACGGTAACCAGCTTACGTGCACCCGCGGTCGCGAGACCGTTTATGCACAGTTCGGCTTGTCCTAACCGTGGCCCACCTGTGGATGCCCACCGTCGACGCGTGGGGCTAGCGTCCGGGAAGGAATGGCAGCTCCGCGGTAGTCTGCACAACTACTTGACGAATAGGGCGTTTCTTTACAGGCGTCGGACCGTGTGTGAGAATAACTCGTGGCGTTTTTTGACCAGGTAATCGACCCGCGATGGCTGACCCAGCAGCGTGCTTTCAGCCGCGACCCTTGGCTCGCCCCGCCGGGCAACGTGGTCCCGGCGCGGGCCGCAGATCGCGGCGTTTTCGTCCGCACCAACGATATCGCCGTCTGGTTGTCTCTGGGCGACCTCTACGCCGACGGCTTGGCTCTGGCGCTCAACGTGCGTTGGCGCACTCCGCGGCAGGTGCGAACCCCCTTGATTCCTGGCGATCGGGGTCGAAACGGACTTTGTCTGGGAGCCGAGTTTGCGGATGGACTTCGCAGGTTGGCCGTTAGCCGGAAGGCGCTTGCGCCGGGCTCGAAGCCATCGCCCCCGACTCTGCTTGTGACTAGCTGGACTGCACAGGAATGGCAAGCGACAGCAGCCTTGTGGCTCTGGCCGCTGCCCGAGCGTCCGGTGACATGGGTGGTGGAGTGGCGGAGCCAGCGAATCGCCGAAACGCATTGGGTCATGGACGTAGAGCCTCTCCTGTCTCAGGTGAACCAAGCCGAAGCGCTATGGCCACTCGAGGGATCTGCCGAGTTCGCGCGCACATAGTCGGCCTTCGGACTGCCGGCGAGACCGTCGCGCCGAAACGCCGGGTTGCACCGCGCCCGGTCGATGCCCGGCCAAATCAGCGACGTCCGTTTTAGTCGTACGCGGGCCCGTCATGCAGCGACGCTGCGGACGGATCGCGCAGTCAGGCCCGCCGCGCGGCATCAACCGCTGCTGACGGCCGAGACTATCGCAGCGCGTCAACAGCGGCTAGGAGCATCGGCTCCCAACTAGGCCGACCATCATCGCCCGCGCGCGCAGCAGCGGCCTCTCTGAGATCGCAGCGAATGCGTCCCGCGCGCACCGCGTCGCCGAGGTTGCCGATTCCGTCGAGCACATCCAGCAAGTCCCGCGCCCGGCCGCAGATAACGAACCCGGCCTCTTCGTCGCTCGGCGACACGTTCGCAGCCTCAGGGTCGACAAGCCATCGAAACCCAGGGCGATCGTCAGCAATCACTGCGAAACGCCCAAGCTCCTCCGCCGTGCCGGGGGTCGGCAGCATAGCGCGCTCCAGACGCTGTGCAAGTGTCACGCACTCCGGCCTATCGGGAAGCAGGGCCGTCTCTGACCACGGTGTCATACCCCATGCCGCGTCCAGCGGCGTGTAGCCGAGTTCGGCGAGGCACGCGTTGACGCGCAGGAGCAACTCTGGACTGATCATCGATACGGGTACACGCTTGCCGGTCCCGATCGACTCGGACTGGAGTTTCGCGGTGAATTGGATCTTGTGGTCGCCTGGGCCGATCTGCTGCCGAGCGTTCGCGAGGCCACGCCGAACCACCGAGGTATCCGCGGATACCCCGACAAACTCGTGTAGCGCGGACACCGCGCGGATTGGGTTCAAGACCATGTCCTCGTATCTCACGCGATGGCACGTGTCCGGCGCGCGACGCTCCCAGTCAAGCGTGCGCGTTACCACATATAGCCAGGCCGAGGCAAGAGCCTGCACCCAGTTGGCCGAGGAGCCGTCCACAAATCTCTCGTAGCCATATCCGCGAAAGCCAAACGGAGACGCTGCTAATCCGGAGGCGATTACGTCCATCACGTGCCGGTACACGACGACGTACGGCGCCGTTGGGAATAGCTCCCCGAGGATCTCCAGGCAATCTGCCGAATCAATCGACTTGTCGAAGTAGATACGCTTGCCGCGCGTCCGACAGTATCGTTGCACGGGCACGTTGATCGTCGCTCGGATCTCCTCCAGCACATCGGCGGCGGCACGCGTTGCGCGTGCCCCCGCCTCGTCCGTGGTCACAACAAGCCACGTGCGCCCTAGCGATCGTGCGAGCTGCGGAATGCCTGCTTCAGGAGGGCACGCTATGTCCGGGTGAGCGTCTAGCAGGTGACGCACGAGGGTCGTACCGGATCGGGCCGCTCCCAGCACGAATCCCACGGTGATCGCCCGATCAGCGCCCAGCGTCGCAGCTGCTGCACGCATTGCCGCGCCCCGTCCCACACTCGCACTACTCAGCTAGCCCGCTGGTACGGCGTCGCTAATAGCGTGCCGCACGAGGGCAGTCACGCCGAGGCCGGACAGCTCCACGCTGTCTCCCATCTGCGCAGCCGTCACGTAGGCATTGTCTGCGATGGGTACTACGCTAAGCGGCTCCCCCACGCTCGACATCAGCACGGCGCGCGTGTATGCGTTTGGCACGAGCCCGACGAGCGTCACGTTGCTCGAGTCTGCGCCCACTAACTCATCCTGGATGCCCGACGCGGAGAACGACGCAAGCGGCTCACAAGCGGCCCTAAGAGGGGTTACCACGCTTGAGAGGGCGACGACGCACGCCTGGCTGTCGCCTGGCAGCATCCAGATCTGCGTTCCGTCCTGCTCCGTGGCGGCGAGCCGTGCTTGGTCCGGCAGCATGGCCCCAATCCTTGTCGACAGGCCGATAATGGCATCCGGCGTTCCACTCGCTGCGCGCGCGTCGCTGAGCACCGCAAAACGTGATGTCAGGCGTCGGGGTACCGCCGTCCTACCGATTGTCGGCCGCGACCGCCTACTTCCCGCGCCCGTGGCCACCGCGGGCACCCAAGCAACGGTGACGCTAACCACCAAGGCGCTGGCGCTCAGCACGCCGACGAGCAACGTGCGTGGCCTGATTCCGAGTCGTTTGCCCATCATGAAGTCCTTTCGCTAGTGGTGACACCTATTGATGGTCGGCGGGCTGCTCGGCGGCTCGACCGTGCAACTACCACCATTCCCAGCCCCACAGGTCCTCCCCTTGCGCTTCCGCATGGACGTTAGGCTGGAGGTAGAGGCTCTGCGAGTGCGGGTAAGCGTCGTAGAGCGTTGCGTGACCGGACACGCACTGCCCGCCGCGCCTGCTGCCGGTGTAACCAACCCAGTTGTACTCGGAAATGCACAGCCCGTTACCTGTGGTTTTATTCTCCCCCTCGTTCGAGTAAAAGGGAGTCTCTGGCATACCAAAGAAGCCATTGTCGGCGGCCGCGTAAGCCCATGTGCCACTTGGGGTGTAGATCTCGCTCGCTGCGAGCGCCGTTGAAGCCGTGAGTCCCGTTCCGGCGACAGCCCCCAACGCAACTGCAAGCTTCGCCGCGTTTCGTGCTCTCATGAGTCACCTCCTAGAGGGATTGCAGTCTGGACTACGTTAGGGCGGCATCCACGCCACTGCAAGAAACGTTTGCCGAAGACCAGCAAGCGAAGGTTGTTTTAGGAATACTCGAAGTAGCCGAGTCGCACTCGGGGACGAATCCGTGACGCGGTGCTCGGGCCACGGAGCCACGAGCCGCGGGCCCAGAGGACTAGTGCGATCGGGGGAGACGTCGACCGCAGGTCGGACAAGTCAGCGTCGAAGCGGGCTGGACATCTGTCGGTGCCGAGTGGCGGCGCGACGCGCGGAGCTCTTGACGCAAGTCTCGAAGCGAAAGCCGATCAGTCGCGACACGTGCGAGCCAGCGCCGCTGTTCGCTATCGGCGAACGCGGTCAGCTCGGCGTGGTGACTCCACGAAACCTCCGGCCGCCGGTTCTGAAACGGAAAGCGCGAGGATACGTACGCGAGGTTCATCAAGGTCTTTTTGTCCAAGCCAGTCAGCTTCGCTGCCAGCTTGTAGCGATCGTCGTAACGAGCGTTGCCGAACCGGACCCAGTCGCCTATCCACCAGTTTGAGCCGGCGCCGAGCCGCCCAAAGCGGCGGCCGTACTCTGCCCATCCGTGGATGTCTAGCGATGGTGGCGGTTCCCAGGCGACAGCTGAGACATCAGCCCCCAAACGAGTGTTACGCACCTCCGCGGTCCGACCTTTGACGCGCTCGCCGACCTCAGTATGCGGGGCATTAGCTGGGCCTGCACCTTGGCTCGGCTCGTCATTATCGGAGTCGACCCATCGCCTGGACTCCACCAACTTCCCGACGCCGGGATGTGAGTCTGATCGCTTCAACTCCCGTTGCCGGGAGGTTCGCGCGGCGGCTGCTCGACTAGGCGGATGCTCCATGATCGGGAGCCGCGTGGCCGATCGGCGCGGCAGGCTCGCTAGCGCCGATGCTGCAATTGATCTGCGAGACAGTGCGCGTTGGCGAAACGGATTCGTAATAGTTCGGGCGCTCTTCGCTAAGGGACGACACACCTGACAAAGGACGCACTCCTCCGCAGCACAGGCCCAGCGTGCCGTTCGTCCTGGGACGCAAGTAAGGATCGGCCTCAGCGTGTGCCATGCGCGACTCCTCGTTCGTGCACGCGTGCGCCTGTACGCACCGTACCGTGCATGCTAGCCGTGTCCCGAGGCAGCGTGTTGTTTTAGCGTGACGCCTCATATGAATGTCCATGCCATCCGATGAAGAGGGCAGCAATTTGGGCCTTCGCGTTCATCGCTTCGCGGCGTGGCGCTCCTCCTGATGTCGCCACGTGACTCGGCGCGGCACAGGTGGTGGCCGTCCGAGCCTTGTGAGCAACCTACTATGCGTCGCCGCGTAGCCGAACGCGCTGAAAGCCCAGGGCGATGCCTCCAGGCCGGAGGCAATCGTGTCCTCGGTGAGATCGAGTTCGGCGTACCAACTCCGGGCGTAGCGCACGGCGTGGACGACGACTCTTGTCGGGTCGTTGAGTTTCGTCGGACGTACGAGCTTGAAGTCCTCGGCTGCAATGCGTGCCCACACCGATCGTGGCAACGCAGTAGTCATCACGTCGTTGACCTCCCGGGCATACCCACGGGTAACGGACCAGGTCGCGCGGACTTCTCCCGCCCCTAAATGCGTCATCCGGCCGACTGTCAACGTGGCCAGGCGTTTGGCTGCCGCTTCCCACCTCGCCTGCTGATCGGCGTTCAACTCGTTCCAGCGGCCGATCTGCTTCTGGGTCGTGCGACCTCCGGAATGCACGATGTCGTTTCGCAACCGCTGCAAGAACGACAGTAGCCTCGAGGCGTTGTCGCTGACTGCGACAGCGCAGTGCGCGGTCAGCGCATCGCGAAGCCTCTGGAGAACCAACTCGAAGGGATCGCCGATTGCGACCGCTGCGCCCGCAGACTGGAACATCTCGAGAGCAACGGCCAGGAGATCGTTTAGCACGGCGACCGCGAATGGGATCGCCATCGCGGCTACGAAACGCTCTGCCTCCTTGAGCTTGCCGATCACCTCGTCCCCCGGGAGATTCAGTCGGATCGCGTCATGCACGTCGACGAGATCCGGCAGCGCGCTGCGCCTGAGGATCGGGGGAAGCGCCGACAAGTGTGCCCGCCCGAGGCCTAGACCCAGGAGCGCGGCCTCGGTTGCGTCGTCGGCCTGGATGCTCCATGCCTCGAATTGTCGCCAAGCCGGGTGCCGTAGAGCCACGAGCTATTTAGTCTTTGGCCGATTGACGATCCCACGGCAGGACTGTACGACGTGTTGTCCGGCGCCCGGCGGCTAAGTTGCCAGAGCGTCACGGAGACTGGGCGATGGGACTGCGTCACCGCAGGACGTGCAGGCTCAGTGGGCGGCGCTGACCAACGCGTCTCTAAGACTCGGTAACGTGAAAGGCTCGTGCCATGCGTGCCTGGATCGGTGAGCATCATCTCCGACCCCACTGGGGAGGCGGCCCTCGCGTACCTTCCTGCGCGCGGAGCCGACGGCGACGAGCTCCGCTTCTACGCGGCCCAGGCACAGCGTGTCGATGCAACGATTGCTGTCGCACTGCGGTCGTGCATCGAACACTTCGGGCAGTACATGCGGATCGCCGTCAGACTCGCCGAGGTGCCGGCCGATCAGTCGACGTGGCGCGCGCTAGACGCCTTGCTTGGCGCCAACATGCCAAGCACGTTCAGCGTTGGCCAGGCGACTGCGAGCGGACCACCGCCTACGACCGTGATTCTCCCGGCACTGCGGATTGACTCGTACGACATCGCAGACCGCGTCACCGACGCAATAGTGGAGCCGCTCGGCGCGCATTATCACCCGAAGGTGATGCGCTACATCGCCGGCTCGTTCGCGGCTCTCGTGGAGAATGGGCTCCAGCACGCCGAGGGCTCGACGGTCGGCGTCGTTTCCGCTATCGCCTACGACCGAGACGCCGACGAGGTTCGTCTGGCCGTTACGGATACGGGCGAGTCGCTGTCGAGCAGCACCGACTCCGACGGCGCCCTGAACGAGGCTCTCGAATCCAGCCGTGAGAACGAGGGAGGGCTAGAGGATCTGGCCGCCCGCGTCTCGATCGCACAGCGCGAGGTCGCGATCACGCTCGCGAGCGGGACGGCCCGCGCGCGATCCGACGGCGGCCCGTGGACATCCGAACTCGGCGAACACCTAGACGGCTTCACGGCGATCGTCAGCGTGCGGGCGCATTGAGAATTCAAGCCGCGTTGACGGCCGGCCGATCAATTGGAATACTATTTCACTGATGGCGCTGAAGAATGAGCACGTCGCACTGCGCGAGTACGGCCGAGTGCTGGCCACGCGGCGCGCCGCGCGCGGGGTCGTCGAACGACTGAGCGAGATCTGGAACGAGCCAGCGGCTGTGCTGCTCGATTTTGACGGCGTAGAAGCGGTCACCTCGCCCTTCCTCGACGAGGTGTTGAAAGCTATCCATGCCGAACTCGCACATGGCGAGAGCAGCCTGGTGGCCGCTGGCGGAATGAACGACGACGCGTATGAGACGCTCAAGATGGTTCTCGAGCGCAACAGTCGCGCACTCACGTACCGGGAAGACGATCACTACGACTTGGTCACGTCCGTTTTGCACCTCGCAGAGACCTACGACGTCGCAAAGGGCTTTCAACGCGAGTTCACGACCCCCGAGCTCGCTGCAGCGCTGCAATTGTCAGTGACGGGCACGAACCAGCGGCTCAAGCAGCTCAATGCGGCGGGCGCGGTCGGGCGCGTGCGCGACCCCGACGCCGAGCACGGCAAGCGGTACCTGTACTTCGCAATGTCAGCGGCCACGACCGTCACCGCCCCCTGAGGCGCCTGCGACTGCCGCGCAGCCCGGCCGCGAGGAATTGAAGGCCGTGCTATACTTCACCAGGTTCACTGAACTAAGGAGGGAAAATGACGGTTGAAGCGCGGCCCGACGACGAACGCGGCAAACATCCCAAGCCGGTGATGATCACGGTCAACAACCGTCCTGTGGAGATGCCCACTGACGATGCAACTGGCGCAGAGATCAAACAGCACGCTGAGGTTCCGGCGGACTTCCATCTCTACAGCGAGCACGGGCAGAAGCTGGAGCCAGTCGGCGACGATGAGCAGCTCGAACTCCACGACGGAGAGCGCTTCCGCGCTGTCAGTGGACAGGACGTGTCCTGATCGCCGTGAGCGCGCTCGAACTTGCACAACCCCTTGCCGTGGCGCTTGACGAACTCAACCGCGACTTCGGCTCGCTTCACGCCGAGCCGGACGGGTCTGGGGGTGTCGTCGTCACCGTCGGCTCGGTTGAGGCAGGAGAGCGCTGGCGCCCGATCGTCGTCCCCATTGAGTTCCAACTGCTCTACAACTATCCGTTCGCTGCCATCTACCCCTACTACACGACGATCGAGCTGCAACGTGTCGATGGCGAGCCTTGGCCGCCGGCGTTGCAGCGCGTCGAATGGCGCGGACGTCAGATGGTCCAGATCTCGCTTCGCTCAACCAGGTGGCAGCCGGGAATCGAGACCGCGTCGAGCAGCCTCGCGCAAGTCCGCCACTGGCTGCACAACCCAACATGAGCGCTACGGAGATTGCGATCTCCGCCGCGGATTTCGCCCGCCTGAGAAACCACCTTCACCGCTCCGATCACGACGAGCACGGGGCAATCGCGCTCGCCGGCGTCCACCGGTCCCGCGGCCGCGACCGCCTCTTGGTCCGCGAGCTCCGCCTGCTCACGCCCGACGAATTCCCCCCGGGCCGCTACGGATACAGGCAGTTCGCTCCTCTAATAACCGCGGAGCTTGCTGGTCGGGCCGGTAACGAGGGGTACGCATACATCGCCTTCCACAGCCACCCGGGGTCCGACCGCTCAACGGCCCTATCTGCTGATGACCTCGCAGGGCACAGGCGCGTCTATCCGCATCTGTTGGATCTGACCCGTGGAAGGCCCGTGGCTGGGGTTGCCATCGGCGCTCGCAGCGCAGCTGGCGAGGTCTGGTTTGCATCGGGCGTCCCCGCGACCCTCGACGAGCTCCGGGTAATCGGCTCGAGCTTAGAGCACATCAGGCCCGTGCCCGCCCGCGCCGACACCGCCTCGGACCGCTTCGACCGCCAGGCGCGGCTCTTTGGCACCGATGGCCAAAGCATTCTGCGTCGTATGCGTGTCGCAGTTATCGGTGCAGGCGGCGGTGGTTCAATCCTCGTGGAGCAACTCGCTCACCTTGGCATCGGTGCCATCGATGTCATCGACTTCGACCGCGTCGAAGAGCACAATCTGTCGCGCATCGTGGGCGCAACCGCCCGGGACGCGACGCGCCGGCGCAAGAAAGTCGATGTCGCGGCCCGCCACGCTCGCTGGATCGATTCAAACGTAGATGTCCGCGCGATCGACGGCGACATTCGAGACGAGCGTGTCGCCGCCCACTTGCTCGAGGCGGATTTCCTGTTCCTCGCGACGGATACAGCGACGAGCCGTCTTGTTTTTAATGCGGTCGTGCACCGGTACCTGATCCCAGGCATCCAAATCGGCGCTAAGGTCGAGCTCGGACCCTGTGGTGAGGTCCTTGACATCTACGTAGCCGTCAGACCCGTGCTGCCTGATTCGGGCTGTCTATTCTGCCAGGGACTCGTCGATCCAGTCCGCCTACAGCAGGAGGCGCGTACGTCGGAGGAGGCTCGGGCACAGAATTACCTTGACACACCTGACGTGGTGGATCCGTCAGTCATCACCCTCAACGGCATCGCCGCGTCTCACGCAACGACGGCGATGCTCTTCAGTGCAGTCGGGCTCCTCGAAAGCGCGCCCCAGCAGTTGTTCTTCGTTCGTGACGGCTCCGTTCGCGATATCGCTCCACGGAAGGATCCCGACTGCCCGTTCTGCGGCCGTCATCCAGAGTCACTGTTCGCCCGCGGCGGCGCACCGTCCGAACTACCAGTGCGGCCGGCGGACCCAGAAGAGTCGCACGCGCGGCTGGTCACGCGACTGCGATCGTTTGCCGGATCGTTGGCCGGCCGACACAGTAACCGATCGCCCACGTCGAAAAGGTGAGCACCGGTTTGTCGCCCTGGCCGGCGGCGGGACGCACGCGAGATAGCGCGCTGTCGTCGGCTCTATGTCGGCGGCCTGTCGCCGCCCGCGTCATCTCGGCGACCGGGCTCGACGTTGTCCCATACCGATTCGCCCATATCACCTGGGGTCGTTCGTGTGGTCCCGTTCCACTCCTCGCGGCGCTCGTCGTCTTTGACCACCCCCCCTCTGCCTTCATTTCATGGAGGGATTGGTGGTGGTCAAAGATCGGAACGGGAGAGAAGGTGGTGGTGGTGGGTGGTGGGGGGTAGTTGGGATGGGATGGATGGATGGATGGGGATTGGGGATGAGGACAAAGAGAAGGAAGAAGAAGAAGAAGAAGAAGAAGAAGAGCAAGGTGATTGACAGGATGTCACGTGATGTGTTAGGGTGATGGTATGGCTGATCGGGCGAAGGGCAAGAAGGGTCGCGGCGCTGGCGGTCCGGGTTCGCGGGGCGTGTTGCGCGAGATCGACGAGCGGATCGCGCAGGTTGATGGCGAGCTGGCGGCGTATCGGGAGCTGGTCGCGGAGCGGAACCGTTTGGCGGCGGCTAGGGCGGCGTTGACGGGGACGCGCGCGCCGGCGGGCCTGTCGGCTTCGGGTGGCCGCCGCGTGAGCCAGGATGAGATCGCCGAGTTCCTGGCCGAGCATCCAGGTTCGAAGGCGGGGGATATCGCGCGGGCGTTTGAGGTGCCGTTGACGAACGTGTCGCAGCATCTCTACCGCGGCAAGCACGGTCGGTTTGAGGCGCGCGGCGACGGCTGGCATCTGCGCGAAAGCAGCGACTAAAGATGCGCTCGGGGGTCGCCGACTTCGGTCCGGCGCGCTTCGCGCTCGCGCCGCACGACACGCGGCGCACCGATGCGTGCGTGCTTTCGCGTCGTGATCTCGAGGTGCTCGCTTTCGTGGGCGAGCAGTACGCGCTCCGTGTTGACCAGCTGACGATGCTGCTCGACGCCGGGGAACGCACGGCTCAGCGCGTCGTCGCGCGGTTACGCACCGCCGGTCTGGTAGAGGCGCGGCCGCTGTTGGCCGGGGAGCCGGCGTGGCTGTGGCTGACCAGGCCTGGCGTCCGCGCGAGCGGGCGCGACTTCGGGGCCTGGACACCAAGGCTTGGGTTGCTCGCGCATGTCGAGGCTGTGTCGTGGGTGCGGCTGTATGTCCAGTCACGGACCGTCTCGTCGGAGTGGGTGTGCGAGCGCGTCCTGTTGCGCGACCGCGCCAACCAGGGGGATCATGTGCCCGACGGTGTTGTGGTGTCGGGAAGGGAGTCCCATGCGATCGAGGTTGAGCTGACCGTGAAGAGCCGCACACGGACCGAGCGGATCCTCGACGAGCTCACCGCAACCCATGACGCGGTCGTGTACTTCACGACGGCCGCGACACGCGCGCACCTCGAGCGGCTCAGTGGCCCCCGCCGTTGGCCGCGTCTGGCGATCCGCGACCTGGACGCGTGTATCGCCACGGTGCGCCCGTGACGACCACGATCTCGCCGGCGCGCGCGATGCTACGCCGCCGACCCGGACTGTCGCGCCAAGGTCCAGCCGCGGCCGCGCCGCAGCCGGACCGGTTGTGCGCGAGCGTCGCCGGCGAGACCGGGCTCGTGCTCGGATCACGGTTGCGCGGCGAGCTTGCTTTGCCGTGCGCGGGCCGCGACGTCATCCTTTCCCCGGAGCGGTTGGCGCGTCACGTGCTACTGGTCGGTGCGACCGGGTCCGGGAAGACCGAGACCGCGATGCGGATCGCCTGGACGCTCGCCAAAACCAGCGACGCGCCGGTGTTTTTCATCGACGGTAAGGGCGACCGCCAAGCAGCCGAACGCTTCACCGCCCTGATGGCCGATGCGGGCAGGCGCACCCGGGTGTTCCCCAACGAGCCGTTCGACGGCTGGCGCGGCAGCCCGGGCGAGGTGATGGGCCGCCTGATCGAGGTCGTGGACTACGCGTCCGAAGGTCCGGCGGCGTGGTACCGCGACATCGCCAAAGCGGTGCTCGCCCTGGCGTGCGAGCACCCCGACGGGACACCACGCTCCAGCAGCCAGTTGCTCGAGCGCCTTGATCTCGACAGCCTCCAGGCCGCCCACCACGGCAACCCGTCGTTGGGGTCGTTGAACCGTCAGCTGGTGTCGCAGGTGCGGTTGCGCTACCAGGCGTTCTTCGCCCAAACCCGCGGCACGTTGGACGGCTCGTGGGCGTGGGAGGACGCCAACGCCGCCTATCTCCTTCTCGACAGCCTGTCGCTGCGTGAGGAGACCGCCGGGCTCGCGAGGTTCCTGTTTGAGGACTTCGCCGGTTTCTTCTCCCGCCGTAAGCCACGAGAGCAGTTCTGTGTGCTGATCGTCGATGAGTTCTCAGCCCTCGCCGAGCGTTCCGGCATGGCAGGCCGGATCGAGCAGGCAAGGGCGTTCAACACCGCGCTCGTCCTCGCCCCCCAGGTCGCCGCCGGGATGGGTGATGAGACCGAGACGGCACGGATCCTCGGCAACGTCGAAACCGTGATCTGCCATCGGGTGAACACGCCGGAGGAGATCGTCGCGCTCGCCGGCACCACGATGCGACTCGACTACTCCGCCCAATTCGAAGCACAGGGAGCAACCGGTGCGGGGTCGGCGAGGTTGCAGCACCACTACAAGATCGACCCCAACGACGTGCGCTCACTACCCGTCGGTGAGGCGTTTGTGATCGCGCGTGGCAAAGCGATGCGCATCCGCGTCCAGCGGGCACCAAACATGCGCGTCGCGCTGCCTGAGCACCCCGGCGAGCAGGCGGTCACGCCAGCGACGCCGTCCCCAGCCCCCGAGACCGTGAGGGAGTTGGGTTACTGATGACCGAGACCACACCCAGACACCTGCTGAACGCGGATCTCGAGGAGGTTGCCGACCACGGCTGGGTGATCCTCTACCTGGTCACGCTCGCGGTGCTGGTCCCGACGTTCATCGCCATCCTGTTCACCGTCTACGGGCTGACCGACCTCGCCGCATTCATCGACAGCGGCCACAGCGACGTGGCACTGGCGAACGTCACGCCATGGGTCGTGATCGCCGCGTTCGTCGCCTGGGCCACCAGCGGCCTATTCCTGTCATTGGGTGCCGGGCCGTACATGGCTGACAGCCTCGGCGCCCGGCAACCCACCCAGGCGGAGCTGCACGTCTACAACGACGCGATCACCAACCTCGGCGTGATCGACAGCGGCATCCGGCTCCCCAGGCATTTGTATGTGCTTGACCAAACCGATCTGAACGCGTGTGTGATCGCGGACACGCTGATCGTCAACCGTGAGCTGCTGAATACCGGTTACGCCGAGGCGGTCATCGCGCACGAGCTCGGCCACCTCAACAGCATCGACACGAGGGTCTCGACCGCTGTGAACCGGCTCGGCTCACTCGCCCGCGCCAGCCAACCCGTGCGCGAAGTCCGCGCCGACATGATCGCGAAAGGCCAATCACTCGGCTGCATCGCCGGCCCGATCGTGCTGATCATCAGGTTGTGCTCCGGTGCACTCCCGACCGCGATCATGGCCCCCGCCTGGGCCGCCTGGTGGCGCCAGCGCGAATACATCGCCGACGACTACGCCGCCAAACTCGGACAGGCCGAACACCTCGCGAACCTGCTCGAAGTCCACGGCCTGATCTACGACACCCCGATCCGCCGCGTCTGGGCAACCACCCACACCCACCCCCCAGTCGCACTACGCATCGACCGGCTACGCCAACACCAAACACGATGACCCCCACAACGCTGTCCACCCTCAGCCCGCTCCGCTACCCGGTAGCAGCAACGGCGGTCCGCCTCAAGCCCGCAAGCACCCGCACCGCTCCGGGCGCGACGCCCTGGGCGGGCTTGACCCGACCCGCCGCCGCCGCTACAGGGCACCCAAGTTCCGGCCCGGAGGACCGGACCAACAAACGAAAATTGCCACAACCAGCCCGCGCTCTCCCAAGCCCGTTCGATCAGACCGAGAGCTCGGACGCGCCAGTCCAGCTGGCCGCGTCGACAATCGACGCGATCGCGCGCCGCATCCTCGAACTCATCGACGAGCGCGTCACCGCGGCGCCGAAGCCGCCTGCGCTGATCGATGCCGCCGAGCTCGCGCGACGCACAGGACTTTCACGAGTCTGGATCTACGAGCACGCCAAGGAGCTCGGCGCGATCCGGTTTGGGGACGGACCTCGGGCCCGACTGCGATTCCAGCCCGAGGCCATCGAGCGACTCCGCGAGGATCGCGCAGTCAGACGCCCGCCGACATCGAGCGCGCGCACGCGCCGGCCACAAAGCCGCGCAGGAACCGACGTCGAACTGCTCCCGATCCGGCGCAGTTCGCCACGACTGTTCCTCCCGGGACTGCTTCGCAGGAGAAGTCACTGATGGCACGTACCGCTACCGGACAGGTCGTCGAACGCGACGGCAGGCGTGGCACGACGTACGCGTTGCGCTTCCGCGCCTACGGCGAGCGCCACTATCTGACACTCGGTTCACGCGAAGAAGGCTGGACCCGCAAGCGCGCCGAGACCGAGCTGCAGAACATTCTCGCCGACGTGCGCCGCGGGAGCTGGAAGCCGCCGAAGGCGGAGCCTGTCGCAACTCCACAGCCGGACCCGACGTTCCACGAGTTCGCGTCCGAGTGGTTGGCCTCGCGCCGCGACGAACTCGCCGCACGGACAGTCGAGGACTACACGCTCGCCCTCACCCACCACCTGCTGCCGTTCTTCGCCGAGTACCGACTCACCGCGATCACGGCGCGGGAGGTCGACCGCTACAAGGCGTCGAAGCTGCGGGCGCGTGAGCAGTTCCTGGTGCAGCGGCCGCTGTCAAACCGCACGATCAACAAGCACCTGATTCGACTCGGCCAGATCCTTGACGCCGCGGTCCGCTACGAGTTGCTCGAATACAACCCGGTCAAGACGCGCGTGAAGAAGCTGAAAGAGGCAGAGCCGCGGCGTGCACGGATGACCGGCGAGCAGGTGCAGATGCTGCTACGCGCCGCCGGACCCAATCGAGTGCTGCTCGCGACCGCGATCATGGCCGGCGGGCTGCGCGCCTCCGAGCTGACCCACCTGCGCTGGCGTGATCTCGACCTTGGCGCCGGCGAGTTGCGCGTCGCGACGTCGAAAACCGCCGCCGGCATGCGCTCGGTGACGCTCGAGCCGGAGCTCGTCAAGCTGCTGCGCGAGCATAGAGTCGCGTCGCGCTGGAGCCAGGATGACGACTTCGTGTTCCCGGGACGCATCCGCAGCCAGCCGCGCGAGCGCAACAGCTTGCGCACGCGCGTTTTGCACGGCGCGATCGCACGAGCGAACGTGCTCCTCGCAGCCGACGGTCGGCCGCCGCTGCCCGACGGGCTCACGTTTCATTCGCTGCGACGGACCTACGCAGCACTGCGAGCGGAGCTCGGCGAGCACCCCTCGATCACCGCCGTGCAGATGGGGCACCGCGATCCGCGGATGACCTTGCGCGTGTACACCGACGTGTCCGCCGTGCGCCCCAAAACGCGCCTTGGCGGCGTTCTCGGCGACACCGATTGGGCACAAATGGGCACAAATGCCGACGAGGGGCCTGACCTACTGCCCCGCGCGCCGACCGGTGCACAACGTGAAACTGGCCCACTTGCAGCCACTTCGCCCTACGGGAGCGACGGGACTCGAACCCGCGACCTCCGGCGTGACAGGCCGGCGCTCTAACCGACTGAGCTACGCCCCCAGAACGTTGGGATCCGGGAGTATGGCAAGGCGGGGGCGGCGGCGCGGAGGAGAACCGAGGCCCGCTGTCGCTTGCCTGCGACGGCGGGCCTCGGTGATGCGCCTGCATCCGTGCAGCGAGGGCAACTTTAGAGGCGCTGGCAGTCGGCCGCGATCACCCACAGGTGTCGCGTCGCCCACCCCGGGGAGCCGTCAGTCGAACAGCTGACCGGCGCGCACGCGGGCGGCCATCGCGTCGGATTCGGCGCGATAGGCGCGGCCGTCCTCGAACTCGATCACCGGCAGCCACTTCTGGCCGCTGAGCGCTCGCACCTCGGGGCGGGAGCCCTTGCCGTAGCCGTGCTTGACGACCTCGTACTCGATTCCCTGCTCGTCGAGCGCGCGCTGCACCTTCCAGCAGACATCGAGATCGGTGTGCAGGAAGGTCCAGGAGCAGCGGTGCAGCTTGACGGAGGCCACCGGTTGAGTCTAGCGGCCGGGCGAGGTGCTCCTACGGCGTCGGCGCGGCGGGCATCTCGGCGCCGGCGCTCAGGGGGCTCGCGGGCGAGCGCTGTGCGGCGGCGATCTCCTCCGCGGTGACCTCCTGTGGGAAATGGCAGGCGGCGAGGTGTCCGTTCGCGTACTCGGTCAGTTGCGGCTCGATCTGGCTGCAGATCTCCATCGCGCGCGGGCAGCGGGTGCGGAAGCGGCAGCCGCTTGGCGGGTTGATCGGGTTCGGTGGCTCGCCGGTGAGCATCGGCCGCTCGCGGCTGCGGTTCTCGGCCGGGTCGGGAATCGGGATCGCCCCGAGCAGCGCCGAGGTGTACGGGTGGATCGGCTTGGCGTAGAGCTCATCGGCCGGCGAGACCTCCATCAACTTTCCGAGGTACATGACGACGATGCGATCGGAGACATGGCGCACGACGCTGAGGTCGTGGGCGACAAAGATGTAGCTGAGTTGGAGCTCGTCCTGCAACTGCTCCAGCAGGTTGATCACCTGCGCCTGGATCGAAACGTCAAGAGCCGACACCGGCTCGTCGAGCAGGATCAGCCTCGGGTCGACGGCGAGGGCACGGGCGACGCCGATCCGCTGGCGCTGACCGCCAGAGAACTCGTGGGGGAAGCGATTGAGGTGCTCGGTCTGAAGCCCGACCCTGGTCAGCAGCTCCCGCATCTCGGCCTCGGTCCGGCTCCTGGGGACGCCGCGCAGCCGCAGCGGCGTCGCGAGTATCTGGTTGATGCGCTTGCGCGGGTTGAGCGACGCCTGCGGGTCCTGGAAGACCATCTGCATCTCGCGGCGGATCGGCGCGAGCTCTCTGCGCGAAGCCCTGGTGATGTCCCGGCCGCGAAAACGGATCGCGCCGGCGGTGGGGTCCGTCAGCCGCACGAGGGTCCGGATCAACGTCGTCTTGCCGCATCCCGACTCGCCGACGATCCCGAGCGTCTCCCCTTCGCGAAGCGTGAACGAGACGTCGTCGACCGCGTGAACGTGCCCCACGGTGCGATCGATCACGATGCCCGCCTTCAGCGGAAACAGGACGCGAAGATGCTCGACCTCCATCATCGGCGAGCCGTTGGCGTCCGCTCTGGCGCGGCGCGTTGGCACTTCGCCGGCGTCCGGCTGCGGCGTCGCGGCGTCTTCGTTCATGAGATCACCGGCTCGGGGCTGGCCAGCCCGATCTCACCATCGACGACCCGCAGCTCACGCTTGCGCCCGAGCTCCAGCCAGCAGCGATCGAGATGCTCCGGCCTGTCACTGATCGCGGGCCGTAGCTGCGGGTCCTCGGTGCACTTGGCGAGGGCGTGCGGGCAGCGCGGCCGGAAGTGGCAGCCCTCCGGCGTGTTGAGCAGCGACGGGGGCATCCCGGGGATTGCCGGCAGGAGCCGCGAGCGGTCGCGGTCAACGCGTGTGATCGACCCCAGCAGGCCCCACGTGTACGGGTGCAGGGGGTCGTAGAAGAGCTCGTCGAGAGTGCCCTGCTCGACGACGCGGCCCGAGTACATGACGACAACGCGGTCAGCGATGTCGGCAACGACCGCGAGGTCGTGGGTGACGAGGATGATTCCCGCCCCGGTCTCGTCGCGCAGCGTTCGCAGCTCGTTCAGGATCTGGGCCTGGATCGTCACGTCGAGCGCGGTCGTGGGCTCGTCGGCGATCAGCAGCTGCGGCGAGCACGACAGCGCCATCGCGATCATCACCCGCTGTCGCATGCCGCCGGAGAACTCGTGGGGGTAGGAGCGCAGTCGCTCGGCAGCCCGCGGGATCCCGACCCGCTCCATCAGCTCGACGGCGCGCGCCATCGCGGTCGCCCTGCTGATCGAGTGGTCGTGGGCGCGGATCTGCTCGACGATCTGGCGGCCGATCCGGTAGACGGGGTTGAGCGAGCTCATCGGATCCTGGAACACCATCGCGATCGAGGCGCCGCGGATCCGCTGCAGCTCGCGTTCGCTGGCCGACAGCAGCTCTGTGCCGGCGAGCGTCGCCCGTCCCGAGATCAGTGCGTTGTGACCGCGCGTCAGGCCCATCAGCGTCATCGCGGTGACCGACTTGCCCGAGCCGGACTCGCCGACGATTGCGAGCACCTCGCCGCCCGCGACCGAGAATGAGACGCCGTCGACCGCGCGCACAGTGCCGTCCTCGGTCGCGAAGGAGACCCGCAGGTCATCGATTTCGAGCAGCGGCTCGCCGGAGCTCAAAGTAGCCGGATCCGCGGATCGAGAAACGCGTAGACGATCTCCGTCAGCGCGCCGAGCACGACCACAGCGAGTGCTGTCAGCATCACGACCGACAGCAGCGTGACGGTGTCGAGGTGTGAGACCGACTGGTAGGCGAGGTAGCCGATGCCATGGAGGTTGTAAACCGACTCGGTCAGGATCGCGCCGCCCCCGATCACCTGGGCCAGATCGAGTCCCCATAGCGAGATGATCGGGACAAGGCTGTTGCGCAGGATGTGACGAAGGAGCACCTGGCGTCCGGACAGTCCCTTGGCCCGGGCGGTGCGGACGAAGTCCTCGTTGACCGTGTCGAGGATCGTCGAGCGCAGGATCCGCGAGTAGATGCCGACGAACAGCACCGAGAGGGTGAACCACGGGGCGATCAGGTGCCTGAACCACTCCCACGGGCTCTGTGTCAACGGCACGTAACCGGAGAGCGGGATGATCCCGGCTTTGTAGCCGATGAAGTAGATCAGCACCGCGCCGAGGAAGAAAGGCGGCATCGACACGCCGACCATCGACAGCACGGTCAGCACGCGATCGGTGTAGCGGCCGGCCTTCATCGCCGCCAGCGTGCCGACGAGGATCGCGCTGAGAAGCCAGATGATCCCGGCGCCGAGCGCCAGCGACAGCGTGGTCGGGAACCCCGCTTCGATCTCCGAGAGCACGTTGAAGCCCGACTGGTAGGAGTACGCCGTACCGTCGAAGATGTTGGCCATCGTCTTGATGTACTGGATCCAGACCGGCTTGTCGAAGCCGTAGCGGACGCTGATCAGGTGAACCTCCTCGGGGTTGGCGAGCTTCCCCGCGATCAACGCCGCCGGGTTGCCGTTGGGCAGCACGACGATGAACAGCACGAAGGTGACGAGCGAGATCGCGAACAGCAGCGCGACCATCACCAACAGGCGTCGAACGACGAAGCGCGCCATCAGTGGCCCGTTCCCACGCCACTACTCCTTGGCCAGGCGGATCTTCGCCCGCGGGTCGAGTGCGTCGCGCAGGCCATCGCCGAAGACGTTGATTGAGAGGACCGCCAGCACGAGCATGATCCCCGGGATCAGGACGTTGCTGAACGACGCCGGGATCGTGCTGATCCCGTCGGAGATCATCGTGCCCCACGAGGGATTCGGCGGCTGGACGCCAGCACCGAGATAGGTCAACCCGGCCTCGGTGAGGATCGCGTTGGCCAGGATCAACGGGATGAACACAATCACCGTGCTCATCACGTTGGGCAGGATCTCGCTCACCATGATCCGCACGGGGCCAAGGCCCTGCTGGCGCGCCGCGTCGACGAACTCGCGATCTCGCAGTGCCAGCACCTGGGCGCGGATCGGCTTCGCCACGTAGGGGATGTAGACGAAGCCGATCACCAGCGCCGTCGAGAGCAGCGTCGTCCCATGGAATGGCCCGAGCCCGTGAACCTCGAGCACCGTGCCCAGCGTGATCCCCAGCAGGATCGCCGGGTAGGCCCACACGACGTCGAGCACGCGGCTGATGACGCCGTCGGTCAGGCCGCGCAAATAGCCGGCGAGCAGACCGCAGATCATCGCGAGGATCGTCGTCAGCAGCGTCGCCGCCGCCCCGATCTCAAGCGAGTTGCGTCCGCCGTAAAGCAGCCGTACCGAGACGTCGCGGCCATTCTCGTCGGCGCCCAGGAAGTAGTGGCCGAGCTCCCAGGTCGGCCCGATCGGAATCCCGATCAGGCTGACGATGTCCTCCGTCTTGCCGCCGACCCTGACGGTGCCGGTGATGTTCTCGGTGTCCGGGCCGATGTGGGCGATGTCGTGCGAGTAGACGGGTGCGAGCAGGCACAACACCACGATCAAGACGAAGAGGCCGCCGAAGGCAAGCGCCACGCGGCTGCGCTTCATTCGCCGCCAGGCCAGCTGGTAGGGCCCGACCCCGGGCGGCAGCGCGGCGCCCTCAGGGGCCGCTTCCGCGATGTCGGCCAGCAGCAACTCGGCCGGCGGTGGCGAGAACGCCCTTCCCCCGTCGTTCGGATCAAAGGTCGCCATGGCGAAGTCCCGAAGCGGGCCGGGCCAGACTAGCTGGCCCGGCCCATCAGCGGGCTCCTACTTCAAGTCAAACGAAGTGAAGTCCCAGCCGTAGATCGGCTGGAAGACGAGCTTCGAGTAGATGATCCGATCGGAGGCGAAGAACGGGAACTTCTCGTACCCGAACACCGCCACGTAGGCCTTCTTGGCCACGTACTCCTCGAGCGACTGCCACGGGCCGGCTACCGAGCTGAGCTGGGTGGTCGGCGTCGCGCCCAGCTTCTTCACCTGGGCATTGAGGTAGGGGTCGTTCGTCTCGCCGAAATCCAGGTTGTCAGTCGGCAGGATCGAGTCCCCGTCGAGCAGCACGCCGTAGAAGTCGACCGGGTTGGGGAAGTCCTGGTTCCAGTCGGCATAGCCCGTCTGGGGATGCAGGGTCTTCTCCTCGCCGATCGTCGTCCAGTAGGTCGCGTCGGCGATCACCTTCTGCGTCGCCTTGAACCCGATCGAGTTCAGGAACGACGTGTAGTAGGTCATCCACGCCTGGCGCGGGTCGCGTGCCTGACTCCAGACCGTGACCGCCTGGCCGGCCATGCCCGACGCCTTCACGAGCGCCTTGGCCTTGGCCAGGTTGCCCAGCCCCGGAGTCCCGTAGGGGCACGGGGTCGAGGCCGACGGATGGCCCGGCACGTCCGGCGGCAGGAAGAAGCAGGCCGGCGCGAGCGTCCCCGATCCGAGTCGCGACATCGCGTCCTGGTTCAGGCCGGTGACCACCGCCTCGCGCGCGAGCTGGCTGCTGAACGGCTTCTCCTGGGCGTTCAGGAAGATGTAATAGGTCGACCCGCCGAGGTTCACGAGCTTGTAGCGATCGCTCGCCTGAGACTCGATCTGCGGCAGCAGGCTGCCGGGGATCGTGTCGGCCCAATCGAAGATGTCGGCGCTGTTGTTCAGCACGGACAGGGCGTTCGCGGTGATGTTCGACGAGACCTTGACGTCGATGTCGTCGTAGCCGGCCGGAATGCCCGGGATGTTCATAGCAGTCCAATGGGGATTCTTCACGAGGTCGTAGGACTGGTTGGCGACGATGTTCGTGACCTCGTAGGGTCCGACCCCCGGTGGCGGGCTGGTCGGCTGGACCTTGAACCCGAAGCCGGCGGGGATCAGCCCGAGCGCCGGGAACGCGAGGACGTTGTCGAACGGCCCGTACGGCGCCGTCAGGTGGATGACGATCTTGCCCGTCGCGTCGTCGGTCGTGATCCCGCTGATCGTGCTCGCCTTGCCGTTCGCGTAGGCCGTCGCGCCGGCGATCACCGGCGTGATGAACTCACCCGACCCGCCCCATGGGACCTTGATCGCCCGCTCGACGGTGTAGGTGAAATCGCTCGCCACAACCGGCTTGCCGTCGGAGAAGACGAGGCCCTTGCGGAGCGTCACCGTGTAGGTGAGGCCGCCGTCTGAGATCACCGGCAGCGCCGTCGCGAGGCCCGGGATGAGCTGCGCCCCGGCGGTCCCGCTCGCATGCCCGTAGGTGGTCAGGCCCGTGTAGACGAGCCAGTTGGTCTCCTCGCCCTGCGTCGTGTAGTCGAGGCCCGGGTCCAGCGACTGCGGGAACACGCCCGCCACCATCTGGACGGTGGGCGTCGACGACGAAGCCGTGGCGGCCGACGAACTGCCCAGCGCGATCACCGCAACCACGCCGGCGAATAGGGCCAGCGCGACTCCCGCGCGCATTCTGAAAACTGCGTGTCCTCGTATTTTCACAACCGTCCTCCTCCAACTCAAAGGTTGACCATGCGACAAACGTATCGGCCCGGCGAAAAGATTGCGCCGCTGGCGGAGTGCGGTTGCCGCCGCGGGGAGCCCGAGTCAGCGCCCCCGAACATGACCCGCGGCCATTTGTCCGAACTCGAACGCCGCCGTTCCGCTCGTCACCACCGGATCCTGCGCGGCGAACTCGCGCAGTGCGCTCTCGTCGTCGGTGTCGACAACGGCGAGGCCATACGAGCTCTCGTCGGTCAGGACCGGCCCGAACACGACCATGTCGCCGCGCTCGAGGTACGGGCGCCAGTGTGCTGCGTGGCGGTTCATGATCTCGCGCTCCGAGTCGGTGAGAGTCTGCGCGAAGTTCGCCCGTGGGGCGATCAGGCGCAGGACGAAGGTCGGCATCCGGGTGACTCTACGCCAGCGACGGGGCAGCCGATCGCAGCCATGCTCCGTCCCAGGTACAGGCCCGAACGGCGCGCTGCATAGCGACCGCCTCGCGCCCACACACCCAGCGACGGCGAGTGGGCCGCCGAGCGGTCCCTGCCCCGAACGCGGCCAGGCGGCATGATTGCGGGACGACCGGCCACGGCCCCTCCCAGAGCAACGGATCAGAGCACGCGTCGGCGGCCCCGGCGGGCGCCCGCAACCGGCACGCCATCGAGCTGTTCGCCGGGCTGGGGCGCCACTATGAGCGCGCCGGCGCCGCGCTCAGCTTCGGCCAGGATCCGCGCTGGCGGGCGAGCATGGTGGCGGCGGTCGGGGCGCGGGCGGGCGAGCGCGTGCTCGACGTGGCGACCGGGACGGGCCTGGTCGCGCGCGCGCTCGTGCGCCGTTACGACGTGGAGGTGGTGGGCCTCGACCAGAGCGCCCAGATGCTCGCGGCGGCCCGGGCGCGCCTCGCCGCCTCGCCGGCGCTCGAGAAGCGGATCACGCTCGTGGCGGGCCAGGCCGAGCGCCTGCCGTTCGCCGACGGCGAGTTCGACCATTTGACCTTCACCTACCTGCTGCGCTACGTCGATGACCCGGCGGCTGTGCTGCGCGAGCTCGCCCGGGTCGTCGCCCCCGGCGGGCGGATCGCCTCGCTCGAATTCGGCGAGCCCGCGGCCGAGCCGTGGCACGCGCTGTGGAGCGTCTACACGCGCGTTGGCCTGCCGGCGCTCGGGCGACTGGTATCGAGCGAGTGGGCGCAGGTCGGGCGCTTTCTCGCGACCAGCATCCCCGAGTTCTACGCGCGCCATCCGCTGGGCGCGCTGGAGGCCGACTGGCGGGCGGCGGGGATCTCCGACGTGCGCACGCGGGTGATGAGCTTCGGCGCGGGCGTCGTGACGACGGGCACACGAGATGGCGCGCGCCGCACCGCCGGCTGAGCGTCCCGCGTTCTACGCGCTGGCCGCCGGCGGCTGGCGCGACGTCGTCACGCTGCTGCATCCCCCCTACACCGCGTGGCATCTCAGCTACGTCGCGATCGGCGCCGCGATGGCGCCGGTGCTGCACGGCTCGCGCCTGCTGGCGGCGCTCGCGGCGTTCGCGCTGGCGGTCGGGGTGGCGGCGCACGCGCTCGATGAGCTTCGCGGCCGTCCGCTGGCCACGCAGCTGCCCGAGGGGGCGCTGATCGCCCTGGCGATCGTCGGCCTCGGTGGGGCGAGCGCGATCGGGATCTACGGCGCCGCGACGGTCTCGCTGAGCCTGCTGCCGCTCACCGCCGCCGGGGTGTTCCTCGTGCTCGCCTACGACCTGGAGTGGTTCGGCGGGCGCTTTCACACCGACCTGTGGTTCGCGGCTGCCTGGGGGGCGTTCCCGGCGGCCGTCGGGTACTGGGTCAACGCCCTCTCGGTGCACGCCGCCGGTGTGCTCGCTGTCGCGGCGTGCTTCGCGCTGAGCATCGCCCAGCGGCGGCTGTCGAGCCCGGCCCGCGAGCTGCGGCGGCGGACCGTGTCGGTCAGCGGCGAGCAGCGCCTGCGCGACGGGCGCGTGATCGCGCTGGACGCGCGCAGGCTCGCGGCGCCGTTGGAGGGCGCGCTCGCGGCGTGCGCGCTGGCGGTGACGCTGCTGGCGATCGCGCTCGTCGTGTTGCGGCTCGGCTAGCGGCGGCTGGCGCCGTGAAGCAGCGGCGGCGTTCCGCCGCGAGAAGTCGGCCGTTCGTCTTCGTGGCGAGCCGTCGCGTTCCCGCCGCTCGCCTTGGCCTGGTAGAGCGCGCGGTCGGCCATCCTCATCAGGGCCTCCACATCGCCGCTGTCCTCGAGCGAGGAGACCCCGGCGGACACCGTGACGGTGCCGACGCCGTCGAATTGCTCCTCCTCGATCGCCCGCCTGGCTCGCTCGGCCGCCACGAGGGCATTCGCCGATCCGGTCTCGGGAAGGATCCAGCCAAACTCCTCTCCGCCGACGCGCGCCATCAGCTCACCCCGGCGGGTCTGAGCGGCGAGACGTCTGGCTGCCTCGGCGAGCACCCTGTCGCCGACGGCGTGGCCGTGCGTGTCGTTCACGGCCTTGAAGGCGTCGAGGTCGAGGATCACGATGCTCAGCTCCCGGCCGTGGCGGCGCGAGCGCTCCGCCTCCGCACCCAGGCGCTCGTCGAAGATGCGGTGGTTCGCGAGACCGGTCACGACGTCGGTTCCCGCCTGCGTGCTGAGGAGCTCCAGCGCAGCGGCGTTTCCGATCGCGGCGGCGGTCAGGTCAGCGAACCGCGCGATACGCTGCTCCGCGTCCGCCGGCAGCGGTCCGCCCCCGGTGGTGGCAGCGCCGACCGCGCCCCAGGCCCGGCCCGCGATCATGATCGGAGCCGCCACGCCGCCGCTCATCCCGAGATCCTCGACGCCCGCCGGCCCGCCGGCCGACACGGGTGCGTAGCCCTCGAGCCGCTGCGCCACGCCCGTGTGCGCCACACGAGCAATCGCGCTGTTGCCGCCACGCAGTGCGATGCGACGTCCGAACGCCGTCGCGGCACTGGGCGGCCACGCTCCGACGAAGCTGCCGAAGTCGGCGCTGTCGAAGCGCGCAACGGCGCCGATCTCGACGCCGAGCAGCTGACTGACCTCCCTGGCGACGAGTTCGAACACGGCCGGCGCGTCAGCTGCGTGCGCAACCGCCGTCGCAACCCTTCGTAGAGCGCCCTCCTCGGCCTCTCTCGCAGCGAGCGCCAGCTCCCCGAGTCGACGTTGGGTCACATCGAGCGTCACCCCGCCGATGCCGATGGTGGCGCCGCTTTCATCGAGGACCGGGTACTTCGTCACGAAGTAATAGTGGTCTGTGCCGTCTGCGTGCGGAGCGCCGGTCTCGTATGTCACGGTCTCGCCGCGCTCACGGATCGGGCGCTCCTGCTCGTAGGTCCAGGCGAGCAGGTCGGCGCCGAGAAACGCGCTCATCGTGTGGCCGATGAGCTCGTCCGCCGAGAAGCCCAGGCCCGCTTCGCAGGCGGCATTGACCATCTGGAAGCGGCCGTCCAGATCGCGAACGTATATCGCCGCCGGGACGTGGTCGAGCATCGCCTGCGTTTGAAGCTGGTCGTTGCGCGCCGTGTGCTCGGTCTCGCGCAGGTCGGTGATGTCCACGACCGCCCAGACCGTTTCCCGCGGCGCCGTGCCCACGACGGCGCGCGTGGCGCGCACCGAGGTCTCGCGTCCATCGGTGGCTCTGCGGATGCGATAGTCAAGCACCGGGTTCTCGTCGACCACGGATTCAGCGGTCGCGGCTGCCCGAACCCGAGCGCGATCATCGGGATGAACGGCGGTGAGCCATCCCGCGCCGACCGCTTCGCCCACCGAAAGACCCGTGAGGTCGCACCAGGCCTGATTGACGAACAGGCAGGCGGCGCTCTCGTCCAGCATCCGGATCGCCACCGGTGCCAGCGCGATCAGCTCGAGGAAGCGGTCGTCTGAGACCGTGGTGTCGCCTTCGTCGTCGGAGATGCGCGAGTCGCGACGCCCCCCGAGGGTCAGAGACACGGCTCGGCCGCGCCCATCGGCACACCGCTCGGCGGCGGCGCCGCCGGGCAGAGCCCGGCCGACCGATCAGCGCTGAGCGGTGGTGCCATAACACTGGATCGACCAGATGCAGCCGGGACTTGAGGCGGGGAGCCGGCGATCGAGGTCGGCAGCCGCCTCTGCGCCGCGTCAGGCGCCGTCCAGCCCGGAGCGATGCGGGTGCGCGCTAAGCGCGGTCCCGTTCAGCGCGGCGCACGGCCAGCGACAGCGTCTCGAGCCCGATCAGACCCTGGAAGGCGGTGATGAAGGGTTCGAGCGCGCGCAGGTAGACGGCGGCGCGGCGGTCCACCGCGGCGATCCGAACCTCGCTGTGCAGCGCCGCGCCCGCCTCCTGGGGCTGCGCCCAATGCGCGAACAGCACGCGCACGGTGCCGGGCTCCGCCCAGTCGCGGAACGCCTGCGGGTCCGCGAGGGCGGCGAACTCGCCGCGCACGCTCCAGATCCGCCCGCACAGCCCCGACAGGGCCCAGCAGGGGCCCGTTTCCAGCGAGCAGAAGGGCGGCGTGCGAAACAGCTCCTCGAAGGTCATCTCGGGCCGGCTTGCGGGCACGCGAACGCCAACGAGACGCCCGAGCAGCCGGCAGTCGCGCAGCGTGACGCCCGCCGCGGCCTGCCACAGCGCCTCGGCACCGGCGCTGCTCTCGCGCCGGTGGCGCGTGCGGACCGCCGGTTCGCGGAGCCAGCGATCGAGATCCGGGGGCATGGGCATCAGTCTCACCGATCGCCCGCCGCGGCGGCGAGTAGAATGTGTGGATGAGCACCCATTCTGAGCGCGCAGCCGAGCAACGTCGCCTCAAGCTTGACGAGATCAAGGCCCAGGTCAAGGCGGGATCGCTGACGATCCGCCAGATGACCGCCAAGGAGCGCAAGAGCTTCCCGCCGCAGCCGCCGAAGGAGCGCGGCTCGCGCTGGCGCTGAGCCTGCAGGCGAGGCTCAGCGATCCAAGATCACGGCCCGGCGCCAGCGGCGCCGGCATAAATAATCAGTTTCAGTCGGCCGGGCCGGTGGTCAGGGAGATCGTCGCGGTGTGCGAGTTGCCCGACGGGTCGACCCAGGTGAGCACGACCTGGTCGCCCGGATGGTGGGTGTCCATCAGCGAGAGCAGCGAGCTCGCGGAGGTCACGGTCGCTGAGCCAAGGCGCGTGATCGTGTCGTAGCGGTTGGGGATGGCCACGCCGGAGGATGCGAGGCCGGTGGCCGCCGCGGGGGTCCCCTGGACGACGCCGCAGACGAGCGCGCCCGCGACACCCGAGCCGCCGCCCTCGACGCCGGTGGTCTGGTTGACGCAGCGGCTGGCGTTGGCGACGTAGACGCCGATCAGCGCGGTCGCGCCGATGTGGACCAGCTTGGAGCTCTGGCCGGCGACGATCTGGCGGCCGATGCTCAGCACCTCGTTGATCGGGATCGCGAAGCCCTGACCGCTGCTCGAGGACTGGAAGGCGAAGTTCGACGACGCCGCGGTGTCCATGCCGACGACCTTGCCGGCGCTGACGAGCGGCCCGCCGGAATCACCCGGCTCCAGTGAGCCGTTGATCTCGATGACGCCCTTGAGGCGCTCGGTGTCGCCCGCCTCGTAGCTGTCGCCGGCGGTGATCGAGCGGTCCAGCGCCGCGACCGAGCCGCCCGCCACGCTCGGGTCGCCGCCGACCCCGCCGGCGTTGCCGATCGTGACGATGCTGGCGCCGACCTTGAGGGTGGACGAGTTGCCGAGCGGCACGGTCGAGAGGCCGGAGGCGTTCTGCAGCTGGATCACCGCGACGTCCTGGCTGCGGTCGTAGCCGACGACGTGCGCGACGTAGGTGCGCCCGTTGCCGATGTCGTAGACGGAGATCTGCGTGGCGCCGGAGATCACGTGGTTGTTGGTGATGACCTCACCAGTTGAGGTCACGACCATGCCGGTGCCGGCGGCGGCGCCGGTGTCGGTCTCGGTGTTGACGTCCACGAGCCCGGGATCGATCTGGGTGGCGACGGAGGCGTCGGACGCCGAGGGTGCCGCGGCCGAGGTGCCACCGCCGCTCTGGACGCTGCCGCCGTTCTGGGGGATCAGCGTGCGGAAGCTGCCGCCTGAGGGCAGGAAGCCGAGCGCGGAGGACGAGGCCGGGTTGGACGGCCAGAGGACGTGCGCGAGGGCGGCGCCGCCGAAGGCTGCGAGCACGACGACGAGCACCGCGGCCGCCATCGGGCGACGCATCGAGGGGGCGGGAGGACCAGCCGGCGGGTCGGGCGGGCTCGGCGGGGCGGGCGGGCGGACCTGCGTGTCCTCGATCGGTGGGGTCGGGCGCTCTTCGGGAAAGGTCATGCTGCACATGTTAGGCACCGACCTTAGGCGGCCCTCAAGGCGAGCTATGCGCGCGCTAACGTCTTGAGCGCCCGCAGGCGGGTCGGTGAGGGAGCGCTGGGGCGGCGCCCCGCGCCGCCCCGGTCGCGGGACGCCCTGCGGCGGCGGCGTGGCACACTGGGTGCGGTGTTCGAGCGGTTCACCGAGCGGGCCAGGCAGGTCGTCGTCCTCGCGCAGGAGGAGGCGCGGGAGTTGGGGCACGGCTACATCGGCAGCGAGCACATCCTGCTCGGGCTGGTGCGCGAGGAGCAGGGACTCGCCGCCCGCGTGCTCGCCAACCTGGGCGTGACGCTCGAGGACGTGCGCGGCCGCGTCATGGCGATCGTCGGGCGTGGCGAGTCGGAGTCGACGGGGCGGATCCCCTTCACCCCTCGCGCGAAGAAGGTGCTCGAGCGCGCCCTGCGTGAGGCGCTCAGCCTGGGCCACAACCACATCGGCACCGAGCACGTCCTGCTCGGGCTTGTACGGGAGAACGAGGGCGTGGCCGTGCGGATCCTGCTCGACCTCGACGTGGACTTCGACAAGGTCCACGGCGAGGTGACCAGCATGCTCTCGGGGGCGCCGGTCGACCCCGAGCCCTGGCAGCCCTCGCTGGCGTGGGAGTCGGCTCGCGTGATCTGGGGTCAGGGCGGCAGCGAGCTCGAGATCCCGCTGCGGCTCGAGCGCCGCGCGGTCGAGCAGCTCGAGGAATCGCCGATCTGGCAGGCCGAGCCGCTTGCCGGCGCCGCTCACGAGATCCGCCGCGGCATGCTGCGAATCAGCGCGCCCTCGCTGCTTGAGAGCGTCGACCCGCGCGAGCTGCGTCGCGTGCTGGACGGCGCGGTCCTGCGCGCGCACGAAGAGGCCGCTCAGGCGCGCAGCCACGAGGCCGTGCTCGCGGACGCGTTCCTGGCGGCGCTGCGCGAGCAGCCCGAGGCTTAGCGGGCCGAGCCGCAAGCCGGCCCGCGTCCGCGGTGCGCTAGCTTGCAAGCGCGAAGAGGTGAGCAGCCGATGACGCCGATAACCCGTGGCTTTAGCGGCCGCCGCCGCGACGTCGACCCGGAGCGGATTCCGCCGGGTCAGTACGTCGTCGAGGACTTCCCCGTGCTCTCGGCCGGCCCGACGCCGCGGACCGCGCTCACCGAGTGGAGCTTCGCGATCGACGGTGTGCTCGACGCTCCGCGTTCCTGGGACTGGGAGGACTTCACCGCGCTGCGCTCCGAGACCTTCACCGTGGACATCCACTGCGTGACGAAGTGGTCGAAGCTCGGCACGAGCTGGACCGGCGTCTCACTGGACACGCTGCTTGCGGGCGTGCAGACGCCCGCCGCCTTCGTCACCGCCTGGAGCGACGGCGGCTATACGACCAACCTTCCGCTCGCCGACCTGACCGGCGGGCGCGCGTGGGTTGTGCACACCTACGAGGGCGCACCGCTTGAGCCCGAACACGGCGGTCCCGCCCGGCTGCTCGTCCCCCACCTGTACTTCTGGAAGAGCGCGAAGTGGGTCCGCGGGCTGCGGCTGACGGTCGCTGATGAGCCCGGCTTCTGGGAGGCGGGCGGCTACCACAACCGCGGCGACCCATGGCAGGAGCAGCGCTTCTGGAACGACTGAACATCGCCCGCACGCCGATCGTCTGGCACACCGCGACCGTGCTCGAGGTCGTCGCGGAAACTTTTCATGCCAGCACGATTGTGCTGGATGTTGAGGGTTGGCCCGGCCATCTCGCCGGCCAGCACGTCGATGTGCGGCTGACCGCGCAGGACGGCTATCAGGCGCAGCGCTCCTACTCGATCGCCTCCGCGCCCGAGGATCCGCGCTTCGCGCTGACCGTCGAGCGGATCGACGACGGCGAGGTCTCGCCCTACCTGGTGGGCGAGGCTCGCCCGGGCGACAGCTTCGAGCTGCGCGGGCCGATCGGCGGCCATTTCGTCTGGCGCGTGCAGGACGGCGGTCCGCTGCTGCTGATCGCCGGCGGCTCGGGTCTGGTGCCGCTGATGGCGATGGCGCGCCACCACGCCGCGCAGCACTCCAATGTCGACCTGCGGCTGCTCGTCTCCGCCCGCAGCTGGGATGACGTGCTCTACCGCGCGGAGCTGTTGGCGGCGGCGGCGCGCGAATCGGTGCAGGTGCACCTCACGCTGACACGCGATCAGCCGCCCGGCTGGGGCGGCTTTGCCCGGCGCATCGACGCCGAGATGCTGGCCGCGGTCGGGCCGGGACCCGCGGCGTCGCCTGCCGTCTTCGTCTGCGGCCCGACGCCGTTCGTGGAACGCGCCGCCGACCTGCTGGTCGACGCGGGCCACCCGGCGGAGGCGATCCGTGCCGAGCGCTTCGGGCCGAGCGGTTAGTGAGCGGCGCCGTCGCGCGCGCGCGTGCGCGTGTGTGCGGCGCCGTCGCGCGCGCGTGCGCGCGTGTGTGCCGGCGGGGTCGCGCGCGCGTGCGCGCGTGTGTGCCGGTCAGATCTCCGAGCCCGCGCGGGTGCTCGGAGCGGGGCGTCGAGGAGCCGCGGTCTGCCCGCCGCGGCCGAACGCCTGGGCACGGCGCCGGCGTACCACGCCCGAGCGCAACAGCGCGACGGCGATTCCCGCGCACAGCACCCCAACGCTGATCGTGATTCCGATCGCGATGCCGTGGATCGTCGTCAGGTGGGCGCCGATGCCGGTGAAGCCGAAGGTGATCGCCGCGAACAGGGTCTGGGCGAGCGCGAACACGGTGAAGACGAAGACGCCCGTGTTCAGCCGCGCCGTGCGCCGCTGCGACGCGTCAGCGAGCAGCGCCGTATGGATCGACGAGAGCGCGTCGACCTTGTCGCGCACCGCATCGAGCTGGCGCTGGAGATCCCAGGCCCCGGCAACCGCCTCCCAGGTGGAGAACTGCAGTGGCGAGAGCATCCCGACGAGGCTGTGCAGGATCATCTCGAACACACGCGCGCGCTCGTAGAAGTCGATCACCTCGTCGGTTCGCCGCTCGAGCTCGCGGAAGTCGCAGTTGCGCGTGTCGTAAGCGAGCGCCGCGACGCGCCGCAGCAGCGCGCGGTCGAGTTTCGCCGCACCGGCCCAGTAGGCGTTCTGCAGCTCGATCGTGTGGAGCAGCGCCGTCGGCGCCTGTCCGGGCGTGTGCAGCGCGACCGAGGAGCCCTTCTCGGGCAGGAAGATCATGTCGCCGCAGACGACCCTGTGCAGCTCGGCCTCCGGCATCAGCGGCAACAGGTGGCGCCACGCGAGGTGGGCCGCGTCGGCGAGCATCGCCTCGTCGGCGACCGGGATGTCGTAGATGCGGTGGGTCCAGAGCGATTGCCCGGTGCCGACGCAGGGGTCCACGGGCCGCCCGTCGGGGCCGATCTCGCGGGCCAGCCAGGTTTCCGGCACGACCGCGAACAGCGCCGCCAACGTGTCGTGCACGGTGCTGCGGACGCGCTCGTCCATGTAGCCGCCGCGAGCCATGCCCTCAACGGCCAGGCGGTAATCGGTGAAGGACAGATCGGCGAGCGCCGTTACGGCGACCGAGGTGGTGATGACGCCGACGCCGAAGTCGCAAATCTTGAGCTCGACACCGACCACCGACGCCGCCAGACCGCCGACCTCGAACGCGTTGGCGGACTTCTCGAGCAGGCCCGGCAGCTGCCGCGCCAGGAGGTACAGCGGCGGCATCGGCCGGCCGCTGTAGTTGTCCACGTCAAACTCCTGGCCGCCGCGGCGCTGGGCGGCGGGGTCTCGCCACGAGTCGTCCAGGCGCTCGAGCAGCCGCTGCTGATGCCCCTCGTAACCGTCGATCGCGCCGTGCTCGTCGCAGTCTCTCGCCAGCAGACCCTGCGTGTCCAGGGTGAAGCCGGTGTGGAACGGGGCGTTGAACGCGACCGCCAGGGTGGCTCCGGACGGGACGATCGGCTCGCTGGCGTCGCTGAGCACGAACGCCGTCATCGATCCAGCAGGCCCTCCGCGTAGGCGCGGCCCTCGTCGGCCCAGCGCTCGAGCACGGGAACCAGTCGGGCGGCCATCTCCGGCGTCATCGTGTGGTGATCGCCCGCGACGGCGAAAAGATCGCCCACGGCCTGCGGCGACAGCGGGCCGCAGCGCTCGTGATAGGTGTTGACGGCGTCGCCAGCGAGCCCGCGCGCACTCGCCAGCTCAAACGCCAGCATCGCCTCGGGCACCTGCCCTACACACTCAAAGGGCGTGTGCTCCTCGAGCCCGAGCATCTGGCGAAACCAGAGCTGGTTGACCGGCGTGTCCGCCAGGTTGGTGCGAAACATCCCGGCCAGGACCTCCTCGTCCACGAACGCCTGGTAGTTGATCCACACGTAGGCGCATTTGGAGCACTCCTCGCACCATGGCTTGCGCACGTTGCAGGAGTGCGTGTCGCGCACGGCGAGGCCTCTGTGGCGCAGCGCGGCGAAGATCACCGGGTCATAGATCGGCTTAAGCACGCTCGTGTAGGTGAGGTTTCCGACCAGCTGCGCCCGCACGTAGGACTGCAGCAGGCGCTCGGCCTCGATGCTCTTGCCCCATTGGTGGTTGATCGATTCGCCGGTCGCCTCCCACGTCAGGTTGCCGTGGTCGGCGCTGCGCTCGTGGGCCAGCACGAGGGTGCCGTAACCGTGCGCCAGGACGACCGGGATCGCCCCGAACAAGGAGCTCGGCGTCTCCGCGGCGGTCAGCGTGCGCACCCCGAGGTCGGCACGCAGACTCACCACCGGGCTGTCGAGGAAGTCGTCGAAGACCCAGTGGCGGCGGTGCTGCTTGGCGCGCATGCCGTGGCGCGTCAGGCGGTCCAGCAGCTCGTGCTGGAAGGCCGCGGTTCCGTACACCGAATGGCTGTAGCCGTAGGTGTCGTAGTCATACCCCGCCTCGTCGAGCAGGCTCATCGCGATCAGCGAGTCCTTGCCGCCGCCGACGAAGGCCAGCGGCGCCGCATGGACGCCGTCGATCGACACCGCGAGGTCGGCCGCCGGCGCAAGGTCGTGAGCGAGCGCGGGGCCGTGGTAGTCGGGCAGGTCGTTCTCGAAGCGCCACTGCCCCCAGACGTTCTGCCACACCGTCGTCCACAGCTCCCAGAACGGCGCGCTGACCATGTCCCGGTAGGGACCGAAGTCCACGACGTCCGGTCGCAGCGAGGTCAGCTTGTTGGCCTCGAAGGCGACGGCGTGGAAGACGACCGAGCGCAGCAGGGCGGCGCCGTAGCGCTCCGCGAGGACGTGAAAATCGACGTCCTCGTACCAGTACATCGTCGAGAAGCGCAGATCGTCGACGCCGAACGACATCGCGATGTGGTTGCGCCCGACGGTCCCCTCCTCGATCCACATCGTGCGCGTCACAGCAACCTCGGAGCGTACGTCCGCGCTCGCCGCCGGCGCGCGTCTGTGGACACCGAATCGAGCCCTGGCGCAGCGGCGTCAAAGCCGCCGATCCTGCCGTCTTGCCGTCCGGGGGCGTGCACGCCGCCGCCTGCGGTAGCAAGCGAACGCATGGCGCCTAGCTTAGCGGCTGCCCCCGTCGCCGCCGGGGCGAGCGCCGAAGACGTTGCGGGGCCATTTGACCCGCTGGCCGGGTGTTTGTGGTCGCTAAAGGGCGATTTGGATCGGCCGATACGCATTCGATGGCTGTGCCAGCCCTGTCGATCAAGAATGGCCGCTTCCGGCTGGCCGCCGGCGGCGCCGGCGACCTTCTGACGAAGCTGGCGTGGACGGGCTTCTCGCTGCTCGGGGTGCTCCTGGTCGTCGACCTCGTCGCGATGATCTTCCGCCGCTCGTGGACCTTCTCGCCGCTGGTGGACGGCTGGTTCGTCGTCGCCTTTCAGCTGGCCGCGTGCGGGCTCTGCCTTGCCAGTGCGCTCGCGCGACACCGCCACCGGCGCGTCGCCCTCGCGATGGGCGTCGCCTGCGTGTCGTGGACGGTCGGTGACGTGATCTTCACGCTCGAGTCGCTGCACGGAGCGACACCCACGACGCCGTCCGCGGCCGACGGGTTCTTCCTCCTCTTCTTCCCCGTCGCGCTGACCGCGGTCGTGCTGTTCGTGCGCGCCGAGATCACGCGCCGGGATGCCGTCAACTGGCTGGACGGCGGGATCGCGGCGCTCGGGATGGCGGCCGTGTGCTCGCTGTTCGCCTTTCGCGGCAGCCAGCATCTGACCTTCTCGCTCGCCCTCGCAACCCACATCGCCTACCCGGTGGCGGATCTGTTGCTGCTCGGCATCGTGGCCGGCAGCACCGTGTTCGTGTCCAGCGCGCGGCGCGCGGCGCTCGTGATGATCGCCATCGGCATCGCCGTCAACGCCGCCGGCGACACGATCAACTTCGTGCAGCCCGCGAGCGGCGCGTCGCAGTTCAGCGCCGTTCTCAACGAGGTGGC
>JBEKNK010000026.1:0-31124 GCA_049522915.1 Solirubrobacteraceae bacterium | reverse complement strand
CTCCTGGGCCTGAGTCCCGCCCGCCCTATACGGCCCCAGTCCCGCCGCGCGCCCTTCTGCGGACCTCCGCGGGCGCGCGCGTCAGCCCGCGGTGTCGATCACGACGCGCCCGCGGATCCGTCCGGCGAGGATCTCCGCCGCCAGCTCCGGCACGCGTGAGAGCGGCTCGATCCTGGTCATCGCATCCAGCCGCTCGAGCGCCACGTCGCGCTCCAGCCGGCTCCAGGCGATCGTCCTGCGCTCGGTGGGGCACATCACCGAGTCGATCCCGAGCAGGCTGACGCCGCGCAGGATGAACGGCGCGACCGTCGTCGGCAGATCGGTCCCGCCGGCCCGTCCGCAGGCGGCCACGGCGCCGCCGTAGCTCGTGCTCGCCAGCACATTGGCGAGCGTCTGGGAGCCGACCGTGTCGATCGCGCCGGCCCAGCGCGCGCTTTCGAGCGCCCGCGACGGCTGGTCGAGCTCGGCGCGCGCGACGATCGACGTCGCGCCCAGCGAGCGCAGGTAATCGTGCAGCTCATCGCGCCCGGTTGATGCCGCAACGCGGTGGCCGAGCCGGGCGAGCAGCGCCACCGCGACGCTGCCGACACCACCCCCCGCGCCCGTCACGAGCACCTCCCGATCCTCGCCCGGCGTCAGTCCGGCGTGCTCGAGCGCCAGCACGCACAGCATCGCCGTCAGCCCCGCGGTCCCGATCGCCATGCACTGCGCGAGCGTGAAGGCCTCCGGGCGCCGCGTCAGCCATTCCGAGCGCACCCGCTGGCGCTGCGTGTAGCCGCCCGGATGCGTCTCCGACAGGCCCCAGCCGGTGACCAGCACCTCATCTCCGGCGCGCCAGTCCGGCGAGTCCGACGCTTCGACGATGCCGGCCAAATCGATCCCGCACACCATCGGGTAGCTGCGGGCGATCCGCCCGGAACCGCTCACTACGAGCCCGTCCTTGTAGTTGAGCGACGAGTGCGACACCGCGACGGTGACGTCGCCCGCCGGCAGGTCCGCGTCGGTCAGCTCGCGGAGCTCCGCCGGACCGGGCTCCGGCGCGACAATCGCCTGGAAGCTCATCGCTTGACCCTAGTGGACCGCCCCCGCGCGCTGCGCGCTCGCCCCCGTCGCCACGCACCGGCGTGCGACCAAGCCCCCCCAACACAACGCCCCGGACCACCGGTAGTAGGTTTTGCAGCCGATGAGCGCCACCGCCCCCGAGACCACGATCTACTCGGGACACCCGTCGTGGCGCTCGATGCTCGACTTCCATCTCGCCGGGTTGTTCGGAGCGCTCGCCGGCGGCGCGATCGCCCGCCTCGCCTCCGGCAACTGGGGCTACGCTGTCGCCGCGTTCGCCGCGATCCTCGCGATCTCGCTGCTGATCGGCCTGATCCGCCGCGTCTCGACGACCTACACGATCACCGACCGCCGTCTGCACATCCGCCGCGGCATCCTCTCGCGCACCGAGCAGCACACGACGATCGACCGCGTCCAGAATGTCGAGACCCATCAGACGCTGTTCGAACGCGTGCTGCGGATCGGCACCGTCAACTTCGACACGGCGGCGACCGACGACTCGGACTTCGCCTTCGTCGGCATCGCCACCCCCAAGGTCGTCGTCGCCGCGGTCGACCGCGCGCAACAGCTGACCAGCCGCGCGGATCCGCTCGACCCGGCCGGATGACCGATGGGCGGATCGTCAGCGCCCGCGAACTGACGCGGCGCTAACGCCGAGGGGCGAGGTGGCGGTCGAGGCGCCGGCGAATAAGACCTTTCAAGGGGCTCCGGCGGCAGGCCGCCTGCGCCGGGGGTGGTCGGCCGGCTCCGCCGCCCGCCCACGGTCCGCTGCATCAAAACTTGCCGCGTGCCACGGCGCGTGCAGTCCTATGCGGATCGCGCCGACGGGGGTTGAATGGCCCCGGTGTCCGCGATCAGCGCTTCCAGTTGGCTCGAGGGCTCGCCCGAGTGGGCCTGGCCCGGCCGCAAGCCCGCGGTCGAGGTGGGGCCCGCCGCCTGGGTGCCGTCGCGCCCGGCGCAGACCGAGCGCCCGGCTGTCCGCCCCGCGGCGCGCCCACGCACGCTGCCACGGCCCCTTCGCCTCGCGCGCCTCGCCCTCCTGCTCGCCCTCGCCGCCGGCACATTCGTCGTCTCCAGCGGCCTGGAGCTGAGCGCTTCGAGCGCCTCCACGGCGCTCCGTCCGGTCCGCCTGGGCGGCATCGCCCTGACGAGCCCCTTCACGCCGCCCGCCACGCTGCTCGCCGACGCCGTGGCCCACGCGACACCCGCCTTCGACGTGCTCGCCCCGGCGCTGCCGGCGCCGGTCACGATTTCGAGCGACTCCGCCGGCTCCCAGATCGCCTCGATCAGCTATCCCTCGGCGGCGCTCGGCTGGCGCGACCGCTACCTCGTCTACCTGCCGCCCGCCTACCACGCGAGCGGGGCGCGCCGCTACCCCGTGATCTACCTGCTCCACGGCGAGGACCAGCCGGCGAGCTCGTTCCTGCGGCTCGGGCTGCAGCCGACGCTCGACCGCCTGATCGCCACGCACCAGATCAGGCCGCTGATCGCCGTGATGCTGCAGGCCTCCGGCTCGCCGCAGAACTGGCTGAACACCACCGGCGCCCGGTACTACAGCTACGTCTCGGAGGTCCAGCGCCTGACCGACCGCGTGCTGCGAACGATCCCGGACCGCTCCGCGCGCGCGATCGCCGGCTACTCGATGGGCGGTTTCGGCGCGATGAACGTCGCGCTGGCGCAGCTTCCCAACTATTCGGTCGTCGAGAGCTGGGAGGGCCAGTTCGCAAACCTCTCAGGCGAGCTCAAGGCCGACCGGGCGCTGCTCGCGCACCTGCCGCTGAAGGCGTTCGTCTGGGGCGGCGCCCAGGACACGGTCGTCAACACATCACTTGACGCGCCGTGGGCGGCGGCGATGCGCGCCGCCGGCGCGCAGGCGCAGAGCGCCGTCTATCCCGGCGCGCACGCCTTCGCGCCGATCACGCGTCACCTCGCGGCGATGCTCACCTTCGCGGGCCGCGCGCTGCAGCGCTGAGCGCGTCGGCGATCACCAGCGCGTGGTCGAAGGCCAGCGGCGGCAGCGCATCGACGGCGAACCAGCGCGCATCGGCCGCGTCGTCGCCGCCGCGCGCCTCGAGCTCCCGCTCGGCGCGCAGCAGATAGACCACCGACACCGTTGGCCCGCGCGGATCGCGGCCGGGCGTGTCGTAGACGCCCAGCAGCTCGAGCGCCGGCGCCGCGATCGCCGTCTCCTCGGCCAGTTCGCGCGCGGCGGCGGCGATCACGCGCTCGTCGCCTTCGACGAATCCGCCCGGCAGCGCCCACGAGCCCGCGAACGGCTCCCCTCGGCGCTCGATCAGCAGCACGCTCGCCGGTGGATCGCCGGCCAGAGCGACGACGTCGACCGTCAGCGCCGGGCCCTTCACGCGCGCCCGTAGACCGGGATGTGCGCGCCGGCGATCGGCGCCGACTCCTGCGCGCACAGGAAGCGGATCACCTCCGCGATCTGCTCGGGCGTCACCCAGCGCGAGTGGTCGGCATCGGGCTGCGCCCTGCGGTTGGCCGGCGTGTCGATCACGCTCGGTAGGATCGCGTTCGCGCGCACGCCGTCCGCCGTGTACTCCGCGGCAAGCGCGTCGACAAACGCCAGCACCGCGGCCTTCGAGCTGATGTACCCGGCCGCGCCGGGGAAGGGTCGCAGCGCGGCGCGCGTCGAGACGCAGACGATCGAGCCGCCGCCCGCGTCGAGCATCCGCGGCAGCGCCGCCTGGCAGAGCAGGTAGGTCGGGCGCAGGTTCAGGCGGAACTGGCGCTCGAACTCGTCGATCCCGGTTTCGTGCACGCGCCCGCCCGAGGCGAAGCCTCCGACCAGGTTGACGAGCGCGCCGAGGCGACCGTCTGCGCGCGCCACGACCGCCGCGGCGGCCGCGGGGTCGAACAGGTCCGCCGCGACCAGCTCCAGCTGCGGGTGTGGCTCCAGCCGCTCGGCCTCGCGTTCCTCGACATAGGGCACGACGACGCGCCAGCCCGCGCCCAGCAGCGTCCGCGTCACCGCGCTGCCAAGCCCGCCCGTCCCGCCGCTGATCACCACGCTCGCGTCCATCGCGCGTACCTTAGATGGGTGAGTGGAAGCTCGCCCGCCCCGCGCTTCTAACCGTCCGCGGGCCGGGCTACCTTCCGTGCATGTTCATTCGCGAGGTCAGCGACGGCACCGATCTGGACCAGGTTCTGATGGTCCGCGAGATCGACAAGCGCGTCAAGCGCGACGGCGGCGAGTTCCTGCGGCTCACGCTCGGTGACCGCTCGGGCCAGGTCGTCGCGATGGTCTGGGACGACGTTCCGGAGGTCGTTCCGCTGGTTGCCGCCGGTCGCCCGGTCCGCGTCGTCGGCCGCTACGTCGTGCATCCCCGCTACGGCCCGCAGCTCAACCTGCGCGCGCTGCGCCCGGCCGAGCCGGGCAGCTTCGAGCTCGATGACCTGCTCGACGGACCGCTGCGCACCGCCGAGCAGATGGAGGGCGACCTGCGCGAACTGGTCGCGACCGTCCGCCAGCCACACCTGCACGCCCTGCTGGAGCGCCTGATCGGCGCCCGCGCCGCGGGCTGGCCGGCCTACCGCGACGCCCCGGCGGCGAAGTTCTACCACCAGGCCTACCGCCACGGGCTGCTCGAGCACTGCCTCACCGTCGGCCAGGCGGTCAGCGCGATCTCGGCCACCTTCCCCGGCATCGACCGCGACGTCGCCGTCGCCGGCGCGCTGCTGCACGACATCGGCAAGCTCGAGGCCTACACCGACGATCCGGCGGCGATCGAGCTGACCGACGACGGCCGGCTGCAGGGCGAGATCGCGCTCGGCTACTACCGCGTGCGCCGCGAGATCGAGGAGATCGCTGGCTTCCCACCGTCGCTCGCCAAGCAGCTGCTGCACATCATCCTCTCCCACCACGGCACCCTCGAGCACGGCAGCCCGGTCCTGCCCGCGACCCGCGAGGCCACGCTCGTGCACATGATCGACAACCTCGGTGGGCGCCTCGGCAGCTTCGACCGCCTCGAAAAGGAGCTCCGCGAAGGCGAGCTGTGGTCGGGCTTCGACCGCGCCCTCGGCGGCGGCGCCTACTTCGCCGGCCACGAACCGCTCGAAGAGTCTCGCCGCGACGCGGCCTAGCGCCGCCCCGCCGCGCCGGCGCGGCGGCTAAGCTCCGGGCGCCGAGTCCCACCAATCAGCAGGAGCGACAATGGACCGCCAGCTCGCTCCTGGTCGCCGCCAGCGACTCGCTCTCGTCGCGGCGATCATGGGCTCGTTCGTCGTGGGACTCGATGCGACCGCGGTGAACGTCGCCCTGCCGGCGATCCGCTCCGATCTCGGCGGCGGCCTGGCGGGCCAGCAATGGGTATCGAACGCCTACCTGCTCACGCTCGCCTCGCTGATCCTGATCGGCGGATCGCTCGGCGACGTCTACGGGGAGCGGCCCGTGTTCGCGATCGGCGTCGCCGGCTTCGGGGTCGTGTCGCTGCTGTGCGCGGTCGCCCCGAGCATCGAGGTCCTGGTCGCGTGCCGGGCGCTCGAGGGTGCGTTCGGCGCGCTGCTGGCGCCGAGCGGGCTGGCGGTGATCGTCTCGGCGTTCCCGCGGCGGGAGGAGCGGGCCGCCGCCGTCGGCTCGTGGACGGCGTGGGCCGGGATCGCCACCGTCGTCGGGCCGCTCGCCGGCGGCTACCTCGTCGATGCGGCGTCGTGGCGGCTGATCTTCGCGGTGAACGTCCCGTTCGTCCTGATCACGCTGGCGCTCGTCTACGTCGCCGTGCCTGCGCGCGCTCGCGG
Organism: Solirubrobacteraceae bacterium; assembly: GCA_049522915.1. Classification (GTDB taxonomy): domain Bacteria; phylum Actinomycetota; class Thermoleophilia; order Solirubrobacterales; family Solirubrobacteraceae; genus Palsa-513. The sequence goes on along the minus strand of JBEKNK010000026.1, from coordinate 25,307 downwards.
CGCCTCGCACCCGCGCGTGGACTGGCTCGGCGCCGCGCTGACCTTCCTCGGCCTGGCCGGGCCTGTGCTGGCACTGATCCGCGAGCCGGTCGTCGGCTGGGGCAGCGCCGAGGTATGGGGCCCCGCGGTCGCCGGCTTCGTCCTGCTCGGGTGCTTCGTGTTGCACGAGCGCGCCACACCGGCGCCGCTGCTGCCGCGCGGCCTCTTCAGCCGGCGGAATTTCGTCCTCGCCAACGTGGAGACGTTCGCGATGTACGGCGGGCTGGGCATCACCTTCTTCCTGCTCGCGCTGTTTCTCCAGGAGGTCGCCGGCTACCGCGCGCTCCAGGCCGGCTTCGCGCTGATGCCCTCGACCGTCGTGATGTTCCTGCTCTCGAAGCGGATGGGGCGGCTGGCCGACCGCTTCGGGCCGCGCCTGTTCATGGGCTTGGGGCCGCTGACGGCGGCCGCCGGACTGGCGTTGATGGCACGCCTGAACGCGCACCCCGACTACTTCAGCGACCTGCTCCCGGCGCTCGTGATCTTCTCGATCGGGCTGGCGAGCACCGTCGCGCCGCTCACCGCCACGGTCCTCTCCGACGCCGACGAATCAACCGCCGGAGCCGCCTCCGGAGTCAATTACGCCGTCGCCCGCGTCGCCGGGCTGCTCGCAATCGCCGCGGTCGGTGCCGTGATCTCGGCGCAGTTCAACACCACGCTGAGCCACGCGCTCGGTGACCGCCGGCTCTCGCCCCACGCCGCCACGGTCGTGGCAGCAGCGCGTACGCAGACGTTCGTGCACCTCGACGCCGCCACAGTCGGCCCGGCGGTCGCGCTCGCCACGCAGTCGGCTTCGCTGGATGCCTTTCACCTCGGGATCGGGATCTCCGCGACGCTCGTCGCGCTCGGCGGCCTGCTTGGCCTCGCCGGGATTCGCAACCCGCGGCGGACCGTCGCGTGCGAGGACTGCGCCGGCGGCCAGTTCGCAGGCCAGCCGCTCGACGTCGCGCTGGCCGACGTCGCGGCGTAGCCGGCCGTTGCGCGGCGAGCACCGAATCCCGACCGGGCCACCGCGGAAGGGCGCCACGTCTGCGACGCTCCCGCGATGAGTGTGTTCACGCCCGCGCGAGCCGGCACCGCTGCCGCACTGGCCGCCGTCGCGCTGGCGGTGGGGGGCTGCGGCGCCACGCACGCGCCGGCGCCAAGGACGGCGAGCTGCCTGCGCCAGCCGCATTCGTTCGCTCCCTACGTGCTCTCCGGATCCACACTCGCGGTCCGCGTCGGCGTGCTCGTCTACGCCGTCGAGGGCGAGCCCGAGGAGTTCATGACACGGCCCAACCCGACGGTCTTTCCGTGGCTGCCGCCGGCCTCGTCCGCCCCGGCGGTGCTCGGCTCCGTCCGGCTGTGCAGAACCTACGTCTCGGGCTTCGGCGGTCCTGAGCAGGTCTTCGCCTTCCGCGCGAAGCGCCCCGGAAGGGCCGTCCTGTCCGCCTCCCTGGAGCTCGCCTGGCGATCGGTCCGCCACGCTCCGGAGCCGTTCGCGGCGACCGTGACCGTCCGGCGCTGAGCGGCGCCGGCGCCGCTGCGCCGGTGCTTGCGCCCGCGTGCCGAACGCGCGGCCAAAACCGCGCAAATACGGGGCGGGTCCTGCCCCGTGACGCACGCGGCGTCTATGGTTCGTGGCGGATGGCCAAGGACACCGAGAAGCTGATCCGCCAGCTCTCTCTGATCTCCTACCTGATGGCCGAGCGTCGGCCGGTCACCGCGCTCGACATCAAGCGGGATGTCGAGGGCTACAGCGGGATGAACGAGGACGCCTTCGCGCGCCGTTTCTACGCCGATCGCGCGGAGCTCGAATCGCTGCGCATCCCGCTGACGGTCGAGAAGCCGGTCGACGGCGTCGCCGAGCAGGAGAACTACTCGCTACGCCCGGAGAACTTCCACCTCCCGGCGATCGAGTTCTCCGACTCCGAGCTCGCGGCACTGGCGACCGCGCTGTCGCTGCTGGATGGCGAGTTCGCCTACGCCGAGCCGCTGCGGCTCGCGCTCCAGCAGATCACCTGGGGGCGCCCGAGCCCGCTGGCGGCGCCCGACCAGCACGGCGTTGCGCTCGGCATCACCGCCTCGGCCGGCGGGCACGAGCTCTCGCACTCCCTGGCGAAGATCGAGACCGCGATCTTCCGCCACAAGACAATCACCTTCGAGTACTTCACGATGGAGCGCGGCGAGCTCGGGCTGCGCACCGTCGACCCCTACCACCTGCTCTTCCGCGGCGGCCAGTTCTACCTCCTCGGCTACGCCCACGAGCGCGAGGCGCTGCGCGTTTTCAGGCTCTCGCGGATCCGCGGCAAGGTCGCCTACGCGACCAAGGCCGAGCACGACTTCCGCCGTCCCGCCGACTTCGACCCGCGCGCCTACGCCAACCTCGCCGCCTGGCAGTTCGGCGAGATCGCCGGCCGCGCGGAGATTCGCATCGCCGAGCGGATCGCCTGGCTGCTCGAGCGCCACTTCGGCCGCTACGGCGAGATCCGCGAGATCGAGGGCAGCGCAGACCGCCTGTTCGTCACCGACTACGCCAGCGAACGCCAGCTGATCTCATTCGTGCTCGGCCTCGGCGAGAACGCGCAGGTCCTCGCGCCGCCGGCGTTGGCGGAGGAGCTGGGCCGGCGCGTGGCGCTGCTCGTCGAGCGCCACACCGCGCCGCCCGCGGGCACCGAGCACCCGCCCGCCCCGCCCGCGGCGGCGCTCGCCGGCCACAACGGCAACGGCCATTCGGGCCGCGCGGACACGGCGATCCGCCCCGAGCGCTTCGCGCGCCTGGTCACCCTGGCCTCGATCCTGATCCAGGCGGGCCGCGCCGGAACGCGGCTTGCGATCACCGAGGTCTGCGAGCGCCTGCAGATCAGCGAGGGCGAGCTGCGCGAGGACATCGGCGTCCTGAACGTCGTCAACTTCGGCGGCGGCTCCTACGTCCTCTACGCCGAGATCGACGAGCAGGACGCCACGATCGAGGTCGACCCGGAGCCCTACAGCGACAACTTCGCTCGCCCGGCTCGCCTGCTGCCCGTCGAGGCCAAGGCGCTCGTCGCCGCAATCGACCTGATCGGCGAGCACCTGCCCCAGGGTTCGCTGACCTCCGCCCGAACGAAGATCGTGCGGGCGCTCGGCGAGGACCCGATGGAGCAGGGCCTGCAGGTCGCACACCTCGGCGCGGACGACTCCGCCGTCACCCGCGTGATCTCGAAGGCGATCAAGAGCCACGTGCTGCTGGAGCTCGACTATTACAAGGAGAACGAGGACGAGTACTCCGCGCGCCGCGTCGAGCCCTATGCGCTGATCAACGGTCGCGAGGGATGGTATGTCGCGACATTTGACCCGACCAAGAACGACGTGCGCCATTTCCGCCTCGATCGGGTGCGCCGCGCCGAGCTGACCAGCGAGCGCTTCGAACCCCGCCCCGAGGTCAACCCCTCGGCCGACGTCGACGGCTGGCCTCGTACCGGCGAGGTCTCCGCGTCGCGGACCGCGCGCGTCTGGATCTCTCCGCAGCGCGCGCGCTGGGCGCGCGAGCAGCGCAAGGTCGTCGGCGTCTGGGACGACGGGTCGATCGCCGTCGAGCTGAGCTTCGCCGGCGTGGACTGGCTCGTGCGGGAGGTGCTCAAGGAGGCGGGGGATGCCGCGGTGCTCGAGCCGCCCGACGCCCGCGCCGCGGTGCTCGCGGCGGCGGCGCGCATCGCGTGAGCGCGCGCGATCAGATTCGGATGAGCGACGCGGAGCTCGACGCGTTCCTGCACGGCCAGCGGACGCTGATCTGCGCGACGATCGGCCGCGACGGCGCCCCCCACGTGATGCCGCTGTGGTACGTCGTGCGCGACGGCGAGCTGTGGTCCTGGACCTACGCCGCCTCGCAGAAGGTTCGCAACCTCGAACGCGACCCGCGCGCGACGATAGTCGTCGAGGCCGGCGAGACATACGACGAGCTGCGCGGCGTGATGCTCCAGACCGAGGCCGAGATCGAGCGCGACCCGGATTTCGTCGCGGCTCTCGGCCTCGCGCTCTACGAGCGCTACATCGAGGGCCCGGCACTGCCGGCGTCGGTGCTCGCGAGCGTCGCCAAGCAGGCGCCCAAGCGCGTCGCGATCCGCTTCGTCGAATACGGCCGCTCGAGCTGGGATCACCGCAAGCTGGCGGTCGCGCCGTGAAGGGCCTGATCCTCTCCGGCGGCAAGGGCACCCGCATGCGCCCGATCACCCACACCAGCGCCAAGCAGCTGATCCCCGTCGCCAACAAGCCGGTTTTGTTCTACGGCATCGAGGCGCTCGCGACGGCCGGGATCGAGGACGTCGGCATCGTCATCGCGCCCGAGACCGGCGACGAGATCCGCGAGGCGGCAGGCGACGGCTCGCGCTTCGGCGTGCGTATCACCTACATCGTGCAGGACGAGCCCGCCGGCCTCGCCCACGCGGTGCTCACGGCCGAGCCCTTCCTCGGCGCCGATTCGTTCGTCATGTACCTCGGCGACAACCTCCTGCAGGGCGGGATCGTCGATCTCGTCGAGCGCTTCAAGACGGCGAAGTGCGACGCCCTGATCCTGCTCACGCCGGTCCCTGACCCCGAGAACTACGGCGTCGCCGAGCTGGACGGCGACCGTGTCGTGCGGCTCGTGGAGAAGCCGCGCTCGCCGGTCAGCGACCTCGCGCTGGTTGGCGTCTACATGTTCACGGCGAGTGTCCACGACGCGGCGCGCGCGATCACGCCGAGCGCCCGTGGCGAGCTGGAGATCACCGACGCGATCCAGCATCTCGTCGACAGCGGGCTGCGCGTCGAGCCCCACATCGTGTCGGGCTGGTGGAAGGACACCGGCCAGCTCGCGGACATGCTCGAAGCCAACCGCCTGATCCTCGACGTGATGGAGGCGCGCTGCGACGGCGCGCTGGAGGACTCCCAGCTGGACGGCCGCGTGGTCGTCGCCGCCGGGGCGCGCCTGGAGCGCTCGACGGTCCGCGGCCCGGCGATCATCGGCAGCGGCGCACGCTTGATCGACGCCTACGTCGGTCCCTACACGGCGATCGGCGAGCGCTGCCTGATCGAGTCCGCGGAGGTCGAGAACTCGATCCTGCTGGCCGGCTCCGAGGTCCGCCGCCTGGACGGTCGCGTCGAGTCCTCGCTGCTCGGGCGAAACGTCCGGATCGGCCGCTCCGGACGCCAGCCGCGGGCCTACCGCTTCATGCTCGGCGACAACTCCGAGGTGAGGGTTCCCTGATGCGAATGCTCGTCACCGGCGCCGGCGGGATGCTGGGCTGCGACCTCGTGGCCCGCGCCAGCGCCCGCGGCCACGACTGCGTCGGCGTCTCCCACTCCGAGCTCGACGTGACCGACGCGCGCGAGGTCGATCAAACGGTTGCGCGAATGGCGCCTGAGGCGATCGTCAACTGTGCCGCCTGGACCGACGTCGAGGGCGCCGAGGGACTCGAGGCGCAGGCGCTCGCGGTCAACGGCGCCGGCGCGGGCAACCTCGCGCGCGCGGCGACGTCGATCGGCGCGCACCTCGTGCAGGTCTCCACCGACTACGTGTTCGACGGCACAGCGACTCGGCCCTACGTCGAGTCGGATCCGACCAACGCGCTCTCGGCCTACGGGCGGACGAAGCTCGCGGGCGAGCTGGAGATCGCCGCAGCCTCGCCGGAGCATGCGATCGTTCGCACCGCCTGGCTGTTCGGTCCCGGCGGGCTGAACTTCGTCACCACGATGCTGCGGCTCGCCGCCGGCGGGCGCGAGGAGCTGGCGGTCGTCACCGACGAGGTGGGATGCCCCACCTACACCGGCCACCTCGCACCGCGCCTGATCGAGTTCGCCGAGCGCCGCGCCGCCGGCATCTTCCACCTCGCCGGCTCCGGGCACTGTTCGCGCAACGAGTTCGCACGAGCGATCTTCGAAACCGCCGGCCTGTCGCTGCGCGTGACGGAGACCACCCAGGCGCAGCTCGCCATGCTTGCGCCGCGGCCGCCGTGGAGCGTGCTCGCCTCCGAGCGCGGCATCGAGGCGTTGCCCGGCTGGCGGGATGGCCTCCTCGCCTACCGCGAGAGCGCCCCTGAGGTGTTCGGGCTGTGAGGCTGCTGGTCTGCGGCGGCGCCGGGTTCATCGGCAGCAACTTCGTCCGCGGCCGCCTCGCCACGAGCGATGACGAGATCATCGTCCTCGACAAGCTGACCTACGCCGGCCGGCGCGAGAACCTTCAGGACCTCGACGGCGACCCGCGGTTCTCCTTCGTGCACGGCGCGATCGAGGATCCTGTTGCGGTCGCCGGCGCACTCGAGGGTGCGCAGGCGGTCGTCAACTTCGCCGCCGAGACGCACGTGGATCGCTCGATCATCGAACCCGATGCCTTCGTGCGCACACACGCGCTCGGGACCTACGTGCTGCTCGAGGCGGTGCGCGAGCGGGGTCTGCGCTTCCTGCAGATCTCGACCGACGAGGTCTACGGCTCGATCGAGGAGGGCTCCTTCAGCGAGTCCTCGCCGCTTGACCCGTCCTCCCCCTACAGCGCGACGAAGGCCGGCGCAGATCTGCTCGTCTCCTCCTACAACCGCACCTTCGGCAGCGAGACCCTGATCTGTCGCGGCTCCAACAACTACGGGCCCTACCAGTACCCGGAGAAGCTGATCCCGTTGATGATCCTCAACGCCCTCGCCGGCGACCGCCTGCCGGTCTACGGCGACGGGCTGAACGTGCGCAACTGGCTGTTCGTCGAGGACTTCGCCGGCGCGATCGGCCACGTGCTCGACCGCGGCGAGGCCGGGCAGGTCTACAACGTCGGCGGCCCGGACGAGTGCCCCAACATCGCCGTCGTGCGACGCATTCTCGAGCTGTGCGGCCGCGACGAGTCGCTGATCGACTACGTCGGCGACCGGCCCGGCCACGACCGCCGCTACTCGCTCGGCTCCACCAAGATCACCGCCCTCGGCTGGTCGGCGGCGATGGGCTTCGACCTCGGCCTCGAGCGCACCGTCCAGTGGTACCGCGACAACGCCTGGTGGTGGGAGCCGGTCCGCGACGGCGCCTATCGCGACTACTACCGCCGCCAATACGGGCACTCGCTCGACGCGCCGCCGGACTGACCGGGCGGGGGAGAGCACTCCGCGCCGGCGGGGGGCGCTGCGCTCAGACGTTGGGGGCGGCGGTCGCTCAGACGTTGGGGGCGGCGGTCGCTCAGACGTTGGGGGCGGCGGTCGCTCAGACGTTGGGGGCGGCGGTCGCTCAGACGTTGGGGGCGGCGGTGATCCGCCAGCCGTTGCTCTGGTGGGCGAGCGACACGGTCTGGATCACCTTCTTGCCGTCCAGCTCGGTCTGAACCCGCGCCGTCGCGGCGGCCGAACCGGCGAGCTTGATCGACTCGACGGTCAGCGTGAAGGTGTCGATCGTCTTGAGCTGATTGTCGATGCTGGTCTGGCAGCTGCCGGTCCTGTTGAGCTCGCTGCGCAGCGTGCTGCCGATCACGTGTTGGCAGATGTCGAGCCCATTGCCCGAGCTAGCGTCGCTCGCCAGCAGGTTCAGGGTCGTTGCGATCAGCGCCTTCTTGCCCGTGAAACCGGCCGTGCTGGAGCTGCTGGCGGGCGTCAGCGAGCATCCGCCGAGCGTGACTGCTACACAGGCGCCACCGAGGATGAATACTCGCGACCAGATGGCGCAGAGCCTACGCGACGGAGGGCTCGCCGCGCTCGCCGCCGAGATCGAGCGCTGCCGGCGCTGCCCTCGCCTGGTGTCCTGGCGCGAGCAGGTTGCGCGCGAGAAACGCGCCGCGCACAGCGCCGAGACCTATTGGGGGCGCCCGATAGCCGGTTTCGGCGACCCCGGAGCACGCCTCGCGATCCTCGGTCTCGCACCGGGCGCGCACGGCGCAAACCGCACGGGCCGCGTGTTCACCGGTGACCGCTCCGGCGACTTCCTCTTCGCGGCGCTCTGGCGCGCCGGTCTCGCCAATCAGCCGCTCTCACGCTCGCGCGACGACGGCCTGCGCCTGCATGACGTCTGGGTCACCGCAGCAGTGCGCTGCGTCCCCCCGGCCAACCGCCCGACGCCGAGCGAGCGCGACAGCTGCCTGCCGTTCGCCCGCCGCGAACTCGCCCTGCTGCGCGACCCGCGGGTGGTGCTCTGCCTTGGAGCGTTCGCCTGGGACGCGGCGCTGCGCCTGCGCGAGCCCCGGCCCCGACCGCATCCGCCCTTCGCCCACGGCGCCGAACTGCACCCCGGCGACGCGCCCGGCCCCGTCCTGCTCGCGAGCTTTCACGTCAGCCAGCAGAACACCTTCACCGGCCGCCTCACCGAGGCGATGTTCGACGCCGTGCTGGCCCGTGCGCTCGAGCTCGCCCGCTGAGCGCGGGTTCGTCTGCCGAATGTTTCGCCGTCGCGTCAAGGCCGCGAGGGGTTACGCCGATGCTGAGCGATGGCGCCGATCGGCGAGCAGCACCCCTTCGGTTGGGCCGGCAGTCCGGCCGTCGACCCAGCGGTCCGCGCGGCGCTGAGCGGCCGAGCCGTGCGGCGGCGGCGGCTGCTGCTGCTTGCCTGCGCCTGCGCGTTCGTCGCGGCGGCTGCGGTAGTCGCCGTGACGATGAGTGGCGGCGGCGGCGGGCGCCTGCCGGCGACACCGGTGTCCCTGGCGGCCGAGGTCACCACCAGCCAGCCGGGCTTCCGCTTCACGCTCGCGATCGCCGCGAGCGCCGGCGGCCGCACGCTTGACACCACCGCGAGCGGCGTGATCGATGAGCGTCCGGTGCTGAGCGGCTCGATGGCCGTGAACGCCGAGGGCGGCGCGTTCAGGGAGCTGTTCGTCGGCCCCTACATCTACATGGCGTTGCCGAACGCTCCGACGCCATGGGTAAGGGTCGATATCACGGCGTACGAGCACGCACTCGGTGTGACCGCGATCGGCGGCGATGACCCCTCGCAGGCACTCGACTTCCTGCGTGCGGCGGCTACTGTCACCGACCTCGGTCCGCAGACGATCGACGGCGTGCCGACGACGCATTACCACGCCGTCGTGAACCTCGAGCGCTACGCGGCCGACGTCGCTCCGTCGCTTCGCGCCGCGGCGCAGCAGAACGCCGACGAGCTCGAGCACCTCACCGGCGCCACGCAGTACCCCGTCGATGCCTGGGTTGACGCGCAGAACCGCGTGCGCCGACTCGAGCTCGCGCCGCCGCCGATCTGCAGCACGTCCGGCCCGGTGCGCACGACGACCACCGTCGACTATTACGACTACGGCCCGCAGGCCGCGGTGGCAGCCCCCTCTTCGTCGTCGGTCACCGACATGACCGGCCAGCTCGTCTCGCTCGCCACCAGGTCGCTGTCGCAGTTCGGCTGCTGAGGAGCGCAGCGGTCGTGCACGCCGGCCGCGCAGCGCGCTAACGTCGGGGTTCGTGCCGCTGACCGCCTTCACCCCGCTTGTCCGTGACTGGTTCGCGAACGCGTTTGCGGAGCCGACGCCGGCGCAGGTGCAGGCGTGGCCGGCGATCGCGACCGGCGAGAACGTCCTGATCAGCGCGCCGACGGGGTCCGGCAAGACGCTCGCCGCGTTTCTGTGGGGGCTCGACCGCTTCGTCGCGGCCGGCGAGGACGCCGAGCACCGCACGCGCCTCCTCTACGTCTCGCCGCTCAAGGCCCTTTCCTACGACGTCGAGCGAAACCTGCGGGCGCCGCTGCGGGGCCTCGGCCTCGGCGATCGTGTGCGGGTCGCGATCCGGACCGGCGACACGCCGGCGCGCGAGCGCGCCGCGATGCTGCGTCACGCCCCAGACATCCTGATCACGACGCCCGAGTCGCTGTACCTGATGCTGACCTCGAAGGCGCGCGAGATCCTCACCTGCGTCGAGGCGGTGATCCTCGACGAGATCCATGCCGTCGCCGCCACCAAGCGCGGCGCCCACCTGGCGCTCACCGTCGAGCGCCTGGAGGCGCAGCTCGACGGACGCGGCCTGCAGCGGATCGGCCTCTCGGCGACCCAGCGCCCGCTGGAGGAGGTCGCGCGGTTCATGGTCGGCCCGACACGCCGCGCGAGGATCGTCGACGTGGGCGCGACCCGCGCGCTCGATCTCGAGATTCGCGTGCCGGTGGAATCGATGGTCGAGCCCGACCAGGGGGCGCAGCGCGACCCGCTCGAGCCGGTCGTCGGCGGCGAGGCCACGCGGCGCTCGATCTGGCCGGCGATCTACCCGCAGCTGCTCGAGCTGGTGCGCACCCACCGCTCGACGATCATCTTCGTCAACAGCCGCCGAGCCGCCGAGCGGCTGGCGCTGCGGCTCAACGAGCTCGCCGCCGCCGACGACGACGAGGACGCCCCTGCGCCCGGCGAGGCTGCGCCGGCGGAGATCGCGCGCGCGCACCACGGCTCGCTGGCACGCGAGGAGCGCACGGCGATCGAGGAGCTGTTGAAGGCCGGCGAGCTGCCTTGCCTGGTCGCGACCTCCTCGCTCGAGCTCGGCATCGACATGGGCGCCGTGGATCTGGTGATCCAGGTCGAGTCGCCGAAGTCCGTCGCGCGCGGGTTGCAGCGCATCGGGCGCTCCGGGCACGGGGTCGGCGCCACCAGCAAGGGGCGGATCTTTCCCAAGTTCCGCGCCGACCTGCTCGAGTGCGCCGTCGTCGTGCGCTCGATGCGCGAGGGACGGATCGAGCCGACGGTGGTGCCGCGCAACGCGCTGGACGTGCTCGCGCAGCAGATCGTGGCGATCGCGGCGAGTGCCGAGAGCGTCTCGGTCGACGAGTTGTTCGCGCTCGTCACGCGGACCCACTCCTACAGCGAGCTGAGCCGCGAGCTGCTCGAGAACGTCCTCGACATGCTCGACGGTCGCTACCCGTCGAGCGAGTTCGGCGAGCTTCGGCCGCGGATCAGCTGGGATCGGCTGGCCGGGTCGATCCGCGCCCGCAAGGGAGCGCTCCAGCTCGCCGTGGTCAACGCCGGCACGATCCCCGACCGCGGCCTGTTCGCCGTCACGCTGCCGGACGGGCGGCGGGTGGGCGAGCTGGACGAGGAGATGGTCTACGAGGCGCGGCCCGGGCAGACCTTCCTGCTGGGCGCGACGGCCTGGCGGATCGAGGAGATCGGCCGCGACCGCGTGATCGTGACGCCCGCACCCGGCGCGCCGGGGGCCGTGCCGTTCTGGCGCGGGGACTCGGTCGGGCGCCCGAAGGAGCTGGGCGAGGCGATCGGTGCGTTCTCGCGCTGGGCGGTTGGCGTGGCGCCCGAGGTGCTGGAGCGCGACTACGACCTCGATCCGCTGGCGGCGCGCAACCTGCTCGACTTCCTCGGCGAGCAGCAGGCCGCGACCGGCGTGATCCCCTCGGACCGCACGATTGTCATCGAGCGCTTCCGCGACGAGATCGGCGACTGGCGGCTGTGCGTGCTCTCGCCGTTCGGCGGGCGCATCCACGCGGCCTGGGGCCTGGCGCTCTCGGCGCGGATTCGCGAGCGCTACGGCCTCGAATCCGACGCGATCTGGTCAGACGACGGCATCATCGTCCATCTCCCCGACACCGACGAGCCGCCGAGCGCCGAGCTGGTCCTGCCGGAGCCCGAGGAGCTCGAGGAGCTCGTCGTCGGCGAGCTGGGGACCTCGGCCCTGTTCGGCGCGCGTTTTCGCGAGAACGCGGCCCGCGCGCTGCTGATCCCGCGCGCCTACCCCGGCCGGCGGACGCCGCTGTGGCAGCAGCGCCTGAAGGCGCAGACGCTGCTCGAGGTGGCGCGCCGCTACCCCGACTTCCCGGTCATCCTCGAGACCTACCGCGAATGCCTGCGCGACGTGCTCGACGTGGCCGGGCTGCAGTGGCTGCTGAGCGCCATCGCGCGGCGCGAGATCTCGCTGGTCGAGGTCGAGACCCCGAGCGCCTCGCCGTTCGCCTCCTCGCTGCTGTTCGACTATGTCGCCACCTACATGTACGAGGGCGACGCGCCGAACGCGGAGCGCCGCGCCGCCGCGCTCTCACTCGACCGCGAGCTGCTGCGCGAGCTGCTCGGCCAGGAGGAGCTGCGCGAGCTGATCGACCCCGGCGCCCTGGCGGCGCTGGAAGCCGACCTCTCGCGCCTCTCACCGGCCCGCCAGGCGACCTCGCGCGACGAACTGCACGACGTCCTGCGCACGCTCGGCGACCTGACCGAGGCCGCCGTCCGCGCGCGCGTGCTCGGGGCGCTGGACGCGGGGGCGATGCTCGCCGAGCTGGTGGCCGAGCGGCGCGCCGTCGTGGTGCGCGTGGCGCGCGAGCAGCGCTACATCGCCGCGCAGGACGCCGGGCTCTACCGCGACGCGCTCGGCGTGATGCCCCCGTCGGGTCTCCCCGACGCCTTCCTGGGCGACGTTCCCGACGCGCTGCGTGAGCTGGCGGCCCGCCACGCTCGCTCGAGCGGCCCGTTCACCACGGCCGAGCTCTCGGCCCGCTACGGCGTCGACATGAGCAGCCCGCTGCGGGAGCTCGAGGCCGGCGGTCTGCTGGTCCGCGGCGAGCTGCGGCCGACCGCCGATCCACGCGCGCGCCCGGGCGAGCGGGAATGGTGCGATCCGGACGTCCTGCGACGGCTGCGGCGCGCGTCGCTGGCGGTGCTGCGTCGCGAGATCGAGCCGGCGGAGCGCCGCGCGCTCGCCGTCTTCCTGCCCTCCTGGCAGGGCATCGACCGTCACGCGGCGGCGGGCGCCGGCGTCGAGCGCCTGCGCGAGGTCCTCGTCCCGCTGCAGGGACTGGCGCTGCCGGCGGAGCTGTGGGAACGAGCGGTCCTGCCGCGGCGCGTCGGCGCCTACTCGACGAGCTGGCTCGACCAGCTCTGCGCGGCCGGCGAGATCGTGTGGGTCGGCGCGGGGGCGATCGCGCGTCGCTCTGGCCGCGTCGCGCTCTACTTCCGCGACGATGCGCCCGCGATCGGGCCGCCGGCCGCGGCGGCGAAGCTCGAGGCGCCGGCAGAGCGCGAGCACGAACTGATCCGCGAGCGGCTGCGCGCCGCGCCGTGCTTCTTCGGCGACCTGGCGGGCGAGATCGACGTGCCGGTCGAGGCGCTGCAGGAGGCGCTGTGGGATCTCGTCTGGGCGGGCGAGATCACCAATGACGCCTGGGCGCCGCTGCGCGCACCGCGACTCGCCCTGGCCCGCTCGGCGCCGCGCGGATCGGCTGGCAACCCGCGTTCCGGCCGGCGCTTCGCGCCCGCCGTGCGCGCCTCGCGCGCGCAGACGCGGGCCGGCGTGCAGGGTCGCTGGACGCTCGCCGCGCCGTTGTTTGTGCCGCTCGCGGACCCGGTCGCACGCCGGCGCACGCTGGCTGAGCTGCTGCTCGAGCGCTACGGCATCCTGACCCGCGAACTGGTCCTCGCCGAGGGCGTCCCGGGCGGATTCGCGGCGCTCTACGACTCGCTCGCCGGACTGGAGACGCTCGGCGTCTGCCGGCGTGGCTACTTCATCGAGGGGCTCGGCGGCGCGCAGTTCGCGCTGCCCGGCGCCGTCGAGCGCCTGCGCGCGCAGCGCGACCTCGAGGACGCCCCCCCGCTCGTGCTGGCCGCGAGCGATCCGGCACAGCCGTTCGGCGCGGCGCTGCCGTGGCCGGCGGCGAAGGGCTCGGGCGAGGGCTCCCGCGCCGAGGGTCGCCGGCCCGCCCGGGTCGCCGGCGCGCACGTCGTGCTGGTCCGCGCCGACGTCGCCTGCTACGTCGAGGCGGGCGGTCGCGGCCTGCAGACCTTCGTCAGCGGCGAAGCGCTGCGCGTCGCGCTGAGCGCGCTGGCGGACGCCGTGCGCACCGGGCGGATCCGCAAGCTCGAGCTCGAGCGGGTCGACGGCGAGCCTGTGCTCGGCGGGCCGGCCGAACCGCTGCTGGTCGAGCTCGGCTTCCGCAGCGGGCCGCGGCGGTTGACGCTCAGCGCGTGAGATTGAGCTCGGCGTGGTCGCGCTTGTGGTGCTCGCCTCGCCCGCGGCACCGCTCGCGCTCGCGCGCACTCGGCCGAGCGCACATCGGCCGTCGCTCGCGCGAGCGCTTGCTCGCGCTCTAGGATCGCCAGGCCATGCCCGAGGGCGACACGATCCACCACGCGGCGAACCGGATCCGTCCGGTGCTCGAAGGGCGGGTGCCCGACGAGATCCTCACGCCGCAGCGCCGCCACGAGCGCGACCGCTGGCCGCAGCGGCTCGCGGGGCGTCAGGTCGCGGTGGTGGCGGCGCGCGGCAAGCACCTGCTGATCCATTTCGAGGGTGATCTGGTGCTGCACTCGCATCTGCGGATGACCGGCGCCTGGGACGTGGCGGCGATCGGCGAGCGCTGGCGTCGCGCGCCGCGCCGCGCCTGGCTCGTGCTGCGCAGCGACGGGCGTGAGGTGGTGCAGTTCGACGGGCCGCTGCTGGAGCTGCTCAGCGAGTCGCGCGCTCGGCTGCACCCGGGCCTGCGCGAGCTCGGACAGGATGTGATCGGCGAACGCTTCGACGAGGACCTGCTGATCCGCCGGATTCGCGAGGATGACCCGACGCGTCCGTTCGGCGATGCGCTGCTCGACCAGCGCACGATCGCGGGGATCGGCAACATCTGGAAGTCGGAGTCCTGCTTCGCCGCCGCCGCCGACCCCTGGAAGGCGCTCGGGGAGACCGCCGATGAGACGGTGCTGGCCGCCGTGGCGTTCGCCCGCGAGCACATGGCGCAGTCGGCCCGCGACGGCTACGAGGCGCGCCCGCGCGCGGTCTACTCGCGGGAGGGCGAGGCCTGCGGGCGCTGTGGAGGGCGGATCCGCTGCGCGCGCCAGGGCGACGGCAACCGCACCACCTACTGGTGCCCGGGATGCCAGCGCTGATCCGCGTCGGCCACAAGGGGGCGGCCGCGCTGGCGCCGGGAAACACGCTCGCGAGCTTCGACGCCGCGCTCGCCGCCGGCGTCGACATGATCGAGTTCGACGTGCTCGCGGTGCCCGCGCGCGGCGAGGGCCTCTACGTCGCGCACGACGTCGGCGAGCTGGATCGCCGCGAGGCGCTCACCCTCGCGGCGGCGCTCGAGCACCTGGGTGCGCCGCCGTTTGAGCGCGTCCGGCTGCAGCTGGACATCAAGAGTCCCGGCAGCGAGGAGCTCGTGCTGGCGGCGCTGCAGGGGTCGGGGACGATCGCGCGAGCGTTCATCAGCACCGCCAGCTGGAGTGTGCTCCGTCGCGTCCGTGTGCTGGCGCCGTCGCTCGCGATCGGCCTGACGGTGCCGGGGATCCCCGGGATCACAGGCACGCCGCTGCTCACGCCGACGCTCGGGCGCGTCTACCGCCGTCTGCTTCCGCGCCGCGCCGTCGCCCACCTGCGCGCCGGCGCGATCGACGCGCTCTTGCCGCACTGGCGGATGGTCACGCGCCAACTGGTCGAGGCGGTGCTCGGGGCGGGCGGCGAGCTCTACGCCTGGACGGTCGACGACGCCGGCGAGATCGAACGCCTGCGGGCGCTCGGCGTCACCGGCGTGATCACGAACGACCCGCGGCTGTTCGCCTGATCCTGCAGGTCGCGGCGCTGTAGCCGAGGGGGTCTGACCCGGTCGCGGTCACGTGGCCGGACCGCGTCGCGCGCACGTCCTGCGCGATCGTCACGCCGCGCAGGCGCCACTCGAAGATGACCACGCCGCGCAGCGTGTAGGTCTCGCTCGAGCTGGGTGCGAGCATGAAGTCCCAGCCGGCCTGGCGCGAGACCGCTGAGCCCTTGCCGACGGCCACGAGCGGCGACTCTCCACCGCCGCCGCGGTAGTGCCAGTGGCCGCTCGGGCTGCGGTATTCGAGCACGAACTGCATGTACATGCGCTGGTGGCGGTCGCCGGTTCCGGGCATCGAGCCGCGAATCCCGATCGTGTTCGGCTGGCCCGCGGGGTCGCAGACGTCGATCGTCGCCCACAGCAGCGGCGAGGCCTGGCTGGGCAGCGGTGTGGCTGCGCTCGCGGTCGCCTGGGCGGCGATCAGCGCACCGATCAGCGCGAGCACGGCGGCGCGGTTTCGGGTGCGCACCGACGCCACGATAGCGGCGCCGGCACCGGCGGCCGACGCTTCGCTGTGGGATGCAGTGGAATATATGTCCATGGACCGGGGCTTTTCATTCCTATGGCGGGGACGGCCATGACCGAGCGGCGCAACGCGGCGGGACCGGTGGACGTCGGTGACGGTGGCGCGCACCGGGGACACCCGCTGGAGGAGCGCTCCGCCGGCGGGGTGGTGGTCGACGGCGAGAACGTGCTCGTCGTCGTGCCGACACGCCGCGCCGCCAACGGTGCGCGCGTGCTCGCGCTGCCGAAGGGCCACCTCGATGGCGATGAGACCGACGAACAGGCTGCGATCCGCGAGGTCCGCGAGGAGGGGGGCGTGGAGGCGGAGCTGGTCTCCTCGCTGGGCGACGTGCACTACCACTACCGCCGTCGCGGCCGGCTGATCAGCAAGCGCGTCCGCTTCTTCCTGTTCGAGTTCCGGTCGGGCTCGCCGACCGACCACGACCACGAGATCGAGGAGGCCCGGTGGCTGCCGATGGCCGAGGCCGTCAAGCAGCTCACCTACCCCGGGGAGCGGGACATGGTTCAGGGCGTGCTTTCTAAATCCCGCCTGGACCGATAGCCTCCCGCCCGTGCAGGTGCTCAACTTCTACTCGACGATCTTCGCCGACCAGCTCAAGCGCGGCCGCAAGACGGCGACGATCCGCCTCGGGGACAAGTCCCACAAGTACCGCAAGAACCAGGCGGTGCTCGTCACGATCGGCTACCAGTACTCGCCGCGGGAGAAGATCTTCGACGCCGTGATCGACCAGGTCGAGGTGACGCGCCTGCGCGACCTCTCGCCGCGCGACATCGAGCACGACAACCCCGAGTTTCGCCGCCACGAGGACCTCGTCCATTTCCTCGAGCAGATCTACGGCCGCACGGTCACGCTCGAGGACACCGTCACGGTCGTGCGCTTCTCGCAGATCATCGACAAGCCGGCGGGCATGACCGAAGCGATCAAGGGGTTCGGCGGCGCGCAGAACTGAGCGCCCGGCGGGGCGCCACGGCGGGCGGCAACGCGACACCTCCTGTGGGCGGAGCCCACTCGTAAAAATCTTGGCACTCATCGGTCCAGAGTGCCAATTTTCCTTGACATTGGGGTCGGGCAGCCTGTATTGTCAAGGGTGGCTGGCACTCTCATAACGAGAGTGCCAATTCGATCGGGAGCCTCCCAACGGGAGCGCTCGCCGCGGAAGCACCACACTCAACGGAGGTTGTCAAGATGAAGCTCAAGCCCCTGGGCGATCGGCTGATCGTGCGGGCGATCGAGGAGGAAGAGACCACCGCGAGTGGCATCGTCCTTCCCGACACCGCGAAGGAGAAGCCGCAGAAGGGCAAGGTCCTGGCCGTCGGCGACGGCAAGCTCGACGATGACGGCAAGCGCATTCCGCTTGACGTATCCGAGGGCGACGAGGTCCTCTACAGCAAGTACGGCGGGACCGAGATCAAGGTCGACGGCGAGGACCTGCTGGTCCTGCGCGAGTCCGACGTCCTCGCACGCGTCGAGTCCTAAGGAGACTGAACAAAGATGGCTCACAAGGAACTGAAGTACAGCGGCGATGCACGCAAGGCCCTCGAGGCCGGCGTTGACGCCGTTGCCAACGCCGTCAAGGTCACGCTCGGCCCCAAGGGCCGCTACGTCGTCCTTGACAAGAAGTTCGGCGCGCCGACGATCACCAATGACGGTGTGACGATCGCGCGCGAGATCGAGGTTCAGGACCCGTTCGAGAACCAGGGCGCGCAGCTCGTCCGCGAGGTCGCGACCGCGACCAACGACGTTGCCGGCGACGGCACGACGACCGCGACGGTGCTGGCCCAGGCGATCGTTCGCCAGGGTCTGAAGAACGTCACCGCCGGCGCGAACCCGCTGGCGCTCAAGCGCGGCATCGAGCGCGCCGTCAACCAGGTCGTCGAGCACATCGGCACGCAGTCCAAGGAGGTCTCCGGCAAGGACCAGATCGCGCGTGTCGCGACGATCTCGGCCGGCGACGATGAGATCGGCGACGTCATCGCCGATGCGATCGAGCGGGTCGGCAAGGACGGCGTGGTCAACGTCGAGGAGGGCCAGACGTTCGGTATGGACCTCGAGTTCACCGAGGGCATGCAGTTCGACAAGGGCTACATCTCGCCCTACATGGTCACCGACCAGGACCGCATGGAGGCCGTGCTCGAGGATCCCTACATCCTCATCGCAAACCAGAAGATCGGCGCCGTCCGCGACGTGCTGCCGGTGCTCGAAGCGGTCATCCAGTCGGGCAAGCCCCTGCTGATCATCGCCGAGGACGTCGAGGGTGAGTCGCTCGCGACGCTCGTCGTCAACAAGCTCCGCGGCACCTTCACGGGCGTCGCGGTCAAGGCGCCCGGCTTCGGCGATCGCCGCAAGCGGATGCTCGAGGACATCGCGATCCTCACCAACGCCGAGGTGATCACCGAGGAGATGGGCCTCAAGCTCGAGAACACCCAGGTCTCCCAGCTCGGACGTGCGCGTCGTGTAGTCGTGGCGAAGGACAACACCACGATCGTCGACGGCGCCGGGGATGGCGCTGCGATCAAGGGCCGGATCAACCAGATCAAGACGGAGATCGAGAACACCGACTCCGACTTCGACCGCGAGAAGCTCCAGGAGCGCCTCGCCAAGCTGTCGGGCGGCGTCGCGGTCGTCAAGGTCGGAGCTGCGACCGAGACCGAGATGAAGGAGAAGAAGCACCGCGTCGAGGACGCGCTGCAGGCCACCCGCGCCGCCCTCGAGGAGGGCATCGTGCCGGGCGGCGGCGTCGCGCTGCTCGAGGCGACATCCGCGATCAAGCTGGACGCGATCGAGGAAGAGGACGAGAAGACCGGCGCGAAGATCGTGCTGCGCGCGCTCGAGGAGCCGCTGCGTCAGATCGCCGAGAACGCCGGGCTCGAGGGCTCGGTCGTCGTCAACGAGGTCCGCAAGGCCAAGAAGGGCTGGGGCCTCAACGCCGCCACGAACGAGATCGTCGATCTCGTCGCAGCCGGCGTGATCGACCCGGCGATGGTCACGCGCTCCGCGCTGCAGAACGCCGCGTCGATCGCCAAGAACATCCTCACGACCGAGGCGATCGTCGCCGAGATGCCGGAGAAGGACAACGGCGGCGGCGGCGGCGGGATGCCGGACATGAGCGGAATGATGTAAGGAGGCTGCGGGAGCCCGGCTTTGCCGGGCTCTCCTCGCTGCATTTTTGAGGGCCCGGCTTGATGCCGGGCCCTCGCCTTTGGGGGGCGGAGCGGTGGGTTGGTGGGACGGCCGCGCGCGCGGTGCGCGGGGCGCGGGGGGACGAGCTTCCGTGCGCGGTGCGCGGGCTTCGCAGCGCGCGCGGCGGACGAGCTTCCCGCGGTGCGCGGGACGTGGGGGGACGAGCTTCCGTGCGCGGGGCGCGGTGCGCGGGCTTCCCGTCGGCGCGGTGCGCGGGACGCGGGACGGCCGTGCGCGCGGTGCCCGGGGCGCGGCTTCAGGACATGCCGCTGCGGACCGCCTGGACGGCGGCCTGGATGCGGTTCTCGAGCTGGAGCTTGTCGAGGATGCTCGCGATGTGGTTGGCGATCGTGTTCGCGCTGAGCAGCAGCTCCTCGCCGATCTGCTGGTTGGTCTTGCCGCTCGCCAGCAGCGCGAAGATCTGGAGCTCGCGCTCGGTGAGGGCCGCCCTGATCGCGGAGGCAACGCTAGCGCTGCCGGCGGTGACGGGGATGTCGCGCTCGCGGATGCGTTCGAGGAGCTTGCCCGCGATCTGCGGCGAGATGACCGATTCGCCCGCCGCGGTCGCCCTGACGGCGGCGACGATCGCCTCCGGCGTGGCGGACTTGAGGATGTAGCCGTCCGCTCCGGCGACGATCGCCTCGACGACGCGATTCTGCTCGCTGCGGGTGAGGATCAGGATCCGCGTGGCGGGCGCCAGCAGCGTCAGCCGCTCGATCGTCTCGACCCCCGCGTTTCCTGGCAGCCGCGGGTCGATCAGGACCACGTCAGGGCGCAGATCGACGACCACCTCGACCGCGTCCAGCGCGTTCGCGGCCTCGCCGACGAGCTCGAGCCCGCCGGCGGCGAGTGCCTGTGCGACCGCGCCGCGAATCAGCGGTTCGTCGTCGACCAAGACGACGGTGAATGCCCGTCGTCGCTCGTGGGCGGGATTGCGCTCTGCTGGCATCGCGATCGAGGGTGAGGGTTGACCATGCCGGATGCTCCCCCGAGCCGCCCCCGACCTCGGTTCCACCCGACAGGGTCTAGTCAAACGTACCAATACCGAGAGGTCGGGCCCGCAGGCCGGCGGCCCCCGGGGCGGTCAGAGACGGCCACCTGAGGGTCGGTCGGACCCCCCAGGCAGGTTCGATCGAGCCATATGCGGGGAATCCCTGATCGCCTAGGGTCCTGCTCGCCTCGTTCTTCACACCTCAGACAGCCAGGAGCCGGCCATACTCAGTCACCGATCGCGCCCCGCTTCCCGCCAACTTCGATTTGCAAGGCGCGCGGGAAGATTCGTGATCACCTGGCGAGTCGGGAGAATGCGGACGCGGCTCGTATGCGCGAGCGTGGCGGTTGCGGCGCTCGCGCTGGGCGGATCACTGCTTGCGGTGAGCGGCGTGTCGGCGGCGACGGATGTGGCCTCGACGTGGACCGGGCAGGGCGCAACCGGTGCGACGGGCTCGGAGTGGTCGACGGCGGCAAACTGGAGCACCACGTCGCCCAACGTGGTGCCGGCGAGCGCCGATACCGTCGACACCCTCACGTTTCCGTCGCTGGGCAGCTGCACCGGGGCCACCTGCTACACGAGCCTTGACAACTTCGGCGCGCTGACCGTGAACCGGCTCGACATCGACGACGCCGCGCCGTACGTGATCACCGGAGCAACCGCGATCACGCTGACCGGCGGGATCACCGCTGCCACGACCGACACCACGAACGACATTTCGGCCTTCAACGTGCCGATCACGCTCGGCGGCGCGCAGACGTGGTCGGTCACCGGAAACGCGCCGACGGCCTACGTCGGCGACCTGTCGCTTGGCGGCAACGTGACGGGCGTGGCCGACCCTCTTGCGATCACGCTCGGCCAGGAGGCCGAACTCGGCCTGGCTGCGACCGACGAGGTCGGCGCCGTGACGGTCACCGGCGCGAACCTGAGCACGGGAGCCGCCGCCAACGGGCAGCTCGAAATGGCCAACACGAATGGCGCGGCCGACGATCTCAACGGCACCGACGCGAACGCCGTTGGGCTGAACGACGTACAGCTGAACGCGAGCAACACCTCGATCGGCCCGCTCACGGTCACCAACGGCGTCGTTGCCCTCGGCAGCGGCTTCGGAGCTGCGCAGACGTTGACGGTGAACGGCTCGGCGACGTTCAACACCAGCGCGCTGACGTTCTACCTCACGAAGGGTGGTGCGACAGCCGGAACGGACTATCCCCAGCTCAGCGCGAGCGGCGCCGTCAACCTGGGCGGAGCGACGCTGACCCTCGGCGTGACGGCCGGGCTGTGTCCGACGACTCCCGCGATCGCGCCCGGTTCGGGCGTCGAGACGCTCGTGTCGGCGGCGAGCCTGACGGGCACGTTCGCCGGCGTTCCGAACGGCTCGATCGTGAAGGTCGCGTGCGGTGTCAGCTCCGCGGCGGAGCCCGCGATGATGATCAACTACACGAGCACGACCGTCACGGCCACCCCGGTCTCGAGCTTTGCGTGGACCGGCGCGTCGACGTCCCCGAGCTTCGACGCCTCCGCCCCCACGAACTGGACCGGCCCGGCGGGCACGGCGGCGCCGACCACCGCCACCCCGGTCGGCCTGCTCACCTTCCCGACCCTCACAAGCTGCACGACGACCTGCTACACGGCCGACGACGACCTCGCCGGCACCCTCACCGTCGATCAGCTGCAGCTGGCCAGTTCGGGCAGCTACACGATCGGCGACAGCGGCACCAACGGGGTGACGCTCGGCAGCGGCGGACTGACGGCGGCGGCGTCAGGCTCGATTTCGGGATGGACGTTCGCACCCCCGATCACGATCAGCGCGGCGCAGACGTGGAGAATCGCCGATGCGAAGCTGACGCTGAGCAGCCTTCTCAGCGCCACAAGCGAAGCGCTCAATTCGGTCGACACGCTGACGGTCGACACGGCATCCGGCGGGACCTTGGCGTTGACCCACGACAACGAGCTCGGAGCCCTCACTGCAGTCGGCGGCACTTCGCCGGGCACGCTCGCGCTCGTCGGAACGTCCGGGACCACGGCGCACCTCAACTCCGCTGACGGCAACGCCGTCGCGCTGACCGACGGGGTCACCTTCGATGCGGCGTTTGCCGCCGTCGGGCCGCTGGTGAGCACCGGGTCGACCACGCAGATCGGCACGCCGGGCGCGACGACGCCGGCCGGTTCGCTGAGCGCTCCGAGCGCGAACTTTGACGCCGCGAGCACGGTGGACTTCGAGACTCCGGGCTCCGGTTCGACGGCAGGCGTCGACTACGGGCAGCTCGACGCGACGGGCACCGTCACACTCGGCGGGACGCTCGCGATCAACGCCAACCAGGCCGACTACAGCGACTGCACGGCGCCTACCGCGGGCACCGTCTACACGCTGGTGTCCGCGGCGGCGCTCAGCGGCACATTCGCGAACGCGGCCGCCAGTGGCGACTCGATCACCGAAGGCTGCGACGGCGGCGTCAGCTACACGATCAACTACACCGCCACCACCGTCACGGCAACCGTGGCGAGCGCGCCGGTCGTCACTCCGACCACCAGTGCGTCGCTCAACTCGCTGGCCTGCACGGCCACGGGGTACTGCGTCGGCGTCGGCAGCTACACCGACTCCGCGATGAACACCGAGGCGATGGTCTCGACCGAGACCGCCGGCGTGTGGGGGCAGGCGAGTGAGGTCACACTGCCGAGCGGCGCCCTCACGACCGCCGGCCTGCAGGTCGCGCGGCTGAACGCCGTGTCCTGCTCGAGCACGGGCACCTGCGTCGCCGTCGGCACCTACACCGACGGCTCCGGTAACGGGCAGCCGATGGTCGTCAGCGAGAGCGGCGGCGTGTGGGGGCAGGCGCGTGAGATCACGCTGCCGGGCGGCGCCGTGACGACCGCCGGTCAGCAGTTCGCCTCGCTGAGTGCGCTGGCGTGCACGAGCGCCCAGAACTGCGTCGCCGCCGGCCTCTACTCCGACGGCTCGACCAACCAGGGGGCGATGGTCGCCACCGAGAGCGCGGGAACGTGGTCCGCGGCCAGCGAGCTCGCCCTGCCCGCCGGGTACAACACGGGCGCCGGCTTGGAGTACCCGCAGGTCAATTCATTGGTCTGCCCGAGTGTCGGGAACTGCGTGGCCATCGGCACCTACGGCGCGGGCGGCTCCGCTTCCAACGATCAGCAGGTGATGGTCGCGACGCAGAGCAGCGGCTGGAGCACTGCCGAGGTCGCGTTGCCGAGTGGTGCTCACGCCGCGGGCTCAGGGCCGGGCCAGGTCGCATCCGTCGGGTCTGACTCGCTGGCCTGCGACAGCACGGTTCACTGTGTGACCGTCGGCGACTACATCGACACGAGCAGCACGTTCCAGGCGATGGTCATCACGGGGACGACGAGCGGAACGTGGACGGCGAGTGAGGTGACCGCACTGCCGGGCGGCGCGGTTGGGGCCATCCTCGGCTCACTGGCGTGCACCACCGACGGAACCTGCGTGGCCGCCGGGACCTACACGAGCGACACTCACGCCCTGGTCGCGGCTGGAACGACGACGGACGCCGGATCGGCGTGGACCACGAGCGCCCTGTCTGAGCCCGCCGGCGCGACCTACGGCTCACTGAGCCTGCTCGCCTGCACGAGCGACACGAGCTGCGAGGGCGTCGGCGGCTACACCGACGCCGCGGGCAACGGACAGGTGATGGTCGCCACCGACACGAGCGGCACGTGGAGCGCGGCGGTCGAGCTGAGCCTGCCGAGCGGCGCGAACACAACGGCGGGAGACCAGTTCGCCGCCACCAACGCGCTCGCCTGCCCGGCGGCCGGAAGCTGCGCGCTCGTCGGCCAGTACGTCGACAGCGGAGGCAACCAGCAGGCGATGGTCGCTGCGGCCAGCGGCGGCACCTGGGGCCAGGCAACCGAGATCACGCTGCCCGGTGCGACCCCCACGCCGGCCCCGACCCCCACGCCGACACCGACACCGGCGCCGACACCGGCTCCCGCGCCCACTCCGGCGCCGGCGCCCGGGGGCGTGCCGGCCTCCACGTTCGGCACGCCGACGTCCGGCACGGTCGCTGCGGGCGCGCCGCTGGTCGTCACCTCCTCACCGGGAGCGGGCGTCTCCGCCAGCGTCTCGGTTCCGGCCGGCGCGCTGCCGGCGGGGACCGTGCTCAGCGTCTATCCGGTGGTGGACAAGACGGCGCTCGCAAGCCAGGTTACGGCGGGCCAGTCCTACGTCGCCTCCTTCGCGGTCTCCTGGCAGGCGCCGAACGGGACCACGCCGACGGCGTCGGCCCCGATCACGATGACCATCGTCGATCCGGCCATCACGGCCGGTGAGACGGTCTATCTGCTCACCGGGAACGGCCTCGTCGCGGCCGGCTCCGCGACGGCGAACGGCACGGTGACGATCACCTTCACCAGTGACCCGGTGTTCGTCGTTGCGAGCCTCACCGCCCGCAGGCTGTCGCTGAAGGACCACAAGCGCGTCACGATCATCGGCTACGACGGCAGGGCACGGGCCGGCGCCAAGGTGTCGATCGAGTTGATGCGCTCGCACCGGGTCATCAAGCGGGCGACCGTGAAGCTCGGCCCAAAGCACCGCTTCATGTGGACCAGCGCGAGGCTGACGACCGCGACCTACACGGTCAGGTTCATGATCTCCGGCAGGTTGATCAAGACCACGACGGTCACCATTGCGGCGGAGCCCAGGCAGGAGAAGTGAGCTCCGCGGGGCGGCGGCGCGGCCCGGTGTTGCCGCGCCGTCAGTCCTTCTTGGACGATCCGTGCAGCGTCACCGCGACCGTCTTGGAGACGGCGGCGGCGCCGCCCGCCGGTGTGAAGGTCACGACGACCGAGACGCGCAGGCTCGCGGAACGCGCGAGCAGCGCCGTCGCGGCCCTGCTCGGCCTGATCGTGATCGCCGCGGCGGCGCCCGAACCGGAGACCGTCACGGTCCCGTAGGCGTTGCCGGTCGGGGCCTTGCTCCCCTTGGCCTTCGGCGTGTGGGCGCTGGCGCTGAAGACGCCCGAGCTCGAGGCGCCGAGGACGAGCAGGATCTGTCCGCGGGCGAGCTTCAGGACCTGCTCGACGGCGATGCTCGCCGGTGTCGGGCTGGCGATGGCAGGGCAGGATGCCTGCCCCGCCTCCGTG
>JBEKNK010000025.1:0-33622 GCA_049522915.1 Solirubrobacteraceae bacterium | reverse complement strand
CGCATCTTCGTGCGCTTGAGTCTGAGGCGGTGCATGTGTTGCGGGAGGTGGCGGCGGGGTTTGAGCGGCCGGTGTTGTTGTTTTCTGGTGGCAAGGATTCGATTGTGTTGTTGCGTTTGGCGGAGAAGGCGTTTCGTCCGGCGCGCTTTCCGTTCCCGTTGATGCATATCGATACGGGCCACAATTTCCCCGAGGCGATCGAGTTTCGCGACCGTCGTGTGGTCGAGCTTGGCGAGCGGCTGATCGTCGCCAGCGTGCAGGACTCGATCGACGCCGGCCGCGTGATCGAGGAGCACGGGCCGCGCGCGTCACGCAACCGTCTGCAAACCACCACGCTGCTTGACGCGATCGCCAACCAGCGCTTTGACGCCGCGATCGGCGGTGCACGCCGCGACGAAGAACGCGCACGCGCAAAAGAACGAATCTTCAGCTTCCGCGACGACTTCGGCCAATGGGACCCCAAACACCAGCGCCCCGAACTATGGAACCTCTACAACACAAGAATCCGCCAAGGCGAACACGTACGCGTATTCCCCCTGTCTAACTGGACCGAACTGGACATCTGGGAATACATCCACGACGAAGCACTCGAAGTCCCCTCGATCTACTTCTCCCACACCCGCCAAACCTTCCAGCGCGACGGCATGCTCTACGCCTACCGGCCCGGCCAAGAACTCCTACCCGGCGAAACACCCACCCTACAAACCGTCCGCTACCGCACCGTCGGCGACATGACCTGCACCGGCGGAATCAAATCCACCAAATCGTCAACGAAATCGCCGCCACCCGAATCACCGAACGCGGCGAAACCCGCGCCGACGACAAAACCTCAGAAGCCGCCATGGAAGACCGCAAAAAAGCCGGATACTTCTAAAGATGACGGTGCTAGCTCCGAGGTCGATCGCCGGCGCGCCGCGATGACGCTCGACCTGTTGCGTTTCACGACCGCCGGCTCGGTCGATGACGGCAAGAGCACGCTGATCGGCCGGCTGCTGTACGACTCAAAGCAGGTCTTCGAGGACCAGCTGGAGCACGTCACCGAGGTCTCGCGCCGGCGCGGGTCGGGCGAGGTCGATCTCGCGCTGCTGGTCGACGGCCTGCGCGCCGAACGCGAGCAGGGCATCACGATCGACGTCGCCTACCGGTACTTCACGACGCCGCGGCGGCGGTTCATCATCGCCGACTGCCCCGGACACCAGCAGTACACACGCAACATGGTCACCGGCGCATCCACGGCCGACCTGGCGGTGATCCTGCTCGACGCCCGCAAGGGCGTGCTGGAGCAGTCCAAGCGCCACGCCTTCATCAGTGCGCTGCTGGGGATCCCTCACATCGTCGTCGCGGTGAACAAGATGGACCTCGTCGAGTACTCGCAGGAGCGCTTCGCCGAGATCGTCGCCGACTTCGCGCCGTTCCTCGAGAAGCTCGGCGTCGCCGACTGGCTGAACATCCCGATCTCGGCGCTGCGCGGCGACAACGTCGTCGACCCCTCCGGACAGATGCCGTGGTACAGCGGACCGACGCTGCTGCATCACCTCGAAGAGGTCGAGGTGTCCTATGACCACCCCTACGATGTGCCGGCGCGTTTCCCCGTCCAGTGGGTCGTGCGGACCGGCGGCACCGACGGCGAGTACCGCGGCTACGCGGGGCAGCTGGCGAGCGGCGCGCTGCGGGCCGGCGAGGAGGTCGTGGTCCTGCCATCCGGACAGCGCACACGGATCCTCGCGATCGACACCTACGAGGGCGAGCTCGACGAGGCGGTCGCACCGCTGTCCTTGACGCTGCGTCTGGAGGACGACCTCGACGTCGCTCGCGGCGAACTGATCGCCGCGATCAGCGAGCCACCACTCGTCACGCGCGAATTCCACGCCGACGTCTGCTGGATGGACAGCGAGCCGCTGAAGCCGGGCGGGCGCTACACGATCAAGCACACCTCACACACCGCGACGGCCATCGTCGAGCGCCTGATCAACCGTGTCGACGTCGACACGCTCGAGCGTGAGCCGAGCCCACCCGAGCTCGTGCTCAACGACATCGCTCGCGTCAGCCTGCGGACGAGCGCCGCGATGGCGATCGACCCCTACTCGCGCAACCGCCGCACCGGAAGCTTCGTGCTGATCGACGAGTCGACCGACGCCACGGTCGCCGCGGGCATGATCGTCGCCGAACCGCTCTAGCGTTGGTCCAGGGCTTCTGGCCGCGGCGACGGTCGCAGGGCCCCGCCCTCGCCGCGAGGCCGTGATGCCAACAGCCGTGCACGGTGCCGGGAAGCTCGGCCTGGTGGCGTGAGCCGGCCGGGCACGAGGTGCGTGGGGCCCGCTTAGAAGTCCACTTCGTCGAACGGCCCGCCGGGACGGTTCAGCGGTCCGTAGGGGTCGGCTGCGCCGGTGTCTGCTTCGGCGTCCGCCTGTTCCTTGGGCTCCTCGCGGTGAGGCTTGGGCAGGCCGCCGCCCAGGAACCTGCGCCGGGCACTCGTTTCGCGAGCCGCTTCAGGGGCCTCGGTCTGCGCCGCGTCCGTGGCGGGCGTTTCGCCCTCGGGCCTCTCGGGAGCCGCGGGGGCGGCCGGCGCCGGCGGCGGCTCGCGCGGCGGAGCGGCGGGCGGCGGGGGCGCGGTGTCGCGCGGCGGCGCCGGCGGCATGGGCGGCATCTCGCGCGGCGGCGCGGCGGGCGGCGGGGGCTCGGGGGCCCTCGGCGGCACCTCGACCCTCGCGGCCGGCGGCGCCGGAGCCTGCGGCGGTTCGGGCGCTCGCGTTACCGGCGGCGGCGGAGCTTCCTGGGTCCGGTCGGCAACCTCGGGCGTCCTAGTCGCCGACG
The DNA here is from genome assembly GCA_049522915.1 of Solirubrobacteraceae bacterium. Classification (GTDB taxonomy): domain Bacteria; phylum Actinomycetota; class Thermoleophilia; order Solirubrobacterales; family Solirubrobacteraceae; genus Palsa-513. The sequence continues at coordinate 30,808 of JBEKNK010000025.1, read as the reverse complement.
CTGCCCGCGGTCCGGGCGGCGGCGTCTCGATCACGAGCACCCGGCCAAGGCTCGCGCGCAGACGATCGACCGGCACCTTGTGCTCGCCGATCGCCTCGTTGATCGCGTCGAGGAAAGCCGCCGTCGGCCTGGCGGCAAGCTGTGAGAGCACGACACGCACGCGCGGATCGGTGAAGACCTTCTGCTCGCTCCACAGCGCCAGGGTGCCGTCGCCCAGCGACTCGCGCGAGAGCAGCGGGACGTTGGCGGCGTCGGCCGGGGAGCCCACGGCGGCCCTGCTGAGGTCGATCTCGAATGACAGCTTCTCGTTGGTCGGGACCAGTTCGTCGGTCCGATAGACCCGGTAGATCAGCCCGTTCGTCACCACGCACCACAGAACGCCCTCGCCGTTGGTGCCGTCGACTGCCTTGGCCGTGAACGGCTCGTCATCAAGGCTCTCGTTGAGTCCGCGCACCTCGACGAACATCGCGTTTTGTTCGCCGATTCTGAGTGCATAGTCGATCGTGCTGTTGTTCGTCAGCGGCCAGTCGCGCAGCACGTGGTCGAGGTTGGTCGTATCCCAGCCGAGGGCCGAGAGCATCGGCTCGATCAGCAGTGCCTTCGTGTTCGCCTCGTTGCCGACCGGCCCCTTGAGCCGCTCGGCCACCCCTGCAATCTTTCGGACGTCGTCGAGAAGTGCCATGGCGGTGATCTTAGCCATACGGGGGGCGGTATGGCGCTGCGGTCATTACGGACGCTCGCAAACCTCCCGCCGAGGGCTGTCCGCCGGGGTTGGGTGCGCCGCCGGGGGCGCCCCGCGACCGCAGATGTGAGTCTCGAAAGCGGGCGCCCGGGTGGCGTCGCGCGGCGGTCGTGCACGGCCTGGAAGCGAAAATCTCACGTCTCACGGCGGTTGTCGGGACCGCGGCGAGCGTTTGTGGCGGTCGCGCAGGCGGGCCGCTGGAGCCAGGTCCGGGTGTCAGGCGAAGCGGTGGTACGCGAGCGCGATCAGCCGGCGCGCGTGCTGAAGGTGCGCCGTCTCGCCGACGGCGTACTCCATCTCGTCCGGCCCGCTGGGGCGGATGTCGATCGTGTACCGCTGCTCTTCGGGAGACCACCATCCCACGCGGACCGACGCGGCATCGAGCGAGAGGCGCAGCAGCACGCGTTCGCGTTGCGCCTCCATCGTGAAGCACGGCCTCCCGGCACGCCCGTACTCGACCTGCTGCCCACGAACGCGCCGCTCCGCATCGAGGCTCAGCGCGTAGTCGTCGAGCTTGGCGAACAACTCGACGATCGCGGCAGCCTTGCCTTCGAGGTGCTGGTCAAGGGTGCCCTGGGCTTCGGCACCCGGCCGACCCGCCGGCGAGCCGGTCTCCTCCGGGGCACTGGCCGACAACCCGGTCGTCCAGGCGTCCGTGGCCGAAGCAGGCGCGTGGGGCTTCGCGCCCGCGGAGGGGGCCGCCGCCACCGGGCCCTCGGGAGCGGCGTCGCTCGCGGCGGGCAGCTCGCGGTCCCAACCCTCCGGGGGCTTCGCGGGGGCCGCCGGCGCGGCGGGCAGCCCAGCCTTCCAAGCATCCTCTGGCGCCGGGGTCTCCGGAGGCTGCGCCGGCAGCCGGCCGGACCAGACGTCGTCGGCCGCCGTCACGTTCGGCGTCTCGGGGCGTTCTGGCGTGGCCGGCAATTGGCCGGCCCAGGTCTTGTCGGCCGGCGTCGAGGCGGGCGTCGCAGCCTCCGTCGGCGTCGCAGGCAACTCGCGCGTCCACAGCGCGTCCGAGGGCGTTGACGCGCTCTCCCCGGGGGCCGCGGCGTCCCGTGGCGTCGCAGGCAACTCGCGAGCCCAAAGGTCACCCGAAGGTGGGGAACTCGCCGCGGCCGTCGCCGCGTCCTGTGGAGTGGCCGGCAACTCGCGCGTCCAAGGGTCCTCTGACGGAGTTGAGGCGGCCGCCCCGGGTCGGGGCTCCGGCGGGGCCTGCTTGGGAGCGAGCTCGGGCTCCGGGGCCTTGGCGGGCTCCGGCGCCTTGGGAGGCTTCGGCGCTTTGGGAGGCTTTGGTGCCTTGGGCGGCGGCGCTGGCGCCTTGGGGGGCGGCTCCGGCGCCTTGGGCGGCGGCTCCGGGGCCTTGGGCGGCGGTTCCGGCGCCTTGGCGGGCGGCTCCGGCGCCTTGGACGGCGGTTCCGGCGCCTTGGCGGGCGGCTCCGGCGCCTTGGCGGGCGGCTCCGGCGCCTTCGGCGGCGGCTCCGGGGCCTTGGCGGGCGGCTCCGGCGCCTTGGCGGGCGGCTCCGGAGCCTTGGCGGGCGGCTCCGGAGCCTTGGCGGGCGGCTCCGGGGCCTTCGGCGGCGGCTCCGGCGCCTTCGGCGGCGGCTCCGGGGCTTTGGGCTTGGGAGCGACGTCGGGCGGCGTGGTCGCCGGACTCGGGGTGACGACGATCGGCGGCGACAGGGTTTCGGGCGGTGCCGCCGGCACGGGCGGCGTGGGCGCCACTGCGGGCGGCGGCGGCGCCACGGCCGGCGTTGGGCTCGGCGGCACGCGGGGCTCCGGCGGTGCGGTCGGCACCGCCGGCTTGGGAGCCACCGCAGGTGGCGCCGGCGCGCTGGCGGGCGGCGGCGCCGTTGCAGGCGGAGGCGCTGTCGCAGGCGGAGGCGCCGCGGCCGGCGGTGGCGCCGTGGCGGGTGGTGGCACCGCGGCGGGTGGTGGCACCGCGGCAGGTGGAGGCGCCACGGCAGGTGGCGGCGCCACCACGGGCGGTGGAGCCGCCGCAGGTGGAGGCGCCACCGGTTCGGGCACCGGCGGCAGGACCGGCACCGGGCGCGCTTCTGGGGGCGCCGTGGGCGTGGGCACCGTCTCGACGGCGGGCGCGTACGCAGCGGCGACGGTCGGAGGCCGCTCTGTTGCACCGGCCAATACCGACTGCCCTTCGAAGACCCGGGCGAGCCCCTCAGTCAAACGGGCGGTGGACACGGGGGGCTCGCCGAACGCCTCTTCGAGCGCCGCGATGAACGCGGCGCTCGGATGCGCCGCGAGTCGGGCGAGCACGGAGCGAACGCGTGGGTCGACGAAGGCCTCGTCGCCGTAGAGGGCCAGGCTGCCGTCGATCAGCGACTCGCGCCCGAGCAGCAGGAGGCGCTCGGCGGCTCCGGACGCAACGACCGCTTCGCCGATGTCCACCTCGATCAGGAGCTTCTCGCTCGTCGCGACCGGCTCATCGGCCTTGTAGACGCGGTAGATCAGCCCGTTGGTCAGCACGCACCAGAGCACCCCGGCCGCGTTGACGCGGTCGACAGTCTCGGCGATGAAGGCCTCGTCGTCGAGTGAGTCGTTGGCTCCGCGCGTCTCGACGAGCATCGCGACCGCGTCGCCGACCATCAGCGCGTAGTCGATCGAGCCCTCGCCGACCGGCCAGTCGCGCACCGTGTGCTCAAGGCTCGTGCTGTCCCAGCCCAGCGCTGAGAGCAACGGCTCGATCAGCAACGCCTTTGTGTTGGCCTCATTGCCAACCGGCCCCTTGAGCCGCTCGGCCAGACCGACCAGCCGGCGTATCTCGTCCTGGAGCGCCATCGCATCGCTGAGTTTATGCCCGCCGGGGACGACCGGCCGCCTTGAGTGCGACGGTGGCGGGCCGCCGCCGTCGCGGCCGGCTCCAGCGCCCCAACACGGCGCGGCCGGGCCGCCAGCGGTGCGCCGCCGCTGGCCCGACGCGGCCCGCGGGCACCCGGCCGCAGTTCACCCGCGCGGCTGCCATGGCGGCGGCGACCGGCGGCATGTCCTAAGCTCCGCGCGGTGTTCTCGAGGGTCCTGGTCGCCAACCGCGGCGAGATCGCGGTTCGGATCATCCGCGCGCTCGAAGAGCTCGGGATCGCGAGCGTCGCGGTCTACTCCGAGCTCGATCGCGACGCCATCCACGTCAAGCGAGCCGACGACGCCTACCTGCTCGGCGGCCCCGAGCCGGCCGAGAGCTACCTGAACGTCGAGCGCATCCTCACCGTCGCGCGCGAGGCGGGCGCCGAGGCAATTCACCCCGGCTACGGATTCCTCGCCGAGAACGCCCACTTCGCCGCTCGCTGCGAGGACGAGGGCATCGTCTTCATCGGGCCGCCGGCCAGCGCGATCACGGCGATGGGGTCGAAGACCCGAGCACGTGAGCTGATGGCCGCCGCTGGCGTGGCGATCGTCCCCGGGACGACGATGCCCGTCAAGTCAGTCGCGGCCGCGCGCAGGATCATCTCGGCCGACATCGGCTACCCCGTGGCCGTGAAGGCGGCTGGCGGCGGTGGCGGCAAGGGCTTCCGCGTCGCCGGCTCGCAGCGCGAGCTCGCGGGCGCCTTCGAGGGCGCGGCGCGCGAGGGTGAGAAGTTCTTCGGTGACGCGACCGTATACCTCGAGCGCTACCTGCCCGACCCGCGTCACGTCGAGGTGCAGGTGCTCGCTGACGCCCATGGCCACATCGTCCACCTCGGCGAGCGCGACTGCTCGATCCAGCGGCGCCACCAGAAGTTGATCGAGGAATCGCCGGCGCCACCGTGGATCGTCGGCGACGCGCTCCGCAAGCAGATCGGCAAGGCGGCCGTCGACGCCGCGCGCGCCGTCGACTACCGCGGCGCCGGCACGGTCGAGGGCCTGCTGGCGGACGGCGAGTACTACTTCCTCGAGATGAACACGCGCGTACAGGTCGAGCACTGCGTGACCGAGATGACGAGCGGCATCGACATCGTCAAGAGCGGAATTCGAGTCGCCGCCGGCGAGCCGCTGCCGTTCACCCAGAAGGACGTGGTCCTGCGCGGGCACGCGATCGAGTGCCGGATCAATGCCGAGGACGCCGCTCGGCGCTTCCTCCCGCACCCGGGCCGCATCATCACCTACCGCGAGCCCTCCGGACCCGGCGTGCGTGTCGACTCCGGCGTCGGCCCCGGCTCGGAGATCTCGCAGAACTACGACCCGATGATCGCGAAGCTGATCGTCTGGGACAGCGATCGCGCCGCCGCGACCCAGCGGATGCTGCGCGCCCTCGGCGAGTTCGAGATCACGGGCCTGAGCACGCTGATCCCCTTCCACCGCCGACTGCTCGCGACCGAGCAGTGGGCGAGGGGCGAGACCTGCCGCGATCTGCTGGAGGACGACGGGTGGCTCGCGTCGATCGGCTCCGAGCCGGCGACGGGCGAGACGGCGGCGCCCGGCGCGCAGGCGGTCACGCTCGACTACACCGTCGAGGTCAGCGGCCGTCGCTTTGACGTGCGCGTCAGCGCCCCCGCCGGCGTCGGCGCCGGACCGGCGGCCGCTGCGAGGCCGCGGCCCCGGCGGACACAGCGCGAAGGCGCCGGTGGTGCTGGCGGCGGCGATGACACGCTGAGAAGCCCGATGCAGGGAACGGTGCTGAAGATCGCCGTGGAGGTCGGCGCCAGCGTCGAGCAGGGCGCGCTGGTCGCCGTCGTCGAGGCGATGAAGATGGAGAACGAGATCACGGCCCACAAAGCCGGCACCATTGCGGCACTGCCGATCTCGGTCGGCTCCTCGGTCGCCTCCGGGGATGCGCTCGCGGTGATCGAGTCGGCGTGAGTGACGCCTGGCCCGCGCGCCCCGAAGAGGGGTCCGAAGTCACGCGGCTGCTGATCGCGTTCCGCGACTGGCTTGGGGCGAAAACACCCGACGACGCCGCGTTCGCCGCGTCGGTCGCACGGCTCTACGAGGATCGGGCCACCGAGTTCCTGCTCGGCCGCGTCGTCTCCGACGATCCACCGTGCGGGGTCTGCCAGCTGCGCTTCCGCCACTCGATCTGGACCTCGGCGCCCGACTGCTGGCTGGAGGACCTCTATGTCGAGGACGCGGCGCGCGGGCGCGGCGTGGGGCGCGCGCTCGTCGTCCTCGCGATGGAGCGTGCGAGCGCGCGCGGCGCGCGGCGGATCGAGCTGGACACCAATGAGCGCAACCACGGCGCGATCGCGCTGTATGAGTCGCTCGGCTTCTCGTCCGCGAGTAAGGTCCACGGCAGGATGCGAGGGCGCGATCTGTTCATGGGGCGCCGGCTTCCCTGAGACCGGCCGCGGAGCCACACACGAGCGCGGACCCGCCGGCTTCCGTGCCCGCTACGCTGGATCGCATGCCCGACCGCGCACGGATGGCCCTTCTGGCAGCGGCCGGCTTTGCAACCGCGCTGATCATTACCGCGCTCGTCGCGTTCGAGTGGCCGCTGGCAGCCTTGCACGACGCCAATGTCCTCGCCGGTTTTCGGGCGCTGGCGTCCAGCCCGCGGATCGACACGGCGGCCAATTGGATCGCCGGCGCCGCCACGCCACTTCCGTACGTCCTACTCGGTGCAGGCTTCGTGGGCGTGGCGTTGGCGCGAGGACGCCCCCGTCTGGCACTGGCCGTGCCATTCGCGATGGCCGCCGCGAGTGGGACCACCGAATTGTTGAAACACGCGGGTCGTGTGCGCTACGCGGCTGCACTTGGGCCCTACGGCCAGATCCCGGTGCCGTCGTGGCCGAGTGGCCATGCGACCGCAGCGATGATGGTCGCGCTGAGCGCCGTTCTGGTCTCGCCGCCGGTGCTGCGAGGGCTCGCAGCGCTGCTCGGAAGCGCGCTCGCGGTTGCCGTGAGCTTCTCGATGCTGATCCTCACCCGGCATTACCCCAGCGATGTGCTCGGCGGGTTTCTCGTTGCAGGGATGTGGATGTCGCTGACAGTCGCCTTGCTGTGGTCGAGCGAGCGGCGGCGAGTGCCGCGCCACAGCGTCGACGAAGGGGCGGCCGGGGCACGTTCGGCGCTCTTACCAGCGGCGTTGGCAGCCGCCGGTCTCGCCGCCGGGCTCGTGACCAGTTTGGTCGCATCGACCCACGTGCACGCCAGCGGTTCGTTGATCGCCGGCGCGACCACGATCGCGATCATCGCCGCTGTCATGACCGGGGGACTGCTCGTCGCGCTTCGTCCGCAGCGCGACGCTCGGCGCGAAGCCACCACAGGTTCGCGTCGGAGACTGCCTGCGGCGCGGAGTTGGACGCCAGAGCGGTGAGCCGGTTTGCCGCAGGCGTTCACGCGTGTTCGGTGAGCCGCGCCAGGTTCGCGGCGTGCAGCCGGCGCTGCTCGCCGTCACGGCGGCCGGGCGGCAGCGCCGGGGCGCCCCTGCGTCCGTGGCGCAGTCCCTCGAGGTACTCGCGGTCCTCGCGTAGCAGCGCTCGAGCAGCACTCGGCTCGAGTGGGCCGCCGTGACCGGCAACGATGTACGCAGCCTGTGCTACGAGCGGCTCGAGGCGCGCCAGCGTCGCCAGGTATCGGTCGATCGAGGCCTCGGGCGTCGGAATCTCGACCGTCGAAAGGTAGTCGCCGCAGACCAGAACCTTCGCCCAGGGGATCCAGATCGCCATGCCGTCGACGGTGTGTCCATCGGCGGGGTGCAACTCGAGCTCACCGTCGCCCAGTCCGCAGTAGCCCGGGACGGGCAGGGCCTCGACCGAGCCGAGCGTGAGCGGCAACGGGCGCGCGAGGTAGTGGCGCTCGTCGAAGTCGCGTAGCGCTCGCTGTGCCGCGCCCGGGTGTGCTCGCAGCCTCGCGGCTGTCGTTTCGGCGACGCCGAGGGCGCTTCGGGGAAACGCCAGTCGGCCGAGCAGGTGGTCCCAATCGCCGTGGGTCGCGAGCAGCCCGCTGAAGGGAAAGCCGGCCTGTTCCAGCAGCGCGGGCAGCAATTCGAGCTCGTCGGGAAAGACCGGCGAGTCGATCACGAACCCCTCGCCTCCGCTACGCACGACGGTGGCGGTTGTGCGCCATGCCCGGCTCTCCACCACGATCACATCCTCGTGGACGCCGATCGCGCGCACGTCGGCGTTCCTCCCTGCCGATCTAGACGATGCCGAGGAGCTTGGCGGCCTCGCGCAGGTTCGGCACCTCGGCGGTCGGCTTGCGCTGGCCCGCGTCGAGGGTCTCGCGGTGACGGTTGACCCAGATCACCGGGATCTTCGCCTTCACACACGGCTCCACATCGTGGTAGTAGCTCGCCGCCACGTGCACCCAACCCTTCTTGCCGCCGATGCGGCGGGCGCACTCGTTGAAATGGGCGAGGTCCGGCTTGTAGGAGCGCACCTGCTGCGCGGTCACGACGAGGTCGAAGTCGATCGGAATGTGCCGGCGCGTCTGGCCCAGCAGCTTGTCGTCGATGTTCGAGATCAGCCCCAGCCGATACTTCTTCGAGAGCTTCTCGAGCTGCGGACGCGCCTCGCGGAACAGCATCCACTGCTGCACCGAGTCGGGCAGGAAACCTGAGCGCGACGGCTCGAGCGGCCAGCCGAGACGCTTCGAGATCTCGACCGCCGTGCGGCGCAGGACCTCGGCGTACAGCTCGTATGAGCCTCCCTCGATCTGACGCGAGATCTCGTGAAAAAGCGGAATGACCTCTTCGCGTTCGATCGTGAAGCCGTCGCGAGCAGCTTCGGCGGCGAACGCGTCCCAGATGCCTGTCTCCCAGTCGATCAGGGTTCCGTAGACGTCGAAGGTGACGAACGTCGTCTTCGCTGGTAGTGGCATGTAGAGCCTGCGCTCCTCGCTGAGGATGGGTGAGCTGTCAATTATGAACGTCGAATAGAGTCCGTGGCGGCCGATGGATTTGCTCGAGTATCAGGGGAAGCAGTTGTTCGCCCGTCACGGCATCCCCGTACCAGCAGGGGAGCCTGCGCGCACGGTCGAGGAAGCCGTCGCGGCCGCGGAGCGAATCGGCTACCCCTGCGCGATCAAGGCGCAGGTCCAGGTCGGCGGGCGCGGCAAGCTGGGTGGGATCAAGCTCGCCGACAACTCCTCGCAGGCCCGCGAACACGCCGAAGCGATCCTTGGCATGGACATCAAGGGCCTGACGGTCCGCGAGGTTTGGATCGAGGGGGCGTCGCAGATCGAGGCCGAGTACTACGCGTCGTTCGTCTTCGATCGCGGTGCGAAGGCGGTGCTTGCGATGCTCTCGACGCGTGGGGGGATGGACATCGAAGAGGTCTCGGCCCAGACGCCGGAGGCGATCGCCTCGCTGCACATCGATCCGCTGATCGGCTTTCAGCCCTTCCACGGCCGCCGCCTTGCCTTCGAGGCGGGCGTCGATGCCGACCTGGTGCGTCCCGTCGGCGCCTTTCTGGAGCGGCTCTACAGCGCCTTCGTCGGCGAGGACGCGACGCTCATGGAGGTCAATCCGCTGATCGTCACGCCCGAGCGCACGCTTGTCGCGCTCGACGCGAAGGTCACCCTCGACGGGAACTCGCTGTACCGCCATCCCGAAAACGCAGAGCTCCGCGACCTCTCGAGCGAGGACCCGCAGGAGCGGATGGCCAAGGACCGCGACCTGACCTACGTCAAGCTCGACGGCAACATCGGCATCCTTGGCAACGGCGCCGGACTGGTGATGTCGACACTCGACGTGGTCGCGCAGCACGGCGGCGCGCCGGCGAACTTCCTCGACGCCGGCGGCGGCTCGAAGGCCGAGGCGATCACCGCCGCCGTCGAGGTGATCACCTCCGACCCCAACGTCAGGGCGGTGTTGTTCAACATCTTCGGCGGTATCACGCGCTGCGACGAAGTCGCGCGCGGGCTGATCCAGGCCTTCGAGCAGATCGAGCCGACGATCCCGTTCGTCGTCAGGCTCGACGGCACCAACGGCGCGGAGGGACGGGCACTGCTGGCGGCCGCGGCGCTGCCCAACGTGCACGCCGCGAGCACGATGGACGAGGCCGCCGCGCGCGTGGTGGAGCTGGCGAAATGAGCGTGATCGTCGACCGCGAGACCCGCCTGTGCACGTCGGGCATCACCGGGCGCGAGGGCACGTTCCATTCGCTCAACAACCGTGCCTACGGCACCAACGTGGTGTCGGGAGTGACACCCGGCAAGGGCGGCCAGGACGTCGAGGGAATACCGGTCTACGACACCTTCCACGAAGCCGTCGCGCAGACCCAGGCCAACACGGCGATGATCTTCGTGCCGCCGCCGTTCGCCGCCGACTCCATCCTCGAAGCGGCCGAGGCGGGGATCACGACGATCATCGCGATCACCGAAGGCATCCCGGCCCACGACGAGCTCCGCGTTTACACGCACCTGCGCCGCACGCCCTCGATCCGGCTGATCGGCCCGAACTGCCCCGGGGTCCTGTCCCCCGGCAAGGCGAACGTTGGCATCATTCCAGCCGCGTTCTTTCGCGAGGGCAACGTCGGCGTCGTGTCGCGCTCGGGAACGCTGACCTACCAGGTCGGCAACGAGCTTGCCCAGCGCGGCTTCGGCAACTCCTCGATCGTGGGCATCGGCGGGGACCCCGTCCCCGGCTCGAGCTTCGTCGACATCATCGACCTCTTCGAGGCCGACGGCGAAACCGAGCTGATCGTGATGAGCGGGGAGATCGGCGGCGATGCCGAGGAGGTGGCCGCGGCGCATATCGCCGCCCACATCTCCAAGCCGGTCGTCGCCTACATCGCCGGCTTCACGGCACCGCCGGGCAAGACGATGGGCCACGCGGGCGCGATCGTCTCGGGCTCCAAGGGCACCGCGGCGGCGAAGGCCGAGGCGCTCGAGGCGGCGGGCGTGAGGGTCGCCAAGACACCGACCCAGGTCGCCGAGTTCGCCGTCGAGCTGCTCGGGGGATGAACGTGGCGGAAGCCACCCCACTGTCATTCGCGCGCGGCGCGCCGTCGCTGGACATCATCGACGTCGAGGGTCTGCGCGACGCGGCGCAGCGCGCCTTCACCAACGACCCCGGCGGGATGACGGCCTACGGCACGGCCGTCGGCTACGTGCCGCTGCGCCGCTGGATCGCCGAGCGACACGGCGTCGAGGAGGCCAACGTGCTCGTCACCAACGGCTCGATGCAGGCCGACGCGTTCCTCTTCGATGAGCTGGTCGGCGCCGGTGACGAGGTGGTCGTCGAGCGGCCCAGCTACGACCGCACACTGCTTTCGCTGCGTGAGCACGGCGCGATGCTGCGAGCGATCGCTCTGGAGCCCGACGGCATCGACACCGAACAGCTCGCCGAGGCGCTGCAGCGGGGAGCGCGGCCGAAGCTCGCGCACATCATCCCGAACTTCCACAATCCCGCGGGCTACACGCTGTCGGGTCCCAAGCGCGAGCGCCTGCTCGAACTCGCGCGCGAGCACGAGTTCACGATCTTTGAGGACGACCCCTACATCGCCCTGCGATTCCGAGGGGAGGCGCTGCCCACGATGCTCTCGCTCGATGCCGGAGCCGGCAACGTCGTCTACGCCTCGTCGTTCTCAAAGACGGTCTGCCCGGGCATTCGCGTCGGCTTCCTGATCGGCCCGCAGGAGCTGATCGGGCGGATCGTCCGCCGGGCCACCAACACCTACATCTCACCGAGCATGGTCGATGCCGCGATCGTCTACGAGTTCTGCACCTCCGGCTCGATCGAGCGCTCGATCGAGCGGGTGCGCGTCGCCCTGGAGCAGCGAGTCGAAGCGCTGGCGGCGGCGCTGCGCGAGCAGGTCCCGGGCGCGTCGTTCGTCGTGCCCGACGGCGGCTACTTCCTCTGGGTGAAGCTGCCCGAGGAGGTCGAACCGTCGGCTGTGCTGGCGGCCGCCGCCGAGCGCAAGCTCGCGCTCGTGAGCGGCGACGACTTCGTGCTGGACGGCGGCTCCGGGGCGGTCCGCCTGGCGTTTGCCGGCGTCACGCCGGAAGAGATACGCGAAGGCGTGACGCGGCTAGCCGCGGCACTCGAAGCACTCCAACCGCCCCACGCGGCTCAGCGCCCGTAGCGCTGCACGCCGAGCACCAGCTGCTCGGGCAGGGCGACCCGCGCCGGCGGCGAGGGATCGGCGGTGACCGACACCGTCTCGGCGACGCTGCGTGTAATCGTGGCACGACGCTCCCCGGCCGCAACCACGATCTCGTCAACCCCGGAGCGCTCGACGATCCCCTCGAGGCCGGGCTCCAGGCCGGTCTTGCGCAGGTAATGCAGCAGGTCCTCGGCCTCGTTCTCGAACCGCAGCACCCGGATCGCCGCGCCCTCGCTCACGTCGGCGAGCGGGACACCGGGGATGCGGGCGCCGGCACGAATCGGATGCCCGTGCGGGCAGGTCGTCGCGTCGCCGATCGCCGCGAGCATGCGCTCCTCGAGCACCGGAGACATCGCGTGCTCCAGGCGCTCGGCCTCCTCGTGGACCTCGTCCCAGGCGATGCCGAGCACGTCGGTCAGAAAGCGCTCGATCAGGCGGTGGCGGCGGACGATCTCGCCGGCCTGGCTCTCGCCCTCGGCGGTGAAGCTGATGACCTTGTCGGAACCGCGCGTGATGTAGTCGTCGCGCTCGAGCCGGCCGATCATCTCGTGCACCGCCGGAGCCGAAAGCTGCATCGCGCGCGCGACGTTGGCCGCGGTCATCGGCAGTTCCGCCTCGTGCAGCCAGTACAGCGTCTCGAGGTACCCGCGTTCCGCGTCGGTGAGCTCGGCCGTGGCCATCAGCGCTGACTCTAGCTACGCTGGCCCCCGATGCGCTTCGGGATCGAGCCACAGCTCGCGCGCGCCGCGGCGCAATTGCCGGTCGGCCCGCAGTGGTGCTATGAGCAGAAATACGACGGCTTTCGCGCCATCGCCTTCGTGGCGGGCGACCAGCTGCAACTGCAGTCGCGCGGGTCAAAGGATCTGACGCGTTACTTCCCGGAGCTCACGCTGCCGCCCGGGCGCTACGTGCTCGACGGCGAGATCGTGATCGACGGAGACGGCTCAAACCAGGCGTTTGGCGCGCTGCAGCAGCGCATCCACCCCGCCGCCTCACGGATCGAGCGCCTCGCGCGCGAGCTGCCCGCCGCCTATGTCGCCTTCGATCTGCTGGAGCTGGACGGCGAGGAGCTGCTCCAGGAGCCCTTCGAGCGCCGGCGCGCCGCGCTCGAGCGCCTCGACGGCATACGCCGCTCGGAGCTGGTCAGCGATCCGGCCGCCGCCGAGCACTGGCTCGAGCAAACCGAGGGGGTCGTCGCGAAACGCCTGGACGCCGCGTACGCGCCGGGCAAGCGCACGGCGATGGTCAAGGTCAAGCGGATGCGAACGATCGACTGCGTCGTGCTCGGCTACCGGCCCGGCGTCGAGCCCGAGAGCGTCGGATCGCTGATCCTCGGGCTGTATGAGGCCGACGGGCGGTTGCGCCCGGTCGGGCACAGCTCGGCGTTCACGGCGGCCCGCAAACGCGAACTGCGGCGCGAGCTGGCGGCTTTCGAGACCGGCGCCCGCGGGAGTGGCGAACCGAGCCGCTGGAGCTCCGAGCGCGAGCTCGAATGGGTGGAGCTTCGACCGGAGCTGGTCGTCGAGGTCAGCTACGACCACACGAGCGACGGACGGATCCGCCACGGAACGAAGATCGTTCGGTGGCGAGATGACAAGCCGCCGGCGCAGTGCACGGTCGATCAGCTGCAGTGAGGCCCCAGCGAGCCGCGGCGCTCACAGCGCCGCGGTAGACGCGACGAGCTGCGGCGGCTCTCAGCGCCGCTTTGCGCGGGAGGGCGCCACCCGCGTGCCCTCACCCGCCGACTTGGGGAAGTTCGGCGGCCACGGCGCGTCGCCCAGGCCGGCGGCCTCGTCGCGGGCCGCCAGCTCGAGCAGCGAGTCGAGTGAGCCAGGATGCTCGTCGATGGTTGCCGAGGGGTCGCCGCGCTCGCGCAGCCGTGCCGGCACGGTGTCGAGCCGCAGCTCCGCGGGCTCCACGTCGGGCAGCTCCGTCCAGTCGATCGGGCAGGACACGCGCGCGTCAGCCACGGCGCGAACCGAGTAGGCGGAGGCGACCGTGCGGTCGCGGGCGTTCTGGTTGTAGTCGACGAAGACGCCGACACGCTCCTCCTTCCACCACTTGCTGGTCGCGCGTCCGGGCATCCGCCGCTCGACCTCGCGGGCCAGCGCGAGCGCGGCGCGACGGACCTCCTGGAAGCCACGCTGCGGGTGGATGCGGACGTTGACGTGGATGCCGCGCGAGCCGGAGGTCTTTGGGAAGCCGATCAGGCCGTGCTGGTCGAGCACCTCGCGGACGCACGCAGCCACGGCGCGCACCTCGTCGAAGGCGATATCCGGCATCGGGTCGAGATCGACGCGCAGCTCGTCCGGTCGATCGAGGTCGCGCCGGCGCACCGGCCACGGGTTCCAGTCGATCACGCCGAGGTTCACGCCCCAGGCCAGGTGCGCGGCGTCGGAGACCACCAGCTCCCGAGCCGAGCGGCCGCTTGGGAAGCGAACGGTGGCGGTGCTCAGCCACTCGGGCGCATTGTCGGGCACCCGCTTCTGAAAGAAGAAATCGCCGCTCACGCCGTCCACCCAGCGCTTCATCGTCGTCGGGCGCTCGCGCAGGTGTCGCACGACCGCCTCGTCGCAGTCCAGGTAGTAGCGCACCAGGTCGAGCTTGGTGAAACCCGGCTTTGGAAAGAACAGCTTCGCGGGGTTGGAGATCCGCACCTCGCGGCCGGCCGCTTCGATCGTGATCGCCTCCGACGTCATCCGCTTGAGAGAATGCCGCACGATGGACCGCAACGTCCGCCCGGTCCTGGTCGCTCCCGACTCCTTCAAGGGAACGCTCTCGGCCCATCAGGTGGCGGCGGCGATCGGTCGCGGGCTTGTGGGCGGCGGCGTCGCGGCCGACCTGGCGCCCGTGGCCGACGGCGGCGAGGGAACCATGGACGTCCTGCTTGAACGCCTGGGCGGGCAGCTCGTCAGCGTCAGCGCCGGCGATCCGCTCGGCCGCCCGGTCGCCGCGAGCTTCGCGCTGCTGGGCGACGGGCGCACGGCGCTGGTCGAGGTGGCTGCGGCGAGCGGCCTGGCACTGCTTGATCACTCCGAGCGCGACGCCGAGGCCGCGTCGAGCGCGGGTACCGGCGAGCTGATCGTCGCCGCGGTGGCGAGCGGCGCCACACACGTGCTGGTCGCGGCGGGGGGCAGCGCGAGCACCGATGGCGGCAGCGGCGCGCTCGAGGCGATCGCGGCGGGCGGCGGCCTGCGCGGCGCCCGGCTCAGCGTGCTGTGTGACGTGCGTACGCCGTTCGAGCAGGCCGCGGCGGTCTTCGGCCCCCAGAAGGGCGCCGACGCCGGGGCGGTGGCACGCCTACAGCGCCGGCTCGAGGCGTTCGGACTACCGCGCGGGGTGCCGATGAGCGGTGCCGCCGGCGGCCTCGCCGGCGGGCTGTGGGCGAAGCTCGGCGCGAAGCTCGTTGCCGGAGCGCCCTTCGTGCTCGACGCGCTGGCGTTCGACGCGCGCATGCTGGCGAGTCGCGCCGTGATCGTCGGCGAAGGGCGCCTGGATGCAACCAGCCTCGAGGGCAAGATCCTCGCCGAGATCGCGACCCGCGCGCGCCAGCACGGCGTGCCTGCGCATGCCATCGTCGGGCGCTGCGAGCTCAGCCGCTTCGACGCCAGAATCCTCGACTTGCAGGAGATTCGCCAGGCCGGGGACCAGCGCGCGATTGAGGATGCGGCCGCCGCGCTGGCCGGCGTGATCGCATCGCGACCGCTACGCTCGCATCGGTGAGCACGGAAATCGTCGCCGAGCCGAGCGTAGCGCCGCGACCTGCCGTCCTCAGCCGGGCGCAGGTGTCGTTCCCCGGCACTCGACGCGCGACGGTGATCGGCGCCGGCTCCTTCGGCACCGCAATCGCGGTCCTGCTGGCGCGCGCCGGCGTGCGCACGACGCTGCAGACTCGCACCGAGGAGCAGGCCGTCGAGCTGGTGGAGAGCCGTGTCAACGAGAAATACCTGCCAGGCGTCGACCTGCCCTCGCAACTGCGTATCGAGGCGGTCTCGGGCGGCGTGTCTCGCGCCGACTATGTGTTTCTCGCGGTCCCCTCGACCAGCCTTGCGGAAGCTATCGCGGCGCTTGAGACGGCCAGCCTCGGGCGCCGCAGCGCGGTCGTCTCGCTGTCGAAGGGCCTCGTGCCCCCAGATGGGGAGGCGCCCACCGCTGCACTGCGCGCCCGCTTCGGCGCCCACAGGGTGGCCTGCATCGGCGGCCCAGCGCACGCGCAGGAGATGGTGCACGCGGGTGCCGGACTCGTCGCCGCGGCCTTTGATGAAGGGCTTGCCGAGGGCCTCGCCGGGATCTTCAACCGCGCCGGCGTCGTCTGCGAACTGGCAAACGACCCTGTCGGCGTCGAGCTGGCCGGCGTCGCCAAGAACGCCGCGGCGCTCGCGGCGGGCGCAACCGAGGCGCAGGGGCTGAACGCGGCGGGCGCTGCGGCGGGCCACATCTTTGCCGAGGCGTGGCGCCTTGCCGAAGCGGCCGGTGCGCGTCCGGAGTCCTTCATCGGACTGGCCGGCGCAGGCGATCTGGTCGCCACGGCGCTGGCGCCGACGAGCCGCAACCGGCGTGCCGGAGAACTGCTCGCCCAGGGCATCCCGGCCGCCGAGATCCAGCAGATGGTGGCTCAGGCGGTCGAGGCGCTCCAGTCGGTACCGCTGCTGGCCCACTCGATCGAGCGGGCCGGTCTCCCTGCACCGGTCACCGGCGGGTTGGCGCGCCTGATCGACGGCGAGCTGCCGCTTGCGGACTGGGTGGCACTGGTGCGCGCCACGGTCCCGCCTCGGGCACGCTGGCGGCGTTCGCGCGGCTTCTGGCAGCGCCTGCGCGAGCGCCTCATGCGCCGCCGCCGCGACGCTCCGCCAGAGTTGTGAGCACCGCCTCGTAGACACCCTCGCCGTGCCCGGCGGCGGTGACACGCACGTTTGGGTGCGCACGCATCGCCTCATGCATCGTCTGATCGCGCTCCAACGCATTGGCGACGAGCCAGAAGGTGTCGACGACCGCGGCGACGGCGAGGTCCTCGCGCGAGTCACCGACCGCGAAGGTGGCGGCGCGCGCGAGTCCGCGCGCGC
The DNA here is from genome assembly GCA_049522915.1 of Solirubrobacteraceae bacterium. Lineage (GTDB taxonomy): Bacteria > Actinomycetota > Thermoleophilia > Solirubrobacterales > Solirubrobacteraceae > Palsa-513. Next base: position 14,030 of record JBEKNK010000025.1, on the reverse strand, counting down.
GCTGGTGCGCTGCGGTCGCCGCAGCCTTTGACCCCCCGGCCGGGATCAGGTGATAGGCGCGCAGGCGCTCCGCGCCTCCGCGCGTGAGCGTGCCGTTGTCGACGAGTCGCAGGTTCCCGTGGCCGCGCTCGCGCAGCAGCGCGTCGGCTTCACCGACGTCGAGCTGTCCGCGGAAGAGGTGCGAGATCTCGCGCCCACGATGCCAGGGGTCGTGATACTCGAGCCGCCCGGCGTAGTGCTCGAGCAGCAGCGCCGGCGCCCCGGTGTCCTCGATCTGCTCGTAGACGGTGCGCTCGCCGGCCACCAGCTCGCTCAGCCACAGCGCTTCGCCGTCGATCTCGAGCACGCAGCCACACTCGTAGATGAACGCGCTCTGGCCGAGCAGCCGGGCGTCCTCGGCGACCTGTGCACGCCGGCGCCCGCTCATCAGCACCACCTCGACGCCGGCTCGCAGGCAGGCCTCGACCGCCCGCGCGCCGAGCAGCGACACGCGGCCATCGCCATCGTGCAGCAGCGAGGCTCCAGCGCCGAGCAGCGTCCCGTCGAGGTCGAGGTAGAGGGCTCCGCTCACCGCGCGCCGGCCATCGGCGGACGCTCGTGCAGCGGCGGTGCAGCGACCGAGTCCTCCCCCAGCAGCGGCGAAGGGTCGAGCTCCAGCAGGCGCCCCTCGCGCTCGAGGCGCAGGGCGAGCGCTCGCAGCACCGAGTAGGCCATCGCGGTCAGCTCGAGCAGGGGCTGGTGGCTGTTGATGTGAGTGTCGAGATCCACCTGGGCCATCCCGTCGAGCCCGACCTCTTCGAGCACGTCGAGCAGCATCACGATCTCAACGCCGTAGCCGGTCGCAAACGGCAGCCGCTCGAGCAGCGAGCGCCGCGCGGCGATCTCACCGGCCAGCGGCTGACGAACACCGGCGAGCGCCGGGTAGAAGACGGCGAGCGCAGGGCGCGCGAGCAGATGGTTCACGCGGCCGCCGCCGTCGGACAGCGAGACGTCGCCCTGGCGAAAAGGCCGCCGGTAGAAGGCCTTGACGAACTCGATCTCGTCGAACTCGATCAGCGGTCCGAGCAGGCCGATCGCGTAGTGCACGGGGAACTCGAGCACGTCGGCGTCAAGGAAGCACACGAGATCGCCATCGAGCACGCTGAGCGAGCGCCACATCGCGTCGCCCTTTCCCGCGACCGGTCCGTAGGAGCTCATCAGGGCGGACTCGGGAAAGACGCTCGCGCCCGCGTCGACGGCGATCCTCGCAGTGTCGTCGCTCGATCCGCCGTCGATCACCACGAGCTGGTCGATCGCGCCCCGCTCGCGCAGGCCGGCGAGCAGCTCGACGATCGGACCGATCGTCGCCGCGCAGTCGCGCGCGGGCAGGCAGACCGACGCCGTGCACTCGCGCGCTAGGAGCGCACCCTCGTCGTAGCGGGAATGGTGGAAGCTGCGAGCTTGCCGCCAGTGTTGCGGGGAGTCGAACGGCATCCGCCCCTACTATGGCAAGGCGTCAACACGGCGGCGGCGAAAGTTCTCAGCCGGCGGTGCGCGAGATGTTCATCGCCGCTGCGTCCTCGCCCAGCCGCGAAACCTCGGTGATCCCCGACACGCGGCTCAGCGCCCTGCGATCGGGCACACGGCGGCGCTCCCCGTCCGGCGCGATAACCTGCACCGGCGCGCCGTTGTGAACGAGCGAAAGCTCAGCCGCCTCCACCATCCGCACGATGTCGAGCCCCAGGTGCATGTGCGAGCGGGGCTGCGCACCGGTACGCATCGACGCAACGAAATCCTCCAGCTCGCGCCGCAGCGGCTCTTCGGCTTCAAGATGCGGAGAGAGGACGTCGCCCAAGCGGTAGGACATTCGATGCTCGCCGAAGTTGTGCGGTTCGACCAGTTCGGCGCCGCGATCGAAGATCCGAACCTGCTCGCTGCTGGTGTCGTCGTAGACCACCATCGCCTTGCTCCCTGCAATCACGGTTCGGCGGAGCTTGGTCGGCGCGAGCCACGACAGCTCGACGCGCGCGAGCATCCCGGTGTTTGCGTATCCAAGATCGATGAACGCGACATCCCACAGCCCTGCCACGACGGAGTCGCGAGCGATCGACCTGGCGAACGTCGGCATCCCGAACCAGTAGTGGAGGATCGAGAAGTCGTGCGGCGCGAGATCCTGGATCACGCTCGAGTCGCTGCGATGGATCCCGAGGTTGACGCGCGTCGAGGTGATGAAGTAGATGTCGCCGAGCGCACCGTCGTCGATCAGCCTCTTGATCGCCACGACCGGCGGTGAGTACAGAAAGACGTGACCGGGCATCAGGATCAGCCCGTGCTCCACGGCGCAGCTGATCAGGTCACCGCAGTCCTCGCTGCTGGTGGCGATCGGCTTCTCGACGAACACGTGCTTGCCGGCCCGCATACACCGCTGAGCGATCTCGTGGTGGGTCTGAACGGGCGTGGCGATGAGCACCGCGTCGATCGTGCCGTCCTCGATCACATCCTCGAGCCGTGAGGTCAGGCGGATGCTCGGGTGCCGCCGAGCCTGAGTGGCGAGCGCCTCGGGGGAGGTGTCGCAGATCACCGTCACTTCGGCATCCTCGAGATCGGCGGCGGCGCGGAGCAGGTTCGGGCCCCAGTAGCCGACACCGACGAGCGCCAAGCCCAGCCGCCCGTCAATCATTGCGGGCATCGCGGCGCTCGGCTGGTCGTGGGCGGGTGCCGCGCGCGCAGGGACCGGCGATCGCGCCGCCCTGCGCAGTACGCGCCGCTGTTGTGCATGGACTCAGCGCCGGCACGCGATCGCGCCTCACGCGCTGCGCAGTGCCGGCCGGCGCCGGCGAGCCGGCGAGCCGGAAGTCCGCCGCGAAATGATCTCATCGAGGATCCGCTAGCGCCCTGGCGAGCGCATTCGCGACGCGCAGCTGCTCTTCCTCGGTGATTCCCGGGAAGCACGGCAGGGAAAGGCAACGGTCGGCGAGTGCTTCGGCAACCGGGAAGTCCCCGCGGGCGTGGCCCAGATGACGCCACGCCGGCTGGAGGTGGATGGGCGTCGGATAGTGGATCCCAGCGCCGATGCCCGCCCTGCGAAGGCTCGCGAGCACGGCATCGCGGTCGGCCACCTCGACGACGAACAGGTGATACACCTGCGCCTCGTCGGGTCCGTCGGCGGGCGGGAGGGTCAGCGGCAAGTCGGCAAGCAACTGCCGGTAGAGAGCTGCGGCCCGGCGGCGCTGCTCGTTCTCATCATCGAGGCGGGCGAGCCGCAGTGTCAGCAGGGCCGCCTGAAGGTTGTCGAGCCGGGCAGTGGTGCCGCGCAGGACGTGTCGGTTCGGCTGATCGGGAAGCGACCCGTGGTGGCGCAGCGACCGCACGGCGCTCGCAGCATCGGCGTCACGGAAGATGATCGCTCCCGCGTCGCCCGCGGCGCCCAGGTTCTTTGTTGGGTAGAAGGAGAACGCGGCGGCGTCTCCCCAGGTGCCGGCGCGGCGGCCGCCGCGCTGCGCGCCGTGTGCCTGGGCGGCGTCTTCAAGCAGTGGCACGCCGATGCGGGCGCAGATCGCGGAGATTTCGGCGACCGGTGCGAGCCGGCCAAACAGATGGACGGCGACGACGGCGCCCGTTTCGGGACCGACTGCCGAGGAAAGCCGGCCGGCGTCCATGCAACGGTGGACCGGATCCACGTCGACCAGGACCGGCTTCGCTCCAGCCGCGTCGATCGCCTCAACGGTGGCGACGAACGTGTTCGGCACGGTGATCACCTCAGCCCCCGGCGCCACCCCGAGCGCGATCAGTCCAAGCTGAACGGCGACGGTGCCGTCGCTGACACCGACGCAGTGATCGGCTCCGCAGAACTCAGCGAAGCGGCGCTCGAAGTCCTCGACATCGGGCCCGAGCGTGAACTGTCCCGCTGCCCAAAGACGTTCGAAGGCAGCCAGCGCATCGGCGCGTAGAGGAGCCAGACCACGTGCCAGGTCGAAGAGTGGGACCTCGACCGCCGGCGCCGTCCGGGCGTCGGACCGCCGCCGTCGCGACGGTATGTCCTGGACCAAACGCGTGCGCGGTTCGACGTTGAGTCGTAAGTTCATCCTCTTGGCTCTCGTGGCTTCCTGTACCAGGGACTGGTGAATTCCTATATGAGGGACTGCTCCTAGGGCCGGTGATATTTCTCCGGTATTGGCGACCCGGGTAATGCGAGGGCAGTCTGACGGCTGGCCTGCGGTGTTCACGCAGGCACTCCGCAAATTGGGTCCACCGCGATTGCGCGCTGATCCAGCGGGGAGGACAGGACCTGTCTGAAGCGGTGATGCTCGCCGCCCGAGTGGGCAGGTGCGAGCGCCCGGTCAGGCGTGCGACCATGCGTGGCGGCCATTCCGGCGAGCCTGGGGTGGTCCGGCCGAGCGGCTCTCGACGATCATTGGGGCGCACGGACGTGTCGCGCGGCGACCGGCGTCGGCGGGACGCGCCCGCGTAGCTGCCGAGCGCACCGGGCCGCCAAGGGAACGGGCCACGATGCCTGGTTTGCTGATGGCTCAGCAAGGCGCCGCACACTATGCTGCGGCTTCTGCGAAGGACCGTACGACATGCCGCTGAACCGGGCTGGCGGGGACCGGCCCGCAAGCTCGCGAGCGTCGCGACTCGACACGCCAAGTCGGTCGAGTTGAGGCAGCTGACGATGAACGCCACGCCATGAGCGTGCGGGTCGTGCCCGTCGAGGCGCTGAGCGACCACGAGCTCGAGCGGTGGGCCGAGATTCGACGCGGCGCTCCCGAGCTAGCCAGCCCGTTCTTCTCTCCGACCTTCACCTCAATCGTCGCGGCGACGCGCGATGACGTGCACGTCGCCGTTCTCGAGCAGGACGGGCGGATCGTCGGACTCTTCCCATTCCAGCGCGGGCGACTCGGCTCGGGTCGCCCCGTCGGTTCGATCCTGTCCGACTACCACGGGCTCGTCGCACCCGCGGACACGTCGTGGGACGCCCGGGAACTGATCCGGGCCTGCGGTCTCAAGACCTGGGAGTTCCACCATCTTGTCGCCGCGCAAGCCCCATTCGAGCCGTTTCATCGTGATCGAGAGGACTCGATGCAGATCATCCTCGCGGACGACTTTGAGACCTACATGCGCACAGTCGAGAGGACCCACGGTCCGACGATCAGACGGCTCCGCGAGAAAACGCGCAAGCTGGAACGCGACTACGGCGAGCTCCGCTTTGAACGTCACAGTGACGACCCGGAGGCCCTGGCGACGCTGCTTGGCTGGAAGGCCGACCAGTACGAAAAGACAGGCGCCAGCAACATCCTCGAGCAGGCGTGGATTCCCGACGTGCTGCGACGGGCCCACGCGGCCCAAACCGAGGACTTCTCCGGGCTATTGTCGTTCCTGTACGCCGATGTCCGGCCGGTCGCGGGACACCTCGGCATCCGCTCGGCAGGAGTCTGCCACTCCTGGTTTCCGGCCTACGACCCCGAGTTCTCCACGTACTCGCCGGGGCTCATCCTGCTGCTGAAGCTCACCGAAACCGCACCCGACGCCAATATCGGGGTGATCGATCTCGGCCGTGGCGACTACCGCTACAAGCGCATGCTGATGAATGGCACCGTGCGCCTCGCAGAGGGCGCGGTTCAGCGGCCGTCGCTTGCTGCTGGCGCATCACGAAGCCGCCGAGCTGTGAAGTCGCTGATCCGCCGCACGACCTTGGCGCCGAAGATCCGCCGCGTCGCACGGCGCGTCGCCGGCGGCCGCTGAGGCCGTCACGGCATCGGAGATCGTGTGCGCGCAGGCTGAACTCACTCGCGGATGCGAGCGGAGCATTTGCCGTCCGCCTCATCGCGCGTCGAGCCGGGTCGGCCTCGACGCTCCATATCAGCGCGCGGAGATGCCGTTTCACGCATAAACTCTGCGCCCAGCGAGGCGCCGCTTGGAGCGCCCGGTCGAAAAAAGGAAGGAGCCGAGTCCGCAAATGGATCTGCAGAGTTCGATCGACACACTCGTAATCGGAGCCGGACCGTACGGTCTTTCACTCTCGTCTCACCTGCGCGCGGCCGGCGTCGAGCACCGCGTCCTCGGCGATCCGATGAGCTCGTGGAGCGCGATGCCAAAGGGGATGTGCCTGCGCTCGCCGGCCAGCGCCTCGAGTCTCTCCGACCCCGCCGGTGAACTGACGATCGAGGCCTTCCACGAGCGGCAGGGAACGCCACTGCTGGCACCGGTACCGCGCGATGCGTTCATTGACTACGGACACTGGTTCCTCAGACAGGCGGCGATCGAGGTCGAACGCCGCTTCGTCGCCGGTCTCGCCACTCGTGACGGAAGCTTCGTCGCCACGCTCGAGGACGGCGAAACGATCCGCGCTGAGCGCGTTGTGCTCGCGGCTGGCACGCCCCAGTTCCGCTGGGTCCCACCCGAGTTTGCCGATCTGCCCACCAGTCTCGTCTCCCACGCCGGCGACCACACCGATCTCGGCATCTTCGCCGGCAGGGAGCTCGTGGTGATGGGCGCCGGCCAGAGCGGGATCGAGTGCGCGGCGCTTGCGCACGAAGCAGGCGCGAGCGTCCGTGTCGTTATGAGGGCCCCGGGCGTGCACTGGCTCACGCGAAGCGCCTGGCTGCACTCCGCGCCCGTGCTGAGCAAGGTTCTCTACTCCCCCACGGACGTGGGCCCAGCCGGGCTGAGCCGCGTTGTCTCCGCGCCGGGGCTGTTTCGCCAGCTGCCGGACGAGCTGCGCGCGAAGGCCTCGCGGCGGTGCTCGCGGCCGGCAGCGGGAGCGTGGCTCATCGAGCGCACCAAGGACGTGCCGTTCGAGACCGGTCACGCGATCCGCAGCGTGAGCGTCCACGCAGACCGGGTGCGCATCGAGCGTGAGGGTGCAGACGCGCTCGAGTGCGACCACCTGCTGCTCGCCACCGGCTACAAGGTCGACCTCGCACGCTACTCGTTTCTGGCGCCTGAGCTGCTCGCGGGAATCACGACCGTGAACGGGTATCCCGTTCTGCGGCGTGGCTTCGTCAGCTCGCTGCCCGGCCTGCACATACTCGGCTGGCCGGCGATCTGGGCGTACGGCCCCTTAAATCGTCACGTGAGCGGCGTGAGCTTCGCCTCGCGCTCGGTCACGCAAGCGCTCAGCGCCCGCCGCAGCACAGCTGGCGTGCGCAGGCGCCCCAGGCAGTACCACTTCTCCGCCGCAAGCTACGTCTCCGAGGTCACGGCCAACGTGCCGCATTACCGCGAGCTGCAGGCCGCGATCGCCGACGCCACGCGCGGCACAAGCGCTCGCTCCATCCTCGACCTCGGCAGCGGCACCGGCGAGACGGCGGCCGCCGTCCTGGGGGTCCATCCCGGGGCCCGTGTCACCGCAATCGATGCTAGTTCACAGATGCTCGCCGTGGCCCGCTCCCGCCTCCCGTCCGAGAACTTGGCCGAATTGGTGGTCGGCAAACTCGAGGATCCACTCCCCAGCGGCGAGTTCGACCTCGTCGTTAGTTCGCTGGCCGTCCACCACCTCAGCAGTCGCCAGAAGCGCGAGCTGTTTGCGCGCGTCCACGGCGCGCTAGCACCGGGATCCTGCTTCGTGCTGGGTGACGTCGTGCGCCCCGAACGACCGGAGGATGCGCTCACGCCGACGTCTCGGATCCACGACCGCCCCGAGCGGGCGGAGGATCTGGAGCGCTGGCTTACCGACTGCGGCTTCGACGTCGCTCGCGCCTGGTCGGCTGCGGACCTCGTCGTGTTTCGGGCCGTGCCCCAGACAGCCAATGGTGGCGGCCAACACGACTGAGATGGCAGAACAGCCACAGACTCGGGCGAGGATCGGCGAGCGATCAAGGACGAGGCTGCGGCTGCTGCTGCCCGCACCGCTCAAGCACGTCGGAAAGGCCTTCTCCGACTCGGTCGATCCCCTGCGCATTAGGCGCTACCACGCGACGAGTGGCGACCTGCGGCCAGTGCCCCCGGGCGCCCTGCGGGCGCGCTCCGGGCGGCCGGGAATCCAGTTGTTCATCGACTCGGCGCGCCGCAGCGCCGACGAGCTCGAAGCTGCGCTGGCGGCGGCGGGCCGCTCGCTGCCTGACTTCGACCGCGTACTCGACTTCGGCTGCGGCTGCGGGCGCGTGCTCGGCGAGCTGGAGCGTCGCGGCGAGTCCGGACCGGCGCTGTTTGGCTGCGACATCGACGGCGAGGCAATCGAGTGGGCGCAGAGCCATCTCGCGGGTGTTCGCCTGGCGCGCAACGGTCTCAACCCTCCGCTCCCCTACCCGGACGCGACCTTTGACCTGGTTTATTCGAGCTCGGTGTTCACACACATCGACGCCGACGCGCAGCGCGGCTGGCTGCAGGCAATCAAACGGGTGCTGCGACCAGGCGGACTCGCGCTGATCTCGGTCTACGGCGAGCACGCTTTCGATGGCTACCGCTCGGGACGCCTGCTCGGTGTCAGCCGCGACTTCCAATCGCGTCTGGCTGACTACGGGTCCCTCGACGGTCCCGGAATCGTGTTCGCGCCCTACGGCCGCTCGGCCTGGAACAACTTCAACTTCGTCGGCACCTCCGAGGCATACGGGATCACCTTCAACAGCGAGAGCTACGTTCGCCGCGAGTGGTCCAAGCACCTCGACGTGGTCACGGTCCTCCCGCGCAGCTGGTGGTTCACGAGCCAGGATTTGGTGGTCCTGGAGAATCCGCGGCGCGAGCGTGAGACGCTGGCCGCGGGCGCCGCCGTCGAGCAGACGACGGGGTTTGAGACCAAAGCGGCGAGAGGGATGGGCTGATCGCCATCGTCGAGCAGCGCAGCGCCGCGCCAGATAGCCGTGAGAGCAGCGAAGCCCGCCCGCAGCCGAACCGGATGCCGGAGGAGCGCTCCGGCGAGCCGGCGCCGCCGCGGGTGCTGGTGATAACGCAGAACTGTCCGGTCCCGAGCGACCGGCGTGTGTGGAACGAACTGCGTGCGCTCCAGCAGGCCGGTTACGAGGTCGTCGCGATCTGCCCGGAAGGGGACGAGCGCAACAGCGGCCGCTTCGAGCGACGCGACGGCGTCGAAATCTTCAGATACCCGCCGGTGCACGCGAGTGGCAGCGCACTGAGCTACCTGCGCGAATACGCGATGGCCTTCTGGCACATCCGCCGGCTGGCGCGCAAGGTGGCCGGGGAACGTGGATTCGATGTCGTGCAGGCATCAAATCCACCCGATTTCCTGCTGCTGTCCGTCCGCTTTCTCAAGCGCCGCGGCGCATGCTTCGTCTTCGACCATCACGATCTCGCGCCCGAGCTCTACCTCGCCCGCTTCGGCGAGGGCCGCGGCATCTTCTTTCGCCTGGCGCTGGTACTGGAGTGGCTGAACTTCCGGCTGACTGACCTGGTGATCGCGACCAACGAGTCCTATCGGCAGGTGGCTATTCGCCGCGGCGGCAGACGCGTCGAGGATGTCTTCGTCGTCCGCAGCGGACCCGAACTCGCCCGTTTTCAGCCCGTCCCGGGCGACCCCGCGCTCAAGCGCGGCCGCGAGCACCTGATCAGCTTCATCGGCGAGATGGCGCCCCAGGACGGGCTCGACCACGCGATCCGCGCGCTCGCCCATCTGCGCGAGCTGCGCGAGGACTGGCACGCCGTGCTCGCCGGCGACGGGCCCTCGCTCGCCGGACTGCGCGAGCTGACCGACCAGCTGGGACTGAACGACCACGTCGAGTTCGCGGGCTGGCTCGAGGACCCCGAGTTGCGCACGCTGTTGTGCTCGTCGGACGTCTGCCTGGCCCCCGACCCCAAGACCCGCCTCAGCGACGCCTCGACGCTGGTCAAGGTCGCGGAGTACATGGCGATGGCACGGCCGGTCGTCGCCTACGAGCTGACCGAGACGAAAGTCACCGCAGACGGCGCCGCGATCTACGCCGGAGCCAACCAACCGCGGGCCTTTGCACGGGCGATCGCCGATCTGCTCGACGACCCGCAGCGGCGGCTAGCGATGGGTCGCATCGGGCGCGAGCGCGTCGAGGCGAGCCTCTCCTGGGAACATTCGCGCGTGGCGCTGCTGGCCGCCTACGAGGCGGCGCTGCGGCGCCAGCCAGCGACGCGTGCGAGCGGCCGTCGCCGCCTGCGCACGCTTGCCCGGCACGTCGGCTAGCAGCCCGAATGCCAGCTCATGCTCCGCCCATGAACAGCCGCGCGCCGCAAACCGATCGCGCGAGCGAGCCGCTTCAGCGCCTGGAGATCGGCGACGTGCGGTGGCGCAGCTTCGTTGCCGCGCACGCTGGTGCAAGCCCATGCCACCACCCCGAATGGGCGAGCCTGCTGGCCGACTGCTACGGGCTTGAGCCCTTCGTCCTGGCCGCGGTCGGCGAGACCGGTGCGCTGACCGCCGGCCTGCCGGTCGTCGCCGTGCGCGGACGCCTGCGCCGTCGGGCCTGGGTGTCGCTGCCCTTCACGGACTACTGCCCGCCGCTACTCGGGCCGGACGTGCCCGCCACCGCGATGGCCACGGCGCTGGACGCCGCGCGTCGCGGCGCCGGGGTCGACTCGCTCGAGGTACGCGGGGCGCTCGAGCTCGAGCCTGCGCTGCCGGCCGTCGGCTATAGGCATCTGCTCAAGCTGCCGCACGACCCCGCGGAGGCCTTCGAGCGCTTTCACCACTCGCTCGTGAGGCGGGCCATCCGCAAGGCCGAGCGCGATCGCGCGCTCACGATCCGCATCGGCGCCTCCCGCGAGGACCTCTGCGAGGTCTACTACCGACTGCATCTGGCCACACGCCGGCGACACGGCACGCCGGTGCAGCCGCGTCGGTTTTTCCGGCTGCTGTGGGAGCGCATGATCGAACCCGGGCTGGGCTCGGTGCTGCTCGCCTACGCGCATGGCAGGCCGGTCGCCGGTGCGGTGCTGCTGCGCTCGGACAGCGTGGTGCTCTACAAGTACGCCGCGTCGGATCCGGCGGCGTGGCGTCTGCGGCCGAACCACCTGATCATCTGGAGCGCGATCCAGCGCGCCTGCGTGGACGCAGCGGGGCTGTTCGACTTCGGTCGAACCGAGCTCGAGCACGAGAGTCTTCGCCAGTTCAAGCTCACGTGGGGATCCGATGAGCAACCCCTCGTCTACACCCGCCTGACCAGCGGGGGCACCGCCGGGGCGCCGATCGCACAGCACACGCTGCTTTCCGCGGCGATCCGCCACCTTCCCCCGCTGCTATGTACCGTCACGGGTGAGCTCCTCTACCGCTACGCTGCATGATGCAGATCGCGCAAGGACTAGAGCCAAGGATGGGGGGCCTTTGCCGAATACGCGTGTCACCGAGGTGACCAGATTGCAACGCTTGCGGGGGACACGCATGGTTTCGCTGGCGGACCGGGAGGCAGGGCCGCGGAATGTGCCGGCGTGGACCGCGGCGCCGCGGACGCGGCGCGCGACGCGCGCCAGCGGGGCAAGCGAGTGATGTCGGGACGGAAGCCGGCGGGCGGCGCGATCGTGCTGGGCGCAAGTTATCGCAGCCTTGGCGTCGTGCGAAGCCTCGGACGGCAGGGCATCCCCGTCTCGCTGATCCGCAGCGAGGCCCACACGATCGCCGGCCGCTCCCGCTACGCGGGCGGCTTTCTCGCGTGGCCCGCGCGCGCGGAGGACGCCGTCAAGATCGCGCACCTGCTGAAGCTCGCGGAGCGCGACGGCTTTGACGGCTGGACGCTGATCCCAACCGATGACGAGACGGCGGCGCTGCTGTCGCGCTTTCACGCGACGCTGAGCGAGCACTACGTGATGGGCGTGCCGGAGTGGAGCGCGATGCGCTGGGCCTACGACAAGCGCCTGACCTACCAGCTCGGCGTCGAAGTCGGCATCGACCAGCCGCGCACGTGGCTGGCGCAGGCCGACGGCTTCGAGACGGGCGACGTCAGCTTCCCCGCGGTGCTCAAGCCGGCGTACAAGCGCGAGCGCAACCGCTTCACGACCGAGAAGGCCTGGCCGGTCGGCAACCGCGCCGAGCTGCGCGCGGCCTACCGGGCCGCCAGCGAGCTGGTGCCCTCCGAGGAGATCATCGTCCAGGAGCTGATCCCCGGCGGCGGCGAGTGCCAGCTCTCCTACGCCGCACTCGCGCAGGAGGGCCAGGTGCTGGCGTCGCTTGCGGCCTGCCGCGCGCGCCAGTTCCCGATGGATTTCGGGCGCGAGAGCACGATGGTCTACACGATCGAGGCGCCCGACATCGAGGCCGCCTCTGTGCGTCTGATCGAAGGCATGCGCTACAGCGGTTTGATCGAGATCGAGTTCAAGCGCGACCGGCGCGACGGACGGCCGAAGTTGTTGGACATCAATCCGCGGATCTGGGGCTGGCAGTCGATTGGGCCAAGGGCCGGGGTCGACTTCGTCGCGCTGCAGTGGCGCCTGCTGCACGGCGAGACGCCGCCCCCGGCGCGCGCCCGCGTCGGCGTCCGCTGGGTCCGTGGCAGCACCGACATCCCGATCTGCGCGCGTGAGATGGCGAGCGGGCGGCTCTCGCCGCGAGCCTATGCTGCGTCGCTGCGACGGCCCCTCGAGCGTGCAATGTTCGCCGCCGACGATCCGCTGCCGGGGTTGCTGGATGCGCCGCTGCTAATGCTCGGCGCGCTCAGCCGCCGCTTCAGAATGCCGCGGCGACGAGCGCTCCTCGCGCAGGATGCGCCGAAGAGCGAACAGACGCTGCAGACCTGACACGCGGCGCAGCCGCGATCAGCCCCACGCTCAGAACCCCGGGCGGGTCCAGGGATGCTGTGCAAGTGCAGCCTGGACGGCGCGGATATACGAGCGGGCGGCCGCGTTACCCCACGGCTGCGGCGAGTACCAGGCACCAACGCTGTTCCACTCCTCGCCCCCGCGATAGCCGGCCGAGCACCAGCTGCAGTAGCCGTCGAAGTAGTAACGCACGGTCGCGGCGTAGTAGTCAAGGCTGAACGCGGTCGACTTCCAGCGCAGCGGTTCGGTGCCGGCGCCGATCGAGCCGTTCGGAACCCACTTGTCCTGGGCGATCCCGAGCGACTCATAGACCGTGTTCGATCGCAGCAGGCGCGAGAAGGTCGGATACAGCCTGGCCCAGCTCGCGCTGACCGTCGTAGCGTCGCCGAGCTGGGACTGCTGCCAGTCGGACTCGACGACCATCTGCGCCCGAATCCAATTCGTCGGGATGCCCCATTTGTGCGACACCCACTGAATCAGCTCGTCGGTCGTGGGATCGCGTATCCCGGGGCGACCGGTCACGTACCTGGTGAGCGGATTGAAAACTCCCTGCGCCCGTGCCGCCTTCTGGGCCACATGAAACGCGGCGAGCTCGGCGTTGGTCGGCACGTAGTCGTTCGCTGCGGCGTTTGCAGGCCGGTTCTCCGGCTGGCGAGCGACGAGTGCCGCGGCCTGCGCATCGGGCAGTGGCCGCGTGCCCGGCGGTGCCCAGGACGTCACGTCGTGCTCGTTGGCGGGCGGCACAATCACGCTGCCCGTCCTGGCGCCGCCGACGATCACAGCGAGGCCGACAGCCAGCGCGATCGCCAGCGCCGCCGCCGCCGCCCACCAGTAAGGTGGGAGAGTCCTGCGCGGGCGCCGCGGGCGCTCCTGCGGAGCGCCCCCACCCGCGGCAACCTGGGGAGTGGCGCGCTCAGCGGGCAACACGCCGCACAAGCTCTCGCCGCAGGCGCTCCCTGTGCTCGCGGGCGAGAAAGGCGCGCTGGTCAGGGTCGGCTCGCGGGTACGATCGGATCGCCGCGCTCAGCCAGCCGACGAGATAGTTCAGCCCGCCCACGACGCGCGGCGGATCGAAGATCCGCCGCGCAGCGCCGAGAATCACCCACGCCGGGGCCGCCCCGTAGGTGTAGGCGGCAACCCCATTGCGTCGGTGCCCCCGAGCCGCGCCGTCCTGCGTCGCGGTTGGTCTGAGGTGGATCGGATCCCCCGAGGGCACCGAGAACGATTGGGTGCGCCAGCCGAGCATGCGCGCGCGCAGCTCGTCGGAGGTGTCCCAACCGAGCCGCATCGGCAACGGGTAGACCTGCTCGAAACAGGCCCGCCTGTAGAACTTGGTGGATCCGCGCACGTGGTTGGCAGGGCAGCGCTCGCGGAGGACTCTT